>JBEHYU010000005.1:0-103474 GCA_048498015.1 Pseudomonadota bacterium
TCACTCCTGTGGCCACCCCCTCCGTCATAGCTCTTTTGCGCTCTGGCCGAACGATCCCGAACGGGCTCGTTCGGCCAACCGCCGACGTCGCGTGCCACCTCCCCCATCGCTGCGCGATAGGGGAGAACTGACTGCGGGTTTGGGAGGGTGCCGACTGACAGCAAACACCCCCTCACCAAGCTTGCTACGGGCCTGCGGCCCTAGCGCCGCTATCCTCCCCCACCAGGGGGAGGATGTCAGTGCCGACTTCGCCATCAGAGTAGCCGTTTACGCGATGTCACTGCTGAGGGCGCCCGCCCGATGCTGGAGCGAGGCGAGCCGACCGTTAGCTCGTTGGTTGCTAGCTGTTGGCCGCGTTCGGTGGCGGCAATGCCAGTCGCACGGCGCGCTGGCCGCCTGGGCCGAACACGTCGAGCTCGACTTCCACCGCCGGCAGCAGCATGCGCCTTGTGCGGGCCGACAGCGTCAGCACCACGGCCAACAGGTCGGAGACCTTCTGGCGCACGGGCGGACGATAGATCCGGCTGACGATGTCATTGACCGCCCTGCGGCTTGCCCCCGCATCCTCGCTGGTCAGGCTCGACTGCCCAAGAAAGCGGGCGAGTTCGGTGAGGCTAGTCATTTCGCTCATTTGGGCTACTCCAAACACAGGCCACAAACGCGCTTCTCTGTACGGCTACATCGTCGTGCTGGAGCGTGCTCAGGAAAAGTGGAAGCCACTTTTCCGGTTCGAGCACGCGACCATTAGAAACTAACTTTGCATCGCGAGGCAGCTCATCTTTGCTTGCTTCAATTGCTTGCACATGTCGTTGGCCGCGTCCTGCCCGGAGAAGCCGCCGAAGCGGGCGCGGAAATAGGTCTGGCCGTCCTTGTCGAAGCGCTGCACGAAGCCATCGAGCCGGGCGAGCGACTTGATCTTGGAGCCGGCCGATTTGAGCAGCCCGTTGGCGCCGTCCTCGGTCGGCGCGGCGCCCAGCTGGACCACCCAGCCGGTGGCGGGCAGGGCCGAGGGGATCGGCTGCTCGACCGATGCGACCTGCGCGGTCTGGTCGATCGAGCCCGAGGTCATCAGGTCGACCGGCTGGCCCTCGTCGCCAATGCCGACCGGCGGCACCAGGGGCGCGGAGGGCAGGGTCTGGCCGAGCGGGGCCGGGGCGGCGCCCAGCGAATAGCTCTGCGTGAAGGTGCCGACCACCTGGTCGAGGCGCTTGCGCTTGGTCGGGGCGGTCTGTTCGATCGCGTCCACGGCCGGCGGCATGCCGAGGTCCAGCGGGCGCTCCACCGGCATCGGTGCGAGGCTCGCGACAGTGGTGTCGTCGACCGTGTCGATATCGCCGATGCCGATCTGCGGATCGGCCGGAGCCTCCTCCGCATCGTCGGTGCCTTCGCCGCCGGCGCGGAACTCGGGCGCCGGCATCGGCATGATGGGATCGGTCGAGGCGACCTGCACGGCGTCGTCCGAGGTGATCGGGGCGACGCTGGTGCCCTTGCGGCCGGGCTTGGGGATCAGCGCGGCTTCGAGGTAGTCGCCGGCGCGGGCGGTGGGGAGGTATTTCTTGACCAGGTCGCGGACCGTCGCGTCGCGCTTGGCGCCCGAGGCAAAGCCGAAGCCGACCACGACGATGTGCTTGCCGTCGGTCCGGGCGGCGGTCAGCAGGTTATAGCCGGCCGCACCGGTATAGCCGGTCTTGATGCCGTCGATGCCGTTCTTGCCCAACAGGTTGTTGTGGTTGCCGTAGGTACGGCGGGCGTAGCTGAAGCTCTTGGTCTGGAAGTAGGCATAGTATTTCGGGAAATGCTCGTAGATGGCGATGCCGAGCTTGGCCTGGTCGCGCACCGTGGTGATCTGCCGGCTGTCGGGCAGGCCCGAGGCGTTCACATAGGTGGTGTGGGTCATGCCGAGCGCACGCGCGGTCGCCGTCATGCGCTTGGCGAAGGCGCTCTCGCTGCCCCCGATATATTCGGCCACCACGCGCGCCATGTCGTTGGCGCTGAGCGTGCAGATGGCCTTGATGGCGTTGTCGACGGTGATCGTCGAGCCGGGCTTGAGGCCGAGCTTGGTCGGCACCGCCGAGGCGGCGTATTTGGATACCGGCATCTTGTCGGTGAGCTTGATGTTCCCGGCCGTCAGCTCCTGGAACAGGATGTAGAGCGTCATGACCTTGGAGACCGAGGCCGGGTAGCGCGTGGCGTCCGCATCGCTCTCGTAGAGCACCTTGCCGGTCTTGGCGTCGACGACGATGCCGGCATAGGCGCGCGGCACAGCAGCCTCGGCCCAGCTGGGCCAGGCGACGACGAAACTGATCAAAACAGCTGCTGCGATGCGCCAGAAGGACAGGCGCGAAAAAACGTTGAGCTCTTGGGAAGCCAACCCGGTACTCCAAACACGCGAGGCCTTCTGGCCTTTACTGGTACTGACGAGTGCGGCCTCGACGCAGCTTCCCCCGTGCCCGCGCCATCGCCTCGATAAGCGGCAGAATAGGGGCGCGCCGTTACCATTCGGTAAAATGCATCATGATTTGGAAGGATCGGAAAAACCCCGGCTGGCCAAGGCATTGCGGGGATTTGGGCAGCTGCCCATCGTCCCTCTTAACAACCGGGAAGTTTTGCCTACATACTGGCTTCACCATGCTTCGTCGTTTCTCTCGTCCTATCCCTTCTCCCGATGAGACGACCCGGGCCACAATCGGTTCGGGCCAGCCGCTGAAGGCGGCGCGTGAGGATAAGGAGGGCGGTGGCGACTCCAAGTTCGACACCGGGACCATCACCCGGACCAAACCCAAGACGCAGAAGCCCAATCTCTACCGGGTGCTGCTGCTCAACGACGACTACACGCCGATGGAGTTCGTCGTTCTCGTCCTGCAGGACGTCTTCAACAAGACCCGTGAAGACGCCATGCGCATCATGCTGCACGTCCACAACAAGGGCGTCGGGGAGTGCGGCGTCTACCCATACGAAGTGGCCGAGACCAAGGTCACGCGCGTCATGGATACAGCACGCAAGAACCAGCATCCGCTGCAATGCGTGATGGAAAAGCAATAGGAACCAGTTACATGCCTTCTTTCTCCCGCGGACTGGAAAAAGCCCTGCATCAGGCGATGAACCTCGCCCGCGAGCGCGCGCACGAATTCGCCACGCTCGAGCACCTTTTGCTGGCCCTGACCGATGACCGCGACACCATCGCCGTGCTCAATGGCTGCGATGTCGACATCGAAGCGCTCAAGGGCGACCTCGAGGACTTCATCAACGAGGAACTCGACAGCCTCGTGGTGCCCAACGGCCAGGACGCCCGGCCGACCGCCGCTTTCCAGCGCGTCATCCAGCGCGCCGTGATCCACGTCCAGTCCTCCGGCAAGGAGGAGGTCACCGGCGCCAACGTGCTCGTCGCGATCTTCGCCGAGCGCGAGAGCCACGCTGCCTATTTCCTCGAGCAGCAGGACATGAGCCGGCTCGACGCGGTCAACTTCATCAGCCACGGCATCACCAAGTCCGGCCCCAACGAGCAGCGTTCGGTGCGCGGCGCCGAGGACGGCCCCAATGCCGGGCACGGCGAAGAGGGCGGCAACCAGCAGCGCCAGGGCGGCAATAGCGGCCAGAGTTCGGCGCTCGCCGATTTCTGCGTCGATCTCAACGCCAAGGCCAAGGCCGGCAAGATCGATCCGCTGATCGGCCGCGATGCCGAGTTGCGCCGCACCATCCAGGTGCTGTGCCGGCGCTCGAAGAACAACCCGATCTATGTCGGCGACGCCGGCGTCGGCAAAACCGCCATCGCCGAGGGCCTGGCCCGCAAGATCGTCGAAGGCGACGTGCCCGAAGTGCTCAAGGGCGCGACCATCTATGCGCTCGACATGGGCTCGCTGCTCGCGGGCACGCGCTATCGCGGCGACTTCGAGGAGCGGCTCAAGGCCGTCATGAAGGAGCTCGAGAAGCACCCCGACGCGATCCTGTTCATCGACGAGATCCATACCGTGATCGGCGCCGGCGCCACCTCGGGCGGCGCGCTCGATGCGTCGAACCTGCTGAAGCCGGCTTTGGCGTCGGGCAACATGCGCTGCATCGGCTCGACCACCTACAAGGAGTACCGGCAGTTCTTCGAGAAGGACCGGGCGCTGGTGCGCCGCTTCCAGAAGATCGACGTCGCCGAGCCCACGATCCCCGACGCGATCGAAATCGTGAAGGGCCTGCGCCCGTATTTCGAGGACTACCACAAGCTCAAGTACACCGATGAGGCCCTCAAGGCCGCGGTGGAGCTTTCGGCGCGCTACATCAACGACCGCAAGCTGCCGGACAAGGCGATCGACGTGATCGACGAGACCGGCGCCAGCCAGATGCTGCTGACGCCCGAGGAGCGCAAGACGATCATCGACGTCCCCGAGATCGAGGCGACGATCGCCACGATGGCGCGCATTCCGCCCAAATCGGTGAGCAAGTCGGATACCGAGCTGCTCGCCAATCTCGAGCGCGATCTGAAGACCGTCGTGTTCGGCCAGGATGCCGCCATCTCGGCGCTGTCGTCGGCCATCAAGCTGGCGCGCGCCGGCCTGCGCGAACCGGAAAAGCCGATCGGCTCTTACCTGTTCACCGGCCCGACCGGCGTCGGCAAGACCGAAGTCGCCAAGCAGCTCGCCGACACGCTCGGCGTGGAGCTGCTGCGCTTCGACATGTCCGAGTACATGGAGCGGCACACCGTCTCGCGGCTGATCGGCGCCCCTCCGGGCTATGTCGGCTTCGACCAGGGCGGCCTACTGACCGATGGCGTCGACCAGCATCCGCATTGCGTGGTGCTGCTCGACGAGATCGAGAAAGCGCATCCGGACCTGTTCAACATCCTGCTGCAGGTGATGGACCACGGCAAGCTCACCGACCACAACGGCAAGTCGGTCGACTTCCGCAATGTCATCCTGATCATGACGTCGAACGTCGGCGCCATGGAGCTGCAGAAATCGCCGATCGGCTTCGGCCGCAAGCGCGAAGCCGGCGACGACGAGGAAGCGATCAACCGGATGTTCACGCCGGAGTTCCGCAACCGGCTCGATGCGATCATCTCCTTCGCCCCGCTGCCGCCCCAGGTGGTCCGCCAGGTGGTCGAGAAGTTCGTGCTGCAGCTCGAGGGCCAGCTGGCCGAGCGCGGCGTGACCATCACGCTGACGCCGGAAGCCGCCGAATGGCTGGCGAGCCGCGGCTATGACGAGCGCATGGGCGCCCGGCCGCTCGGCCGCGTCATCCAGGAGCACGTCAAGAAGCCGCTGGCCGACCAGGTGCTGTTCGGCGAGCTGGTCAATGGCGGCACGGTCACGGTGGCCGTCGTGGGCATCGGCCCCGACGCCAAGCTCGAGCTGATCGCCAGCCCGCCACGCCCGGCGCGGCCCAAGGCCATCCCCGGCCCCAAGGCCGGCAAGAAGAAGGCCGAGGCCGACGAAAAGAGCTGAGGCAGAGCTTCAGCGACAATCCAAGAGGCCCGGAGCGATCCGGGCCTTTGTCTTGCCGCGAATAGCGCCACATCCGCCGGCGACTCCAGGTTACACGGGAGAATACGGTGGGTTCGCATGGCTGCGATGCGCGCAAACGCATAGCTCGATCCGTTTGCTCGGCTAATATCGTCATTCAACGATGGACAGAGGGAGTTGTCCTGACGTGATTCATAGTGACGGGAGCGCCTGAGCGCTCCACCCGGCCGCGGGGGCGGCCGTCATTCCAAATTCATCGAACGTGACCAGACGGCAGTCCCGCCGTACGGTCCGTTTCCGTCTCTGAAAGGAGCGTTCCATGAACGCCCAGCTCGTTCGTTCCGCCATTGTCCTGGGGCTGCTGTCCGTGATCGGACCGCTCTCCATCGACATGTACCTGCCGGCGCTGCCGGCGATCGCCCATAGCCTCAATGCCTCGACGGCCTCGGTGCAGCAGAGCCTGATGGCCTTCATGCTCGCCTTCGCGGTGGGCCAGCTGGTCTATGGCCCGCTCAGCGACATGTACGGCCGCAAGCCGCCGCTCTATTTCGGCATCGTCATCTTCCTGCTCGGCACCCTCGGCGCGGCGCTCTCGCAGAGCGTCGAGATGCTGATCATGTTCCGCTTCATCCAGGGGATCGGCGCCTGTGCCCCGATGTCGCTGCCGCGCGCCATCGTGCGCGACCAGTACACCGGCGCCCCGGCGGCGCAGCTGATGAGCCTCATCATGCTGGTGTTCTCGGTATCGCCGATCCTGGCGCCGCTGAGCGGCAGCTTCGTCATCCAGTTCGGCGATTGGCGCATGCTGTTCTACGTGATGGCGGCCGTCGGCGTGCTCGGCCTGGCCTTGCTCGCCTTCGCGCTCAAGGAGACGCGGCCGAAGGAAGCCCGGCACGGTTCGGGCTGGGGCAGTGCGCTCGGCGCCTACTGGCAGCTGCTGCGTGACTGGCGCTTCATGGGGCTGACGCTGATCGGCACGTTCGGCATGTCCGCGTTCATGGCGTTCCTGGGCAATTCGAGCTTCATCTACATCCAGCATTACGGGCTGACGCCGACGCAGTACTCGCTGGCCTTCTCGGTCAATGCGGTGAGCTTCTTTGCCGTGAGCCAGGCGACGGGCTTCCTCGTCGGCCGCTTCGGCCTCAACCGCGTGGTGCGCATCGCGGTCGGCGGCTTCGTCGCCGCCATGCTGGCGCTGCTCGTGCTGTTCACCGCCGGCTTCGACAGCATCTATGTGATGGGCGTCATGATGTTCATCGCCTTCGGCTTCCTCGGCCTCGTACTGCCCTCGACCAGCGTGCTGGCGATGGAGGAGCAGGGCGAGATCGCCGGCGCCGCCTCGGCCCTGATGGGCACGGTGCAGATGGTGGTTGCCGCCGGCGTGATGGCCATCGTCGCCGCCTTCAACGATGGCACGGCCATGCCGATGGTGGTTGGCTTTGCGATCTGCGCGGTGGCGGCGGGTGTCATCACCCTGCTGACGCTGCGCGCCGGCAACGGTCCGCAACTGGCGCAGGTGCCGGCCGAATAAGGCCTGATCCATCCCATTTTGGAAGGGCGCGCCCGGTCAGCGGCGCGCCCTTTTCGTTTGCGGCGCCTCCGCCGTTAATGAGTTAACGAAATATGAATCGACAGGCCGGGCGGCCTTGGAGAGTATCCGCCGCCTGTCGAGAGTATTGCGGTAATGTCTATTGCAGAGCGGAACGGTGAGCCGGCGCGCGGGAGCGGGCGATGACGGCCGCGTTGCTTGCCGCCAACGACGATGCCAGTTCCGGTACGCTGACCCCTGGCGGCACGCAGAAGGCCACGGGCAATCTGCTGGGCAACGACACCGGGGTCGATCTGGCGATCAACGGCATTGCAACCGGCGCCGAAGCGGGGCACGGCACGTTCATGGCCGTTGGCTCCGATGGTCCAATCGGGCCGAACGATCCGACGACGATCGTCGGCACGTACGGCTTCCTGGTGGTGAGCGCTGCGGGCGGCTGGGAGTATCAGCTGCTGACCGCATTGCCCGACACCCGGGCGCTGGCAGGCGGCGTGCATGCCAGCGACACCTTTACCTATCGCGCCATCGATAGCGGCTCCGTTACCGATCTCGCGCAGCTGACCATCGACATCGTCGGCAGCAACGCCGCGCCGCGCATCACCAGCAATGGCGCAGGCAGCAGAGCGAGCCTGCATGTGCTGGAGGGCCGCTCCCTCGTCACCCATGTGCACGCCCGCGACGACGGGCAGAAGCTGCATTATTCGATCGGTGGCGCCGACGCGGCGCGCTTCGCCATCGACAGCAAGACCGGCGCGCTCCACTTCAGGGCCGCCCCGAACCACGAGCGGCCGCACGATCACGGCCACGACAATACCTACAACGTCGTGGTGAAGGTGAGCGACGGTGCGCTTACCGACACGCAGGCGCTTTCCGTGCACGTCGATCGGGCCGGAGCCACGATCAGCGGCTTCCTGTTCGGCGACCGCGTCGATGGTACGCGCTCGCTGCTGCTGCCGGCGCCGACCAAATGGGCCGACCGCATCGATGGACATGGCGGCGACGATACGCTGGCGGGGCTCGGCGGGCGCGACAGCATCCATGGCGGCGACGGCAACGATGTGCTCCGCGGCGGCGCAGGGGCGGACCGGCTGTGGGGCGATGCCGGCCATGACAGCTTCGTCTTCGACACGCGCCCGGGGGCGGGCAACATCGACACGATCCTCGATTTCGGCCACCACCAGGATACGCTCAGGCTCTCCAATGACGTGATGGCCGGGCTCGGGGCCGCCGGGAAACTCGGCTCGGCGGCGTTCTACGCGCATGCCGGGGCCCATGCGGCGCACGATCCGACCGATCGCGTCATCTACGACAGCGCGTCGGGAAAGCTGTTCTACGACGCCGACGGGGCAGACGGCCACGCGGCGCAACAGCTGGCGGTGCTGAGCGGCCACCCGCACCTCACCGCTGCCGACATCCTGATCGTTTAGCTCCCATTCGGGTTATTGCGTAGTCGCATCGATCCGTGCCTGATTTCCCCGGGGCTTGGGCCGGGGCAGCCGATGGCGCTGACATTCAGTATCGATGGCGACCTCGGCACCGCGGCGCTGACCGATTTCTTCGACGCCGGCCCACAGGGCGCGCCCGGCGACGGGACCTATCTCTGGCTCGGCAGCGACCCAACGCGCTATCTGCGCTTCACCCTCGGCGATGACGGCATCACGGCCACGCGGATCGAGTTCGGCATCGCCGGTGGCGCCGTCCTCGCGACCTCCACCACGGATTTCGATATCGGCGGCCTGCAGGCCGCCTGGGACGATACGGGCGCCGCGGGCGTCGCGGCCCTGCTATTCGCGCCCGGCACGGTCTTCGAGCTCGGCGAGGCGGCGACCGGGACGCCGTTCCACAGCTATGGCGAGGGCACTGAGCTCACCGGCAACGCCGGTGCCAACACGCTCTATGCCGGCCATGCCGGGACCACGGTCGATGCCGGCGATGGGGACGACCTCGTTATCGCCGAGGCCGGAACCTCGACGCTGCATGGCGGCGCCGGCTACGACATTCTGAGCTACCAGACCCAGCCGTACTCCGTGAATGTCGATGCAACGGGCTTCGCCACCTACATGATGCTGTGGGCGGTCGTGAACGATTGCTTCGACGGTTTCGAGGTGCTGCGCGGCAGCAATTGGGGCGACCAGTTCTACCCGAACGAGCCCACGCCCATGGTGCTACAGGGCCTGGGAGGCGACGATGCATTCTGGCAGGGCGAGGGCATCGAAACGCTCGACTACAGTGCCGACGATGCCCTGGGCGGCGCGCGCGGCATCGTCGTCAATCTCTCCGCCACCACGCTGGACCGGAATGCCGTTCCGGCGGCGGCGGGCAGCGATGGCCTCGCGGCGCTGCGGGCCATCCTTGGCAGCACGGCCGCGGTAGAGGCGGCGCGGGTGCGCGACGGCTTCGGCGATATGGACTACGTCCACTCGGCGTTCCTCGTGGTGGGCAGCGTCCATGCCGATTTCATGCTGGGCAGCGCCGACGCCGATACGCTGGGCGGCAATGCCGGCGACGACTGGATCTTCGGCGAGTGGGGCGCCGACAGCCTCGAGGGCGGCACCGGCAGCGACCATCTGTTTGGTGGCGCGGACGCCGATAGCCTGTCTGGCGGCAGCGACGACGACGTGCTCGAGGGCGGTGCCGGCGGCGATAGTCTCGAGGGCGGCGAGGGGACCGATACCGCCAGCTACGCCCACGCACTGTCCGGCGTGGTCGCCAGTCTTGCCGCGCCGTCGTCGAACAAAGGCGATGCCGCCGGCGACAGTTTCGGCAGCATCGAGAACCTCATTGGCTCGCGCTTCGCCGATACGCTGATCGGCGACGCCGGCAGCAATGTACTCGACGGTGGCTCGGGCAGCGATGTGATGAAGGGCGGCAAGGGCGACGACATCTACCTCGTCAACGCCGCCGCCGACGTCGCGGACGAATCCGGAGGCGGGGGCAGGGATTTGGTGGAGTCCTCGGTGAGCTTCAGCCTCGCGGACAGCAAGCATGCCAAAGGAGCGATCGAGGCCGTGCTGCTCACCGGCAGCGGCAGGATCAAGGCGACGGGCAGCAGCCGGGCTGACGCCCTGGGTGGCAATAGCGGCGCCAATACGCTGAGCGGGGGTGCCGGCAGCGACACGCTGACCGGCGGGGGCGGCAAGGACGCGCTGACCGGCGGCAGCGGCAGGGATGCGTTCGTGTTCCTGCAGAAGCCGGTGGCGAGCAGCGCCGACACGATCAAGGACTTTGTCCATCACTCCGATCGCCTCTGGCTCGACGATGCGGTGATGCACGGAGTTGGCGCGAGCGGCCACGCGCTCGCCTCGGGGGCATTCTACCGTCATTCGGGAGCGACACGCGCCCACGACGCCAGCGACCGCATCGTCTACGACAGCCATGCGGGCCGGCTCTATTACGACGAGGACGGCAAGGGCGGCCACGCGGCCGTGCTGCTGGCAACGCTGAGCGGGCATCCAAAGCTCGATGCCTCGGATTTCCTCATCATCTGAGGCGATGGCGAACGATCAGCCCTTGGGCATGTCCGGGCAGACATAGGGGACGGTGGCCGGAGCGTAGCGCTCCTCGACGTCGCCGCCCTTGAGCTTGAGCGAGAGCACCAGCTCGTCGGCGGTCAGCGTCACGATATCGGCCTTGATGTCCATGCCGTCCTCGTTCCAGCTGACCTGGTTGGCGCCCGATTGCTGCCAGGCGGACAGCCGGTGCGTCTCCCAGCAGGAATCCTGCACCAGCGTGCCGTCGCTGAGGAAAATCTTGATGACGCCGGGCAGGGCCGCATCGTCGCCGGCCTTCACCCACACGCGGTTGGTGAGGCTGTCGGAACTGTCGCCGTCGGCGTCCGACTGCTCGGAGGCCGAGGAGGTCTCGTCGGCCCAGGCGGGCACGGGCACCGCGGCGCCGACGCCCCAAAGCGTCAGCAGAGCGAGAAGGGCGGCTTTGCTGGTCATCCGGGGGCTCCGTATCGAGTGGTCAACCGCACGTGGGGTGTCCCACGTGCGGATACAAGTGTCGTGCCGCAAAGGCGGCGAAATCGCGACCGATCAGGCCTTCGGGCCGATTGTTGCGAAGAAGTAAGAATGGCCGGCCTCGAGGTAGCTCGAAGCGACGTCGGAGAGCTGGATCTTGATCTCGCTGCGGCGGTCGAGGCCGACCGGCGACTGGTTCTCGCTGACCATCGGCTTGCCGTCGACATAGACATTGTTGAGCGTCAGCTCGACCGGTCCTGAGGTGTCGTTGTTGAGGGTCAGCAGGAAGAACGAGGGATCGAAATCGACGTCCATGCTGTCGTCGCCCTTGAGCGCGTCGACGACTTCGGCGATCGGCTTCAGCATCTTGAAGTTGAGGTCGGTCTTGCCGCCATCGGCAGCACTCGCCTCGATGACGAAGAGGTTGGGCTGGTCGACAGTGGTGCCGGCCTTGACGATCTGCACCTGCGTCTCGATCTCGGCGAGCTGGGTGCCCGAGCCGTGCTGGTCCTTGCTGATGCACTGCGCCTTGCCGGTGACCGGCGCGAACGCCTTCAGCTTTTCGACCAGGGCATCGAGGCCCTTCTTGCATTCGTCCTCGCCGCTCTGCGGGATGCGCAGCAGTGCCGGGACGGACAGGACGTCACCCTTGTCGAGGGCGGTCTGCACGTCGGCTAGATAGACGGTGGATTCGATTTCGGGGGCGCAGGCGGCCAGCAGCAGCGGCAGCGCCATGGCGGCGACGAGGGCTTTGACGTTCATTTGATGGATGCTCCCAAGCGGTGAGCTGGGCTTCTGGCATCGGGCAAATGAACGGCAGATGAAGCGCGGCGCCACACTGGCGGCGCCGCCGAGGTCGTTGTGCGACGCTCGCGATTATTGCGCGGCGACCGCCGGCTCCTGCCTTATTCCCAGCACGCGATCCTTGCCGCGAATGCGCTCGCGCGCCTGCCTGGGCCAGAGATCGTAGGCGGCGCCATCGAGGATGTGGTGGGCGTGGATGGGCCAGTTCGGATCCTCCAGCGCGCCGCGGGCGAAGGCCACCAGATCGGCATCGCCACTGGCGACGATCTGCTCGGCATCCTGCGGCTCGTTGATCAGCCCGACCGCGATGGTGGCGATGCCCGCCTGCTTCACCGCCTTGGCGAGCGGCACCTGATAGAGCGGCTCGGGCTTGAGCATGTAGGACGACACACCGCCCGACGACACATGCACCGCGTCGACGCCCCGCTGCTTGAACTCGCCGGCGAGCACGACGGAGTCCTCGACGGTCCAGCCGCCCTCGGCCCCGTCGGTGGCCGAAATGCGCACGAGCAGCGGCTTGCGTGCCGGCCAGGCGGCGCGGACCGCCTCGACCACCTCTAGGGCAAAGCGCATGCGGTTCTCGCGGCTGCCGCCGTAATCGTCGGTGCGATGGTTGGAGATGGGCGAGAGGAACTGGTTGATGAGGTAGCCATGCGCGCCGTGGATTTCGACGACGTCGAAGCCGGCCTTGTCGGCGCGCACCGCCGCATCGGCGAAGCCGCGTACGGCCGCGCGGATATCGTCGAGCGTCATCTCCTTGGGCACGGTGTAGCCAGGCGCGTTCGACGGCTGGATGATCGCGCTCGGCGCCAGCGGCACCCATGACTCGAAGGCCACGGCGGGCTTTTCGTCTTCGGTTTCGTCGAAGCCGTGCCGCCAGGCGATCGGCGTCGAGGCCTTGCGGCCGGCGTGGCCGAGCTGGATGCCCGCCGCCGCGCCCTGCGAATGGAGGAAACTCACGATCCGGGCGAGCGGCGCGATCTGCTCGTCGCTCCACAGGCCCAGATCGCCGTAGGAGATGCGGCCCTCGGGCAGCACGCCCGTGGCCTCCATGATCACGAGACCGAAGCCGCCGATCGCGAAGCGTCCGAGATGCACGAAATGCCAGTCATTGGCGAGGCCGTGCTGCGCCGAGTACTGGCACATCGGCGCCACGACCGTGCGATTGCGCAAGGTCAGGTCGCGCAGCGAGAAGGGGGAGAACAAATGGGACATCGGTCGGACTGCTGAGGGTAGGGAGAGCCGTAATGTGGCGCATCGCCCTTTCATCGGCAAGAGACGATGAAGGCACGGCTTCGCGTAACGGGCCGTTTCCGCGCGACGAACGACCTAGAGCTTCCGCGCGATGAAGGCCGACGTGACGTAGGGGAATGTGACTTCCGCCTTGCCGGCCAGCTCGGGCGTCGCGGCGATCAGCGCGCGCACCGCGTCGGCGACCTGGCGCTGCTCGTCCGGCGGCAGAGCGGCGATGAAGCTCACCGACAGCTGCCGGTCGACGACGACCTGCTCGGCAGGGC
Source organism: Pseudomonadota bacterium (assembly GCA_048498015.1). Classification (GTDB taxonomy): domain Bacteria; phylum Pseudomonadota; class Alphaproteobacteria; order Rhizobiales; family Devosiaceae; genus Devosia_A. The sequence goes on from JBEHYU010000005.1 coordinate 13,280, forward strand.
CCGTATGGCCGTGCGGGAAGCTCGCTTCCTCGAGCGGCCCAAAACCCTCGGCGGGGAAGACGTCGCGCCATCTGCCGGAGTAATAGCGCGGTGCATCGCCCTCGTGCGGCGTCAGGATGTCGTCGATGGCGCGGACCCAGCCCACCGACATGTCGCGCACGTTCCAGACCAGCGCCAGCGCGCCGCCGGGCTTCAGCACGCGGCGGATCTCGGCCAGGGCCGCGGCGGTTGCGAACCAGTGGAACGCCTGGGCGCAGACGACCGCATCGAGCGACGCGTCCGGCAGCGGGATGGCCTCGGCATTGCCGTCGAGCGCCCGGACCATGGGGTAATCCGCGGCGAGCCTCATACGCATCGCCGCCACCGGCTCGACCGCGACGACCGAGGCGCCCGTGCCGACCAGCCGGCCGGTGAACTTGCCGGTACCCGCGCCGAGATCGAGGACGGTCCTGCCGGGCCCGAGCTGCACCACGTCGCGCAGCCACGCATCCAGCGCCGCCGGATAGTCCGGTCGGCCCCGGGCATAAGTCTGTGCGCCGGCTTGAAAGCCGGTCGCGGCGGCAGAGTGGACGGTGCTCATGGCGGCCTGTTAGGCGCGCCGTGTGACGGTTGCAAGGCGCCGGGCCGATGCCGCGAACGTGAGCGCAGCGTGTTGGATGAGGCCGCATCGGGCGGGGTTAAGCCAGCCGCGGAGGATTTCTGGAGATGACCATGCGGAATGTGATGATGGCCGCCCTCGGCCTGGCGATGGCGTTGGGCGCGGGATCGGCGATGGCGCAGGACGCGCCCAAGAATGTCGCGGTGATCGGCGCTGTGAGCGCGGTGAGCGCGACCGAAGTCGATGTGACCGCCGCGGACGGCAGCACGATGAAGGCCGAGCTCGGCGACAAGACCCGCTACACCTGGACGATGCCGCTCAAGATCGAGGACATCAAGGTCGGCGACTATATCGGCGCCGGGGCGATGAAGGACGGCAAGGGCGGCAATACCGCGGTGGAGATCACGGTGTTCCCGGAATCGGCACGCGGCACCGCCGAGGGCTTCAGCCAGTGGAACCAGGGGCCGGACTCGACCATGACCAACGGCACCGTCTCGCAGGTGCTGGGCACCGACAGCAAGGTGCTGACCGTGACCTATGAGGGTGGGCAGCAGAGCGTCACCTTGCCCGACAATACCCCGGTGACGACCTTCGAGGCGGCCGATGCGACGGCGCTGACCGTCGGCGCCCATGTCGTGGTGCGGGCGGCGGTGAAGGATGACGGCACGCTGACGGCGCGCTTCGTCAGCGTCGGCAAGGACGGCTTCATCCCCGGCTGATCGGGCATAGGGCCGGCGCCCGGAAGCGAGCGCCGGCACCGCTTGTTACTTGCCGGCGTAGGCATTCTCGAGATCGGCGATGACCAGCTTGCGCATCTGCATCATCGCCGTCATGGCGCGCTGCCGGCCGGCGGCGTCGGGGCCGCCGAGGGTGCGGCCGAGGGCGGCCATCGGGGCGATCTGCCAGCTGACGCCGAACTTGTCCTTGACCCAGCCGCACATCGATTCCGCGCCGCCATCGGCGGTGAGGCTGTCCCAGTAATAGTCGATCTCGGCCTGGTCCTTGCAGTCGATGTAGAACGAGATCGCCTCGCTGAAGGTGAAGTTCGGACCGCCATTGAGCAGCGTGAAGGTGGTGCCAAGGATATCGACGTTGAGCGTCAGCACCCGGCCATCCGGATAGCTGCTCTTGTCGAGAATCTTGCCCTTGAAAATGCGGGCGTAATAGTCGCCGGCATCGGCGATACGGTCGTCGAACCAGAGGCAGGGGGTGATCTTCTGGGACATGATGGGTCTCCTTGGTTGGGTGAGTTGATCCGTGCTCCGCAAACGCGTGTTCGCGGAGGCAGTTTCAGTCGGCTGGTAGTCGGTCGTTCTAGTGCGTCTGTTCTTCGGCCAGCAGCGCGTCGAGCCGCTTGAAGCCGATCTCCATGCCGGTGGCCATCGGCGTGGCGGCCGCCGCCGCGCGGGCTTCGGGCGAAGTGAAGGTGATGGTGGAGGTGGCGGTCGTCACGCCGTTCGCTTCGGTGAACACTACCTCGTTGACGGTGCCGCCCTGCGTCCAGTCGTCGTCGTAATATTCGGTCTGCTCGATGCGCTCGGGCTCGACGATGGCGGTGTAGATGCCTTGGCTGGCCAGTTCGTAGCCTTCGGGCGAGCGCTGCCCGATCCGGTATTTGCCGCCGACGCGGAAATCGATGTCGCACACGAACGTCGTCCAGTCCGGCATGCCGTACCAGCGGCGCATCAACTCGGGCTTGGAGTAGCAGAGGAACACCAGCTCGCGCGGCGCGTCGAAGGAGCGGGTGACGACGATCTGGCGGTCGCCGGGCGTCGTGATGGTGAGCGGCTTAGGCATTGTCGTCGTTCCTCTTCCTGGCGGGTTTGTCGGGCGCGTTGAGCGGGGTCTGGAGGATCTCGAGCAGGGCATCGAGACGCCCGTAGCTGATCTCCCAGAAGCGGCGGTATTTCTCGAGCCAGTCGACGGCGTCCTTCATCGGACCCGCCTCGATCCGCACAGGCCGGCGGGTGCCATCGGCGGAGCGGGTCACGAGGCCGGCCCGTTCCAGAATCTTGAGATGCTTGCTGATCGCCGGCTGGCTGATCGCAAAAGGCTCCGCGAGCTCGTTCACCGATGCCTCCCCTGTCATCAGGCGGGCGAGGATGGCCCGGCGGGTGGGGTCGGCGAGGGCGGTGAAGGTCGCATCGAGCTGTTCGGACGAGGGCATCTGAATAACCGAAACGTTATAGAACGATTTGGTTATGAAGCCTTGGCGCGTGTCCGTCAAGCGGCAATTTTGCGAAATCGAGATTATTGATCGCCGAGGCTGTTGAGCGCGTCGGTCGCGAGACCCAGACCCTGCTGGGCGGCAAGGCTGTAATAGCGCCGTGCCTTGTCGATGTCCTTGGCCACCCCTGCGCCTTGCGCGTAGACGCGCGCCAGCATGAACTGGCCGAACATATTCCCCTGGTCGGCGGAGGCTTGGAAAAGTGGCACCGCATCGGCGGGACGTTTGTTCCCATCCACCCCGAACTGCAGGAAATAGCCGCGCATCGCCTGGCAGAAGGAATTGCCGGCGTCAGAGCAGGGCTGCACCGTGGCCAGCGCGCGAGCGCCGTCCTTGGGCTGCAGGATGCCGCGCGCATAGAGCTGGGCCAGCACACGCTGCGCCGTCGGCGCGGTCGCGTCGACCGTAAGGTTTTCCAGATCGTGGCGGTCGTCGAGCGCCGGTTGTGGGCCGTCGTTGACGTCGTACCCCGCCAGCAGCAGCGCCGACAAATCATCGAGCCGGGCTGCTTTCTCGTACAGCTGCGCCGCACGATTGATGTCCTGCGCGATGCCGTGCCCCAGCTCCAGGCTGACACCGAGCGCGCGCAGGCCGCTGGGCCAGCCATTGTCGGCCGCGCCCTGATAGAGCTGCACGGCCCTCGCATAGTCCTGCGTGGTCCCGGCGCCGCGCTCATAAAGCGAGCCCAGCCGCACCGCCCCGTCATCGGAGCCGAGGCTGGCGGCCTGCTGGTAGAACTGCCCGGCTTTGGAGAAGTCCACTGTGCGGCCGTCAGCGCCGGTTTCGTAGGCGAAGCCGGTCGCGAGGAAGCCAAAACTGTCGCCGCCATCGGTCGCCTCTTTGCAATAGCCGACGATCTCGTCGCGCGTGCTGCTGACCGGCAGATGCATGTCGTTGCTCAGGCCGATCATGCAGAGCCGCCCAGCGGCGTGGGTGCTCCCCAGTCGCGTCGACGCAAGGTAGTTTTGCGTCGCCTCTTGCCGGTCCGCGGCTACGCCCAGCCCCAGCGCGTAGAGATTGCCCAGCGCATAATAGGCGGCCGAGCCGTTGCGATCGGCGCCCTCGCGGGCGAGGGCGACCGCGTCATCGAGCTTACCCTCCACCGCCCGCACCATCGCCATCATGCCCAGCATGTTGCCGTCGTCGGGCTTTCGCGCCAGCGCCGCGCTGCAATCGTCGTCGGTCGTCGGGTCGAGCCGCGGAAAGGCCGTTCGGGCATCGAGCTTGGCCGATAGCGACCAGGTGGAACAGCGATCTATCGCGGCCTGGTCGGCCGGTGAGGTCGCCGTCGTCTGCCGGTAGGCCAGGTATCCGCCTCCCGCGACGAGCCCCAGCACGACGCAGGCAGCGCCTAGCCATAGCGCGCTCGCTCGCCTGATTGATGTTGGTCGACCTGCCGCCGGCCTCGTCGCTACCGCCGGTCCAGCCGCGCGGCCCAGTCGCTCGCCGATCGCGGCCATCAGATCGGCATAGCCGGGGTGGTCCGCTTCACCCCTCCAACCCGCCAGCCGAACGACATGCATGCCGCGGAACAGCAGCGGCAGCTTGAGCGGCTCGAGATCATCCGTGATTACCGGTAGCGCCTTGGCCTGCTGCCGGGCACTTTCGGCCTCCGCCTTGACCCAGTCGGACGCCACGGAGAGCTTCGACCAGAGCACGACCACGACCTTGGATGCATCGAGCGCAGCCGTGATCTCGTCCTCGAAACGACCGCCAGCGAGCAGCGAATCGTCCCACCAGACGTCGTGGCCGGCGCTGGTCAAACGCTCCGCCAGAAGGGCCGCGATGTCGCGCTCCTCCTTCTTGTACGAGATGAAGATGTCCGGCATTCGGGCCCCGAAAGTCGCACCTAGTCTATGCAAAAGGCGGGGTGCGTCGAGGGCTTTGATCGAATGCGTGAAACAGGCGTTTGTTTCTGCTTTGTTCCATGCTAGTTTGCGGCATTGAGGAGATGCCCCGATGGCGCAACGCGCCGGTTCTGCCGACCTGCCGCTTCACAATGGCCGCGTACCCGAATGGCTGGCGGGCCGGATGGCGAGGCTCGGCGCCATCATCGCCGAGGCGATCTGCGCCGAGTATGGCCGCGACGAGTTCCTGAGCCGGCTGGCGAGCCCGTTCTGGTTCCAGTCGTTCGGCGCCGTCATGGGCATGGACTGGCATTCCTCGGGCATCACCACCAGCGTGATTGGCGCGCTGAAGCGGGGGCTGGTGCCGCTCGAAAAGGAGCTCGGGCTGCATGTCTGCGGCGGGCGCGGCAAGCACTCGCGCAAGACGCCGGACGAGCTGGTGGCCATCGGCAACCGCGTCGGCTTCGACGGGCTGGCGTTGGCGCGGGCCAGCAAGCTCGTCGCCAAGGTCGACAGCGCGGCGGTGCAGGACGGCTTCGAGCTCTATCTGCACGGCTTCATCGTCGCCGATGACGGCAAATGGGTCGTCGTGCAGCAGGGCATGAAGGACGAGACCTCCACCGCGCGCCGCTACCACTGGCAGAGCGAGGGTCTGCGCGATTTCGTCGAGGCGCCGCACAGCGCCATCGAGGGCGAGGCGCAGGGGACGATCGTCAACCTCACCGATCTGCGGGCGAAGCGCTCGCGGGCCTCGTCGGTCGACCTGCTGGGCACGCTGGGGCCGGACGGCATCGTGCGGGAGGTCGGCAGGCTCGAGGGCCGCGACGCCGAACCCGAAGGCGCGGACGAGCCGATGCTGCCGCATCTCGTGATGCCGGCCCACCACGACGTGCGGCCCAAGGATGTGCTGCTGCGCCGCCTGCATGCCTCGCTCGGCGCGGCGGCGGACAACGGTCCCGCCGATTTCTCCGAACTGCTGCTGGTGCCCGGCGTGGGTGCGCGCACCGTCCGCTCGCTGGCCATGGTGGCCGAGGTGATCCACGGCGCGCCGCACCGTTTCTCCGATCCGGCCCGCTTTGCGATGAGCAAGGGCGGCAAGGACGGCGCGCCGTTTCCGGTACCGCTGAAAGTCTATGACGAGACCATCAGGACGCTGAAATACGCGGTGGTGAAGGCCCGGCTCGGCGCCAGCGAGGAGATGAGCGCCATCAAGCGGCTCGATGCGCAGGCCCGCGCCGTCGAAGGCAAGGTCGGCGGTCCGTCTTTCTACGGCTACATCGCCGAGGAGTGGCGGCGCAGCAAGGAATATGGCGGCCGCACCGTGCTCGACGACGCGCGCGACAAGGGCAAGGCATTGCCCAAATGGGCCAGGGCCAGCGCTTGATCGGCGCGCGCCGCTGTGGCCTGTTGCGCCTCCCCTGAGGAGGCCGTTTTGCGCGAGGAAAAGCTGAAAGCCGGCAAGTTCGATGTCGACGTACCGCTGGTCGAGCGGCTCGTCGCGTCGCAATTCCCGCAATGGGCGGGCCTGCCGATCCGGCCGGTCGAGAACGATGGCTGGGACAACTGGACCTTCCATCTGGGCGACCGCATGAAGGTGCGGCTGCCCAGCGCCATGGGCTACAGCGAGCAGGCCGAGAAGGAAGCGCGCTGGCTGCCGCGGCTGGCGCCGCGCCTGCCGCTCCCCGTGCCGGTGCCGGTCGGGGTCGGTGCGCCGGCCGCGGACTATCCTTATCCCTGGTCGGTCTACGAATGGCTCGAGGGCGAGCCGGCGACGCGTGACGCCCTCGACGATCCCGTGCAGTTCGGCTGGGACGTGGCGAAATTCCTCACGGCGCTGCAGCGCATCGACACCGCCGGCGCCCCGCCGCCCGGGCAGCACAATTATTTCCGCGGCGCGGACGTCATCGAGGTCTACGGCGACGAGGCGCGGCGCTCGATCGATGCCCTGGCCGACACCATCGATACGGCGGCGGCCTACGCAGTGCTCGACGCCGCCGCGGCCGCGCCGTTCGCGGGTCCCCCGGTCTGGCTGCATGGCGACATCGCCGTCGGCAATTTGCTGCTGCGCGATGGCCGGCTCGGCGCGGTGATCGATTTCGGCTGCTGCGCGGCAGGCGATCCGGCCTGCGACCTGGTGATTGCCTGGGTGTTCCTCGAGGGCGCGGCGCGTGAAGCGTTCCGGCTCGCGGCGCCGGGCGACGAGGGCACATGGGCGCGGGCGCGCGGCTGGGCGCTGTGGAAGGCGGCGCTGATGGCGCAGCGCGGCGGTGCCATCAATCCGGCGGAGAACCCGCCGCTGCACGTCATCGCCGACGTGATCGGCGAGCTGGGCTAGTCGTCGAGCTCGGTTTCCGGCCGGTCGCCGCCCTCGGCGACCTCCTGGTGCCAGTGGCCGCCCTTGTCCTCGTACTCGATGGCCTCGGTATTGCCGCCATGGCGCTGGCGCTCGGCTGCAGCCGCGGCCGCCGCATGCGCTGCGGCGTGGCTCGGGAAGGTCTCGCTCAGCACGTCGCCGACCTTGTAGGCCCAGCCGCCATCGTGCTGGACGACTTCGTAGACTACCTTGCTCATCGATATTTCCTCTTTGGTTGTGCCGCAGGGTGGCGAGATTTGCCGCTCCTCGCAAGCGGCGGCTTGAACGAAGCCATCACTCCGCCCCCGCGCTCAGCTCGGCCCAGTCGAACTCGCTTTCGAGCGCCCGATAGGCCTCGTCGCCGATGAGCCCGGTGAGCCACAGTTCGTTGGCGCGCTTGCGGGCGGCGGCGAGCGCCGTGCGGCGGATGTCGTTGCCGGGCAGGGCGTCGAGCGTCACGTCCGGCGCCTTGAGGCTGCTGTCGATGGCGGCCTCGAATTCTTCGCGCAGCAGCTTGGCCTCGTCCGAGCCGTCCGTTTCGATGGCGGTGAGCCCCGCCTTCAGTGCCTTGGCGCGGGCGTGGCGGATTTCCTTGGCCACCGGATCGGGCGCCTCGAGGCGGAGCAGGGCGATCAGCGGCCTGAGCGTCAGGCCCTGGATGACCAGGGTGCCGAAGACCACGAGGAAGGCGCAGAGCAGGATCAGGTCGCGGTACGGGAACGGGCTGCCGTCCGGCATTTCGGTGGGCAGTGCGAAGGCGGCGGCGAGCGTGACGATGCCGCGCATGCCGGCCCAGGAAATCACCAGCCCGCCGGTCAGCGTCGGCCGGCCCGGGCCGTCCTCGGTGGTCGGCTCGGGCAGGATGGCGCGGAAGAACAAATTGTAGCCCATCACCCAGGCGAAGCGCGCCGCGATGGCGGCGGCGAGCACGGCCACCGCGACCGTCAGCGAAGCGCCGAGTCCGTCGCTGCTGAGGCGGCCCAGGATGGGCCGCAGCTGCATGCCGATGAGGATGAAGGCCACCGCATTGAGCACGAATACCGCCGCGGCCCACACCGCATTGGTGGGAATGCGGATGCGGGGCGGCGTGATCAGCCGCGTCGAGCCGCGCGCCGCCGTGATGGCGAAGGCGACGATGGTCAGCACGCCCGACAGCCCGACGCTGTCGGCGAGGATCCACACGCCGAACGTGCCGACGAATTGCAGGATGATCGCGGTCGGTGCGTCGTCGATGGCGCGCAACAGCCGCGCCACGATCATGGCGATGAGGATGCCGACGGCGACGCTGCCCACGATCACCGCGACGGCCGTCGGGACCACGGTGATGACCATCACCTGTCCGGCGAGGGCCGCGCCAAGCGCCAGCTTGTAGATCAGCAGCGCCGACGCATCGTTCACCAGGCTCTCGCCTTCGAGAATGGTGCGGATGCGGTGCGGCAGCTTGATCTGCCGCATCACTGCCGTCGCGGCGGCGGCGTCGGGCGGGGCGACGATGGCGCCCAGCGCGATCGCCACCGGCCAGGGCATGCCGGGCACCAGCCAGCGTGCGACGAGCGCCACCACCACGGTGGTAAGCCCGACGGCGACGATCGCGAGGCCGCTGACGGTGATCCAGTTGCGCCTGAGGTCGCGCAGCGAGAAGTCGTAGGCGGCATCGAGCAGCACCGGGGCGACGAACAGCGTCAGCGCCAGATGCGGATCGAGCGTCCAGCTCGGGCTGTAGGGCCAGAGCGCGATCGCCGCGCCGCCGACGGCGAGCAGCGAGGGGTAGGGCAGGCCGAGCTTGCGCGCCAGCAGCGACAGCAGCGCCGCCCCGAACATCAGCGCCGTCACCCACTCGAAAGTTTCCATCCGCACGCTCCTTCGCGCGGACGATAGCTGTGGGGCGCATTGGGGGGAAGGCTAGAGACCGACCTCGGTCCAGCCGGCGTTGACGGCGGTTGCAACCTCGGGGCGGGCCGGGAACATGCTGGCGGCGAGAGCCCGGGTCTTCGTGGCGAAGCCGGCGAAGTCCATGTTCCGGTTCGGGCCGGAGCCGGTGACCGCCGCGTACCAGACCTGTCCGATTGTCTCCCAGCTCTTGCCGCCAAGCTGGAGCGCGGCGACGCAGAAGGCATGGTTGGGGATGCCGCTCGAGATATGCGGCTTCATCTGCAGGACGAAGCCGCTGACGTGCCGAGGCTGCTGCGTCAGGCAATGGGTGCTGTCCGGATCGCGCAGGTCGCGGATACAGGCAAAACCCTTGTCGGTCTGCTTCTTGCCCAGCAGGTCCGCTCCCATCAGCCAGTCGGCCTGGGCGGCGTCCTGCCCGGCGCGCCATTGCCGGAACATCGAGCCGAACGCATCCGAGATGCTCTCGTCGAGCCCGCCTGACTGGGTGCGCGTGGGCGCCAGCTGCAGCGTGTTGGCGGTCACCGCATGCATCCACTCGTGACCCACGAGGTCGTCGGCCTCCACCGGCTGGTGGAACAGATCGCCGTCTCCGTCGCTGTAGAGCACCTGGCTGCCCGACCACAGCGCCTGGCCGGCCGGCATGCCGAAATGCAGCGTCGACTGCATTGCGGCGCCCAGATTGTCGAACGAGTTGCGGTTGAATACCTCGGCGAAGAACCGCGCCACGTCATTGGTGAGGTCGGTGACCCTGGGCACCAGCGGATCGGGCGAGTCCGGCGCCACCGGCAAACCCGGCAGATTAGGGCTGCCGCCGCAATCGAACAGCACCACCGGAGGATCGGGGAACGCCGCGAAGGCATCGAGCTCGGCGTTCAGCAGGCCGTTGAGGACGCGCGCATTGCCGCGCATCCGGCGCACCTGCGCATCGATCCGCGCGGCGGTGCGGAACTGCCGGCGCAGGGCAGGGGAGATCGAGCCATCCCGCGCGAGATCGCGATAGACCTCGGGCGGGATGAAGTAGCAGACCTCGCACATCGCCGGCCTAGTCGGGCTGGCGGAAGGTGGTGAAGGCGCCCGGCTCCGCCCTCGAGGCCTGCCGTACCTGCTCGTTGAGCAGCACGGCGAGCGCCAGGTTCGTATCGGCCGCCGGGTCGTCGACAAAGCCCTGGCCCTTGCTCTTGAGCCCGGCCAGCAACTGGTTGAGCTGGGCGCGCTGCGAGCCCATGCCGGCCGGCGTCTGCTCGGTATCGAGGAAGGCGTGGCCCACCGTCCGCTCGAGGTTGGCGATGCGTGCCGGCAGGAAGTGATCGGTCAGCAGCGGCGACAGCGCGCCCTGCTCGTCGATCTGCACGAAGCCCAGCGATTGCGGCCAGTCGATGCCCGGAGCGATCTCTGCGCCGGCCGCGAACTGGTGGCAGCCGCCACAGGTCATGGCGTCCATGCGGTTGAGCACCTGCAGCGGCGTGATGCTGCACTGGTCGACCTTGGCGTCGCTGAGCGTCTGGGCGATGCCGGCGGCGAGCGGCGTATTGGCGGCGCGTCGCGCCGCGCTGTCGCTCGGGCTGCCATTGGCGTTGCTCTCGACGGCGTAATATTTGTCGTCGATATCGACGCCGAGCTTGTCGATCAGCGTCTCGGCCGAAGTCGGCTGGACCAGCGCGGTGCGGTCCACGTCGATCAGCTGCCACACATTGCGCGCCGCGAATTCGTTGCGGAACAGGCCGGTCAGCTGGTCGAAGGCGGCGGCCGGCTGGGCCGCGATGGTGGGCGGACCGAACAGGGCGGGCACCGGCGTCTCGTTGACCGGCGCATTGTGGAACGCCGGTACACCCGAGGCGTCGAGCGCTGTCTGCCATTGCAGCAGGTGCCACACGAAGCCGCTATTGCTGTCGGGAATGAAGGCGTTGGCGCGGACCTGGCCGTCGGGAAGGCCGTAATGGCGATAATCGACCACCGGCTCGAAGCTCACCGTGCCGCCCGGCACCACGCCGCCGTCGTAGTAGAAATGCTCGAGCTGGGTGCCGGCGGTCGCGTCGTCGGCCGTCTTGAGGCCCTGCCAGAAGGACGCGACCTCCTTGCAGCCTTCGGCCGAGCCGTTCGGATCGGCATTGGGCAGCGCCGCCTCGAAGATCAGGAAGAAGCGATCGGTCCCGGCCCCGCCCTTGCGGGCGTAGACGATGCGGTACTCGCCGCAATTGGCAAAGCTCTTGGGCGCCAGGTCGAGGCGGTTGAACAGCCCCACCGGAACCATCTCGTTGCTGCCGCCGGCGCTCAGCATGTCGTGCGCCTCGAGCGCCGCCTCGCCGCTGCGCACGGTGACCGGGAAGGTGAGCCCGCTATGGGGATTGCCCAGTGTGTTCTGCTCGAAGGTGCCGAGCAGCGAGGTCAGCAGCTCTTCGCGCTGCGCGTCGGTGACCGGCGCGGTCGGATCGACGCGCGAGGTCTTGAGGATGTTGTCGAGCGTGCGGGCGAGCGTGAACTTCGAGACGATGCCGTTGCTCAGCGCCGAGGTGAACACCACCTCGCGGGCAGCGGCGTCGCCGGTGGTCACCGGCGTGGTGCTCGCCGGCGTGAAGCATTGCTGCGCCGCCGCCAGATCGGGAAAGCAGAGGGTCAGGCCGACGGACAATAGCAGCGCGGACTGTCTGAGCGTCATTTTCGAGCTCCAAACAATTGGAAGAAACGGGGGATGTGGCAAAGGCAATGCACGCAGAACCTGCCCAGTATTGTCAGGTCAAACGCCTGCGCCGTCGAGTAAGGGCAAAGCCTTACATTGATGGGGAGTTGGAACGGCGTTCGCGTACGGCTGGTGCCGACTTCACCAACGGCGCCGCTGGCACGATGTCATTCTCCCCCCTTGTGGGGGAGAAAGTGAGTCTTGGGTTTGGCGACCAGCCAAACCCCCAAGGCGAGCAAGTGAGGGGTTCTTGGCTTCGGTTGGGATGCCGACTGAAGCCAAACACCCCCTCACCAAGCTTCGGTAGGCCTGCGGCCAACCTTCGCTATCCTCCCCCACCAGGGGGGAGGATGTCCGTGCTGACTTCGCACCCAGGCGATGAGGGGGCCACTCAGCCTCAGCCGCCGAGGACCACCCGCAGCAGGTCTTCGTAGCTGTCGAACAGATGATCCGGCTTGGCCGCCACCAGCGCCTTGCGGGAATTGTAGCCGAAGCTCACCGCGCCGGCGGTGACCCTCGCCTTGCGGGCGGCTTCGATGTCGCGGACTTCGTCGCCGATCGCGATGGCGGGGGTGCCGAACGTGGCGGCGGCGGCCTTGAGCCTGGCTGACTTGCCGAACAGGGCCGAACCGCAATCGTAGCGGTCGATCAAATTGGCGACCGGGCTCAGGGCGGCCCGGATGTTCGCCTCGGCATTGGAGCTGACGACCGCCAGCTTCACCCCGGCCGCATGCAGCGCAATCAGCGTGGCGGCGGCGCCGTCGAACAGCCCGATGCTGGCGATCTCCTCGCCGGCAAGGCCGCGCATATAGGTGGCGATGGCCGGGATCTTCCACATCGGCACGCCCAGATGCGCGAGCACGTCGCGGCTCGGCATGTCCCGCAGGGTCGGGATTTCGGCCGGATCGACGGGCCTCAGCCCGAAGCGTGCCGTCGTGCGGTCGAGGACGGAGCAGAACCAGTCGAAGCTGTCGGCGAGGGTGCCGTCGAAATCGAAGATGGCGAGGCGGAAGGCGGGCGAGGGCATGGTGGCCTGTCTAGACGACGAGATGGCAGGCGCCTAGCGCCTCACGGCTGAACCAATGCTGAACCGGCATCGGCACGCTTCCGCGCACCGATGCCGTTGCTTCACCGATTATCGACCTCCGCCCGCACCAGTTCCAGCCCGCGCCGCGTGATGCGGTAGGGCTGGCCGTCTTCGGACTTGATCGCCTTCTTGCGCTGCAGCTTCTTGAACAGCAGCAGTGGGATCGGCGGCATGCGCCAGCCGTCGCGGTTGTAGAGTTCGAGGCCGTCGATGCGGCCTTTGGTGTTCTTGAGCGGCACGATGCGGCCGCCCTGCGCGAGGGCGTGCAGCACCCGCTGTTCGTCTCTGGAAATGTCCATTTGAGTGAAGACCCGAAACAAAGTCGAGCCGCCGCCCGCATCGCGCTGGACGGCGTCTTGTTCCGATAACCTCATCCGCAGACGGATGAGGCCCTAGCAGGTCTCCACAAGGCTAGACATGAGGCAACTCCGGCGGTCACTGGCCGCCTGACGGACTTTTGGCCCCGGGCGCGCGCCTGCGCAAGCCCTTTCAGGCGGCGCTGGTCTTCGCCCCGGGAACGAGGGCGCGGATGACGAGGCGGGCCGGCTGCGTGGTGGTGTTGCGATAGGCATAGGCGGCACCGCGCGGCACGACGGCAAGGCCACCGGTCTCGACGATGCCGATCTTGCCGGCGATGATGAACTCGACCAGCCCGGCCTCGACGCCGATCTGCAGCTCGTGCGCGCGATCGACCTGGACGCCCACCACTTCGAGGCCGCCCAGGATCTGCGTTTTCGGACGCGCCGAGCGGTTGTCGTTGGCGACGTTCGCTGGGCGTTCACCCGCCAGGGGGTTCGACTTCTTGATCATTGGCAACAGTCCCGGCCTGATTTGGCGCGCCAGGTATAGTCGTTCGGATGAACCACACCTGAACACGTCCTACCCACGCATGTAAGTAGGAACCGGCTGACTTGCCATGAAGTTTCGCTGCCTTGGTGCCTGAATAGTTAGGCGACCGCTGCGGGTCTTTCCGTCTCCACCGGCGCCCCGATATGGGAATCTGCGACCTGCTGCGCTGCCGCCCAGGCGTTCGCCAGCCCCTTGGTGGCCATTTCGGGCCCCAGATTCATGCCCTCGGCGCGCACCACCGACACGTCGGTGACCCCCATGAAGTTGAACACGGCCCGGATATAGGTCGAGGCGTAGTCGAAGACCGCCATCGGGCCATCCGAATAGAGCCCGCCATATCCCACCACGATCACCACTTTCTTGTCCGCCGAGACCAGCCCGACCACCTGGCCGTTCTCGTCGTATTTGAAGGTCCGGCCGATGCGCAGGATGTTGTCGATCCAGGATTTGAGCGTCGAGGAGATGCCCAGATTGTGCATCGGCGTCGCCACGACGACGATGTCGGCGTCGAACAATTGCTGCAGGTAATCCTCGGAAGTCCTGAGCGCGCGGGCGCTTTCCGGCGAATGATATTCGGGCGGCGCGAAGAAGGCCGCCAGATGGTGCGTGCTCAGATGCGACGGCGGATTGGCCACCAAATCGAGATCGACCACCACGCTGCTGGGGTCGGCGGCGAGGATCCGCTCGAGATAGGCCCTCGAGGCCGACCGCGAGGCCGACGACTCGACATTGGGACTGGACTGCACGTTCAGGATTCGAGGCATGGTTTCACCTTTGTCGAAGCTGCAGTCAGATCACTCTCCCGGCAAATGTGACTGACGGACGAATGGAAAGACGGAACACAGACAAATAGGTCGGTATGCAAACCAAGCAGGTCGGCCCAGACCGCCAGTTGACGAGACGCGTTCAACATGACGAATGGATGACAGCCCTGTATCCGGCGTCGTTACTTCTGCGAACGAGGCCGAAACGACTTTACGCTAACTGACGCCGGCGGCAACCGGTATCAACCAACCGGATGATACCAGTTGGGAGACACCGCACGTATCGGGCGATGCCGGCGGCAACATCGGTCGTTGAAATCGGCGGGCGAAGCGGGCACACCATGGCCAACGACACCAAGGTAACCAAGTGACCAAAGCCCCCGCCGACTGCACCAGCAAGGAAGACGTCCGCGCCGAACTCGATCGCATCGACCAGGCGCTGCTGACGCTGTTCGCGGAGCGGCACCGCTATGTGACGCGCATGGCCGAGATCAAGACCGACGTACACGAGGCGCACGACCCCGTCCGCATCGCGGCGATCCTGGGCAAGCAGCGCAAGCGCGCCGAGGAACTGGGGCTCGACGAGGACCAGGCCGAGCTGATCTGGAAGACGCTAATCGACTGGAACGTGAATTACGAAAAGGGCATTATCGTCGCCCGACGCGGCCACAAGTAACCCTCATGTCCCTCAACACGCTCATCCGCAAAGCCGTCCCCAGCGAGATCGAAACGCTGGCCGACATTGCGTATGTGGCCTGGGAGCGCGACCTGCTGCCGTTCCTGAGCGGGGCGGCGGCCTCGCGGCAGGCGGAAAAGACCCGGCTCAGCGCCGCGGTCCGCGAGGGCCTCAACCGGGTCATCGTGGCCGAGGTCAACGGCGTGGCCGTCGGCTGGTGCCAGCGACTCGAGGGCAAGGCCTATATCCCGTTCCTGTTCGTGACGCCGCTGCTGCAGAACCAGGGCGTCGGCACGGCACTGCTGCGGCGCATGGAATCGCTCATCGAGCTCGAGGGCAGCGACCGCATCCAGCTCGACACGCTCGCCGACAATGTGCGGGCGGTGAATTTCTACCAGCACCAGGGCTACCAGATCCTGGCGCTCAAATCCGAAGGCCACCCGGGCCGCGAGTCGCAAATGAGCGTGCGCCTCGAAAAGCGCCTCGACCCCTGGCGCGGCCCCATCGACGACATCGAGTGAAACGGAACTCTAGTTGACCCTCATCGACACGCGTACCCCAAATCCCAAGAGCTTCATCAAGGGCCAGACCGGCGATTGGGAAGTGATCATCGGCATGGAAGTGCATGCCCAGGTGACGTCTGAATCGAAGCTGTTCTCGGGCAGCTCGACCGAGTTCGGCCGCCCGCCCAATTCCAATGTCAGTTTCGTCGATGCGGCGATGCCCGGCATGCTGCCGGTGATCAACGAGGAATGCGTCAGGCAGGCGGTGCGCACCGGCCTCGGGCTCAAGGCGGCGATCAACAAGCGCTCGATCTTCGACCGCAAGAACTATTTCTACCCGGACCTGCCGCAGGGCTACCAGATCTCCCAGTACAAGGACCCCATCGTCGGCGAGGGCAAGGTGCTGCTCGACATGCCCGACGGTCCGATCGAGATTGGTATCGAGCGCCTGCACCTCGAGCAGGACGCCGGCAAGTCCATCCACGACCAGCACCCCAATATGAGCTTCGTCGACCTCAACCGGTCGGGCGTGGCGCTGATGGAGATCGTCTCCAAGCCGGACCTGCGTTCGTCCGAGGAGGCCAAGGAGTATCTCGGCAAGCTCAGGACCATCCTGCGCTATCTCGGCACCTGCGACGGCAACATGGAACAGGGTTCCATGCGCGCCGACGTCAACGTTTCGGTAAGGCGGCCGGGCGGTGAGTTCGGCACGCGCTGCGAGATCAAGAACGTCAACTCCATCCGCTTCGCCGGCCAGGCGATCGAATACGAAGCGCGCCGCCAGATCGTCATTCTGGAAGATGGCGGCAGCATCGACCAGGAGACGCGGCTGTTCGATCCCAACAAGGGCGAGACGCGCTCGATGCGCTCCAAGGAAGAGGCGCACGATTACCGCTACTTCCCCGATCCGGACCTGCTGCCGCTCGAATTCGACGACGCCTTCGTCGCGGCGCTGGCCGAGCATCTGCCCGAACTGCCGGACGAGAAGAAGACGCGCTTCATCGCCGACTATGGTGTGACGCCCTATGACGCGATGGTGCTGACGCTCGAGCGCGAGACGGCCGACTATTACGAGGCGGCGGTAGCGGCCGGGGGCACCAGGCGCGACGGCAAGGCGGTGGCCAATCTCCTCAACGGCGACATCGCCGCCTACGCCAACAGCCAGGGCCTCAGCGCCTTCGAGACGCACATCAAGCCGGCCCAGATCGCCGGTATCGTCGATCTCGTCGCGGCCGGAACGATCTCGTCCAAGGGCGCCAAGGACGTGCTGCAGGTGATCATCGCCGAGGAGCCCGAGGGCGATCCGGCCGACATCGTCGAGCGCCGCGGCATGAAGCAGGTGACCGACCTCGGCGCCATCGAGAAGGTGGTCGACGAGATCATCGCCGCCAACCCGGACCAGGTAGCAAAAGTGCTGGCCAAGCCGACCTTGATCGGCTGGTTCGTCGGCCAGGCGATGAAGGCCTCTGGCGGCAAGGCCAACCCGCAGGCGCTCAACGATATCCTCAAGCGCAAGCTCGGGCTCTGACATGGCCACCATGTCGGTGAGCCTGCGAAACGTGCCCGGCACCAAAGCAGCGATGGGCTGGGCGGGCGGACATACCGTGGTGATCGACCGCGCCGAGGGCAAGGCGGGCGGCATGGGGCTCGGCTTCAATGGCGGGCAGATGATCGCCCTCGCCATCGGTGGCTGCTTCTGCAACGACCTTCGCTACATGGGCGAGGCCATGGGCATCGATGTCGCCGACGTCGAGGTGGATGTGGACGTGGTACTGGACGGCGCGCCGCTGATCGTGACGTCCGCCACCATCACGGCACGGGTAACCGCGACCGATCCGGGCGCCGATATCCCGGAACTGCTGCGCCGCACGAAGGAAGACTCGACCGTGAGCAATTCCGTGATGCGCGGCTTCCCCGTGGCGCTCGTGAGCAAGGTGTGAGCATGGCCCGCGCCGCGCAGCCGCCCGAGACACCCAAGCAGAGTTCGGCGCTGCTGACCGGTATCGGCGCCATTGTCGGCGGCGTGATGATCGTGCCGGTGATCGCCGCCTTCGCGACCGCGGTGGCGTTGATCGTGTACGGGGCGATCGACACCTGGAAGTTCATCTACGAGGTGTTCTTCTCGGGACACGAGGTAGACCGCAACCACGTCCTGCTGCTGGCCATCGAGATCATCGATCTGTTCCTGCTGGCGACCGTGGTGCATGTGGTGGCGCTCGGACTGTTCCAGCTCTACTTCCGGCAGGATTTGCATCTGCCCAAATGGCTGGTCATCGAGTCGCTGGATGATCTGAAGAGCAAGCTGGTCGGCGTGGCGGTGACGGTGCTCGCCGTCTATTTCCTCGGCCAGGTGGTCAGCAACGGCATCACCGGCGGGCCCAACATCCTCTATCTCGGCGCTGCCGTCGGCCTCGTGATCGCGGCGCTGACGTTCTTCCTCACCAAGATCGACAAGGACTGATCTGCGCCCTTAGCAGGGGCGTGCCTTCGGAGGGACCTACCAATGAAGCTGCTCTGGCCCTGGGGCGTGCTCCTGGCGGTGCTGGTCATCGGCATCGCCGGCTGGATGGTCTACGCCAACATGCCGGCGCCGCACTGAGCCTCAGGCCGGTGCGCGCCGCAGCCCTTTGACCAGGCGCCCGTCGATGAAGACGAGGCCGAGGAAGATCACCAGCATACCGGCATACTGGATCGGCTCCAGCGTCTCGTGCAGGATCAGCGCGCCGAGGATCAGCGCCGAGATCGGCGTGATGAAAGTGTTGAGCGACAGATTGGTCGCGCCCACCTTGGGCAGCAGCCAGTAGACCAAGAGGAAGCTGAAGCTGGTCGAGAAGATGCCGATGCCGAACAGCGAGCCCCAGGTTTCGGCTTTGGTGATGACCGGGATGCCCGAGAAGATCAGCGCGACCGGGATCATCAGGATGGCGGCGGCGCTCAGCGAGCTGGCCGCCACAGCCGCCGAGTCGATGGCCTTGAAGCGGCGGGCATAGTTGAGCGTCAGTGCATAGCAGCAGGTGGCGGCAAGCGCGGCCGCGTAAGCCAGCGCCTGGCCGCCGAAGCCGGCGCCCAGCGACGGCGCCGCCAGCAGCACCGCCCCGGCGAAGCCGACCAGCACGCCTACGACCTTGTTCCAGCTCGCCTTCTCGCCGCCCGGCCAGAACTGGCTGACGATCACCGTGGTCATCGGCGTCATGCCGTTGATGACGCCCACGATGCCGCTCGCCAGATGCTCCTCCGACCAGGGGAACAGCGCGAACGGAATGGCGTAGTTGAGGACGCCCAGCAGGACCAGCTGCGCATAGATGCGCCAGTCGGTCGGCGCCCTGCGGCCGGTGGCGACGAAGAACACCCAGCAGATGATGGCGCCGATGGTGACGCGCCCCGCCGATACCCAAAGCGGCGAGATTTCGCGGATCAGCACGGCATTGAACAGGAACGAGCAGCCCCAGATCGCGCCCAGCGCGATGATCAGGGCCCAATATCGGATCGGCATGGTCGGGCTTCCTTCGCTGGGCGGGTTGTAGGACCCCGGCGGAGTCGGGTCGAACCGATTTTGACGATACCAGCAATCAATTCCGGTGATACGAGCGATCAGGGAGACAAATCCATGCGCAAGCTGATCGTGAGCAACTTCATTACGCTCGATGGGCTCTTCGACGGCCAGGGCGGCGACATGAGCCCGCTGTGGCAGTACGCGGACCCGAGCTATTTCGGCGACGACAGCTACGATTTCTACCAGATGGAGCATCTGCAGGCGGCCGACTACCTGCTGTGGAGCCGCAACGCCTTTCTCGGCAACAGGCACTATTGGGCGGAGGTCGTGCCGGCCGATACGGGCGCGACCGCGATCCGCCGCGAACTCGCTGCGCGCTTCGCCGCGATCGACAAGCTGGTGATCACCGACAGGCTTGCCCCGGACGGTCTGGGCACGTGGAGCAATACGCGGATCATTCCGCGGGCAAGCGCCCATGCCGACATCGCGGCGCTAAAGGCCGAGGCAGGCGGCGATATCGTGGTGTTCCAGAGCCGGCTGTTGTGGCGCGATCTCCTGGACCACGGTCTCGTGGACGAGCTGCACCTGACGTTCTTCCCGCTGATCGGTGGGGCGGGCGTCCCGATGTTCGAGACGCGGCCCGAGCGGCCCGTTCGGCTGGTGCGGGCCGAGACACGGCCGGGATCGGGAAACATCTTTGCCGTCTATGCCGTTGGTGAACCGCGCTGAGGGGTCTTGACCTCAACCGTGCTTGAGGTTGTAGCCAACGTCCCGCTGGAGACGGCGGAGTAGTGTACTGCGTGTGCCTTCTTGCGCGCGGTGCCTCACCGCCTATCTCTAGCCCAAGTTACTGTTTGATACCGGCCTTGAACCGGTCATGAGGCAAATATGGAATTGGGACTCTACAGTTTTGGTGACGTGCAGCGGCCATCCGACGGCGGGCTCGGCCCGACCGCCGAGGCGACGCGCAATTTGCTCGAAGCGATCAAGCTCGCCGACGAGGTGGGCCTCGATTATTTCGGCATCGGCGAACACCACACGCGCGAAATGCCCGCCTCGGCGGCGCCGGTGATCCTTGGCGCGGCCGCGTCGGTGACCAAAAACATCCGGCTCGGCAGCGCCGTCACGGTGCTCTCAACCGACGATCCGGTCCGCGTCTTCCAGCAATACGCCACGCTCGACGCCGTCTCGAATGGCCGCGCCGAGATCATCGCGGGCAGGGGCTCGTCCACCGAATCCTTCCCGCTCTTCGGCTTCAGCCTCGAGGATTACGACGAGCTCTACGCCGAAAAGCTGGAGCTGCTGCTCGAGATCAACGCCAGCGAGAAGGTGACGTGGTCGGGCAAATTCCGCCCCTCGCTGAACGATGCGTTGATCGTGCCGCGCCCCGACAAGGGCTCGCTGCCCATCTGGCTGGGCACGGGCGGCAATCCGCAATCGTCGGTGCGTGCGGCGATCCTCGGGCTGCCGATCTCCTACGCCATCATCGGCGGGCAGGCGGCACGCTTTGCTCCGCTGGCGGAGCTCTACCGCAAGGCGGCGGCGCAGGTCGGCGCGCCGGCGGACAAGATGAAGGTCTCGGTCGCGAGCCCCGGTTTCGTCGGCGACGACGCTGCCGCAGCCAAGGACCAGTGGTATGGCCACTGGTACTGGGCGATGGAAACCATCGGCAAGATCCGTGGTTTCCTGCCGCCGCCGCGTCCGCATTTCGACCATGAGGCCAATGGCGGTGGCGCGCTGTTCGTCGGCGGGCCGGAGGAGATCGCCGAGCGCATCGTCAAGCTGCACCAGCGGATGAAGCACGACCGGCAGTTCTTCCAGATGGATATCGGCCAGCTGCCGCAGCGCGACTTCCTGCGCGGCATCGAGCTGCTCGGCACAAAGGTGAAGCCGCTCGTCGATCGCGAACTGGCACCGACGCCGTCCAAGGAGCTCGAACATGCCTGAGACCATCGGCATCCTCGGCGCCGGGCGGGTCGGCACAGCCATCGCCCGGCAGGCGCTCAAGGCCGGCTACGCGGTGAGGATCGCGACCGCGAGGCCGCCGGAGGAGATCGCGCTGATCGTCGAGTTCATGGCGCCCGGGGCCGTGGCGGTGACGGCGGCGGAAGCTGCCGCCTCTGACATCGTCGTGCTGGCCATGCCGCTCCACCGCTACAGCCAGGTGGCGCCCGATGCGCTCACCGGCCGTGTGGTGGTCGACGCGATGAACTACTGGGCCCCGACCGATGGCGTGATGCCCGATTTCGAGGGCGGCGCCTCGAGCAGCGAGGTGGTGCAGAAGCATCTGCGCGACGCCCGGCTCGTCCGTACGCTCAACCACATCGGCTACCACGACCTCGAGGACCAGGCGCAGCCCGCCGGCCATGCCGAGCGGCTGGGGGTAGCCGTGGCGGGCGACGACGCCGAAGCCAAGGCCGCCGTGGCTCGCTTCATCGACGCGCTGGGTTACGACCCGGTCGATGCCGGCGGCCTCGCAGCCGGCCGCAAATTCGAGTCGGGTACCCCCGTCTTCGGCAACCGGCTGAAGCGGGCGGAGCTGGAGCAGGTGCTGGCAGCTTAGGCCGAGTGGGCGCGGACGTAGGCCTCGATGCGGGCCTGTCCGATCTCGTCGAGCAGATGTCGAATGGGCTTCCACATCTGCCATTTCGGGTTCACCGCCCGAATGGTGAGATGGTCGTTGACGATCTCGAAGAAGACATTGGCGGACTGGGCGAGGTCCAAGAATTCGCCAATGCCTTCAGCGTCGAGCGGCTCGGAAGAGACAATTGCGTCGATCATTTCAACCTCTGATTCACTGAGGTGGAAATGGCGATGCGGTGTGGATGGTTCGGCCAATCCAGCCTTATGGTCAACGAACGGTTAGCGCTCGCTAGAGCGGCGGTCTAGGCCTCGCCGCGCGCCACCATCGCCAGCGCGTGCGGGTAGAGCTTGTGCTCCTCGATCAGCACGCGAGCGGCCAGCGTCTCGGCGGTATCGCCCGGCAGGACAGGTACCCGCGCCCGCGCGATGACCGGGCCCTCATCCATGCCCGGCGTGACGTAGTGGACGGTGCAACCGTGCTCGGCATCGCCGGCCGCCAGCGCCGCTTCGTGGGTGTGCAGGCCCTTGTGCGCCGGCAGCAGCGAGGGGTGGATGTTGATGAGCTTGTCGGCCCAGCGGGTGCAGAATTCGGGGCTCAGCAGGCGCATGAAGCCGGCGAGGCAGATCAGATCCACCTCCCATTCTTCGAGGACGGTTGTCATCGCGGCCTCAAACGACCGCTTGTCGGGATAGCCCCTATGGGAGATGCCGGCAGTGGCGACGCCCTCGGCCGATGCGATGGCGAGCCCGGCCGCTTGCGGATCGTTGGAGAACACACCGACGATCTCGGCGGGGTAGTCCGGCGCCGTGGCCGCCTCGATCAGCGCGCTCATGTTGGAGCCGCGGCCGGAGATGAGGATCGCGACGCGCTTACGAGTCATCGGACGGCGCAGAGGGTGAGTTCATCCACCGCGTCATTCCCGCGAAGGCGGGAATCCAGACCGGCCTTTCGGACGTCCGCGAACACAGTCTGGATTCCCGCCTTCGCGGGAATGACGTGTGGGAAATGGGGAGGATCGACAGCAGAGGTAGCTGCCTCAAAGCCCGAGCTTGCCTTCGAACGTCACGGGCTCGCCGGCGCGCTCGGTGATCCGGCCGATGATGGCGGCCTTCTCGCCCTGCTCGGTGAGGTGCGCGACCAGCCTGTCCGCCTCGCCGGGGGCGATGACGCAGATCATGCCGACGCCGCAGTTGAAGGTGCGCAGCATCTCGCGCTCGCCCATGCCGCCGACGCGCGCCAGCCAGCCGAAGACTTTCGGCACGCTGACGGCGCTGAGATCGATATGGGCGCTGACCGTCTCGGGCAACACCCGTGGGATATTGTCGATAAAGCCGCCGCCGGTGATGTGGGCGAGGGCCTTGAGGCCGATGCCGGCCTTGAGCGCGCTCAGGATCGGCTTCACATAGATGCGGGTCGGCGTCAGCAGCGCGCCCGACAGCGTGCGGTGCGGATCGAACGGCGCCGGCAAATACCAGTCGATGCCCGAAATCTCGACGATCTTGCGCACCAGCGAAAAGCCGTTGGAGTGAACCCCCGACGAGCCGATGGCGACGATCGCGTCGCCCGGCGCCACGTCGGTCCGCGGCAGCAGCGTGCCGCGCTCGGCGGCGCCCACGGCGAAGCCCGCGAGGTCATAATCCTTGTCGTGGTACATGCCGGGCATTTCGGCCGTCTCGCCGCCGATCAGCGCGCATCCGGCGATCCGGCAGCCCTCCGCGATGCCTTCGACGATGGCCTTGCCGGTATCGACGTCGAGCTTGCCGGTGGCGAAATAGTCGAGGAAAAACAGCGGCTCGGCGCCCTGCACCACGATGTCGTTGACGCACATCGCGACGAGGTCGATACCGATGGTCGAGTGGTTGCCGGTGTCGATGGCAATCTTGAGCTTGGTGCCTACGCCGTCATTGGCGGCGACCAGCACCGGATCGACGAAGCCCGCCGCCTTGAGGTCGAACAGCCCGCCGAAGCCGCCAATCTCGGCGTCGGCGCCAGCCCGGCGGGTCGAGCGTACCGCCGGCTTGATCGCCTCGACGAGGGCGTTGCCGGCATCGATGTCGACGCCCGCATGCTTGTAGGAAAGCCCGTTTGATGGCAGGTTCGAGGCGTCGGACATGGGCGCGGATACCAGCTCGGGGAGGGGCGGTTTTCTGCCGCGCTGATAGCCGCTCGACCCGTATGACGCAAGGGCGCCGCGACGAATGACACTGCGAAACCAAGTCCTGGTCTGGGTCGGCTTCAGCGTCGTCGTCATCCTCCTGATCTGGCTGTTCCGGCCCATCCTGCTGCCCTTCATCATCGGCATCGCGCTCGCCTATGTGCTGAACCCCGCCGTCAACTTCGTGCAGCGCGGCATCGGCTCGCGCGCCTGGGCCAGCGCGCTGGTGTTGCTCGCCGGCCTGGCGGTAATCGTCGGCGCCTTCGTCGTCATCACGCCGCTGATCGTCACGCAGGTGGTGGGGCTGCTGCAGCGGCTGCCCGGTTATGTCAGCGATCTCAATGCGCTGGTGCGCTCCATCGCGCCGCAGCTCAACGAGTGGCTCGGACCCGAGCGCTCGGCGCAGCTGCAGGCGAGCCTCACGACCTTCCTCGGCTCGGGCGTCGCCTTCCTCGGCGACATCACCGGCCAGGTGGCGCAGAGCGGGCTCACGGTGCTCAACACCATCGCGGTGCTGATCCTGACGCCGGTGGTGGCTTTCTATTTGCTGCTCGACTGGGAGGGCATGGTCAAGGGCATCGACAATTTGCTGCCGCGCGAGCACCGGCGCGAAATCCGCGGCGTGCTCGATCAGATCGACCATTCGATCGCCGGCGTGATCCGCGGGCAGGGCGGCGTGATCCTGGTGCTGTGCGTCTACTATGCGACGGCGCTGACGCTGACGGGGCTCAATTTCGGGCTGGTCATCGGGCTGATGACGGGTCTGTTCAGCTTCATCCCGTTCTTCGGCTTCCTGACCGGCTTCGTGCTTTCGCTCGGCATCGCGCTGGTGCAGTTCTCGCCCAATTGGTGGTTCGTCGCCATCGTGGTGCTGGTCTACCTCATCGGCCAGTTCATCGAGGGCAACGTGCTCTACCCGCGCCTGGTGGGCCAGAGCATCAACATCAACCCGGTGTGGCTGATGTTCGCCTTGTTCGCCTTCGCGTTCCTGTTCGGCTTCGTCGGGCTGCTGCTGGCCGTGCCGCTCTCGGCTATCACCGCGACGCTGATCCGCTATGCCGTGCGCCGCTACAAGGACAGCGCCCTCTACAAAGGCGAGCGCCCGCACAAGAACGCTGCAGCGGAAGCGGCCGTTGTGGCGGCCGCCGTCGAGGAGACGCAGCGCGCGCTGGCAACGGCGGCGCCGGTAGCCCCAGCCAAACGCACCCCGACGCGGCGGGCCCCGGCCAAGAAATGACCCCTCCCGGCACCGCTGGCCAGTTGCCCTTCGACTATGGGCACGAGCCCTCGCATCTCGAAGACGATTTCATCGAGGGCGAGGGTAACGAGCTGGCGCTGGCCCATATGCGCGCCTACCCCAGCTGGCCGCATCCGCTGACGCTGCTCGAGGGCCCGGCAAAATCCGGCAAGTCGCATCTGTCGCGGATCTGGGCCGCGCGGGCCGGCGCCGATTTCGCCACGCCCGAAACCGCCGAGGAGCTGGCCGGGCAGGGTGGCACGCTGCCGCTGGTGGTGGAGGACGTCGAGCGCGCCGGATACGACGAGGCGGCCTTGTTCCACCTCATCAACCAGTCGATGCGCGACCGCCGGCCGCTGCTGATGACGACGCGGGAGCCGATTGCCAACTGGCCGTTCGCGACCGATGATCTCAAGTCGCGAGCCAGACTCGCGGCACTGTTCACCCTCGCGCTGAGCGATGATATCCAGTTGTCACAGATGTTCGTGAAACTGTTCGACGACCGGCAGGTTTCCGTCGACCCCAGGGTGATTTCGTACCTTGTCGCGCGGATGGAGCGCTCCCCCGAGGAAGCGGTGGCGCTCGCCGACCTCACCGACCGTCTGGCGCTGGCCCGCGGCACCGCCATCACCCGCCGCATTGCTGCCGCCGCTTTGGCCGAACGTGGCGTGAGCGGGACGGAACTGGACCTGGAAGGCGACGACGATGAATGAGATGGGCGAGATCGTAGCGGAGGACGTGGCCACGCCCGATATCGAGGCGCTGCGCCAGAGCCCCGCCCGCTTCGTCAACCGCGAGGTCAGCTGGCTGCAGTTCAACATGCGGGTGCTGGAGGAGGCGGGCAACGTCAACCACCCGCTGCTCGAGCGCATGCGGTTCGTCTCCATCTCGGCCAACAATCTCGACGAATTCTTCATGGTGCGCGTCGCCGGCCTCAAGGGCCAGTTGCGCGCCGGCATGACCAAGCAGAGCGCCGACGGCCTGACGCCGGCCGAGCAGCTCGACGAGATCGCGACCCTCGCCCAGCATCTGCAGCTCGAACAGCAGGACCACTGGCAGACGCTGCGTGAAGAGCTGTTCGCCAAGGACGTGGTGATCCACGAGGCGGACGATCTATCCGCCGATCAGCTCAAATATCTGCAGCGGCTGTTCCGGGAGGAAATCTTCCCGGTACTGACGCCGATCGCCGTCGATCCGGCGCATCCGTTCCCGTTCATCCCCAATCTCGGCTTCACGCTGGCCTTCGAGCTGGTACGGCCGGGCTCGGCGCAGACGCTGACGGCGCTGGTGCGCGTGCCCTCCAATCTCGACCGCTTCATCACGCTGCCCTCGGGGCTGGCCACCGTGGGGCGCATCGAGGTGGTCACCATCGACACGCTGATCAACCTCTTCCTCCACAAGATGTTCCCCGGCTACGAGGTTGCGGGATCTGGATCATTCCGCGTTATCCGCGATAGCGAAATCGAAATCGACGACGAGGCGGCGGACCTTGTGGTCGAGTTCGAGTCCGCGCTGCGCCAGCGCCGGCGCGGCCAGGTCATCCGGCTCGAGATCGAAAAGAAGATGCCGAGGGCTCTGCGCCGGCAGATTTCGGAGCGGCTGGGCGCGACGCCCGCCGATACCTTCGAGGTCGAAGGCTTCCTCGGCCTCGCCGATGCCAGCAAGATCTGCGACATCGATCGGCCCGACCTCAAATTCCCACCCTATATACCGCGCTATCCCGAACGGGTGCGCGACTTCAACGGCGACCTGTTCGCCGCCATCAAGGCCAAGGACCTGCTCGTCCACCACCCGTTCGAATCGTTCGACGTCGTGGCGCAGTTCCTGATGCAGGCGGCCCGTGACCCCGACGTGGTGTCGATCAAGCAGACGCTCTACCGCACCTCGCGCGACAGCCCCATCGTCAAGGCGCTGGTGCTGGCGGCCGAGAGCGGCAAGTCGGTGACGGCGCTGGTCGAGCTCAAAGCCCGCTTCGACGAAGAGGCCAATATCCGCTGGGCCCGCGACCTCGAGCGGGCCGGCGCCCAGGTGGTATTCGGTTTCATCGAGCTCAAGACGCACGCCAAGATGAGCCAGGTGGTGCGCCGCGAGAACGGCAAGCTGGTGAGCTATTGCCATCTCGGCACGGGCAATTACCACCCGATCACCGCCAAGATTTACACCGATCTCAGCTATTTCACGACCGATCCCTCGATCACCCGCGACGTGGCCCGCGTCTTCAACTTCATAACCGGCTATGCGCGGCCGACCGAGCTGGAGGCGATTGCCGTCTCGCCGGTGAACCTGCGCTCCACCCTGCTCGATCACATCGCGCGGGAAGTGGGTTTTGCCGAGCAGGGGCGGCCCGCTAACATCTGGTTGAAGATGAACGCGCTGGTCGATCCAGAGATCATCGACGCGCTCTACGGCGCCAGCCAGAAGGGCGTGAAGGTCGAGCTCATCGTGCGCGGCATCTGCTGCCTGAGGCCGGGGATACCGGGCTTCTCCGACAATATCCGGGTGAAGTCGGTGGTCGGGCGCTTCCTCGAGCACTCGCGCATCTTCTGCTTCGGGCAGGGCGAGCCGATACCCTCGCGCAAGGCCAAGGTCTACATCAGCTCCGCCGACATCATGCAGCGCAACCTCGACTGGCGCGTCGAGGTGATGGTGCCCATCCTCAACAGCACTGTGCACAAGCAGATTTTGGACCGCATGCTGGTTGCATATCTCAAGGATAACCAGCAGAGCTGGGAAGTGCTGCCGGACGGCTCCTCGCACCGTGCGCCGCTGGCCGAAGGGCAGGAGCCCTACAGCGCGCACAATTACTTCATGACCAACGCGAGCCTTTCCGGCCGCGGCAGCGCGCTCTCCCGCGAGAAGCGCGAAAACGAAGAGAGCGACGATTGAACCAATATTGGGGCCACGATGCCGACCCGACTGCGCAGGGGCGCATTCAGGGCGCGACACCGGTCGCGGTGCTCGACATCGGCTCCAACTCCGTCCGCCTTGTGGTCTATGAGCGCCTGTCGCGCTCGCTGACCCCACTCTACAACGAAAAGTCGGCCTGTGCGCTGGGCCGCGGCGTGGCCCAGACCGGCAAGCTGGCCTACGAGAACATCGATCGGGCTTTGACGGCCATCCAGCGCTTCGCTTTGGTGACCCGGCTGATGAAGGCCGGCGAAGTGCACATCCTTGCGACCTCCGCCGTGCGCGACGCCAGCAATTCCAAGGCTTTCGTCGATGCCGTCGAGGCGACGATGGGCGCGCCCGTGCGGGTGCTGAGCGGTGAGGCCGAGGCCCACTTCGCGGCCCTCGGGGTCGTCGCGGGCATCCCGAACTTCGCCGGCATCGTCGGCGATCTGGGCGGTGGCAGTCTCGAGCTGTCCTCGATCGCGGCGGGTCATGACGCCAGCGGCGAAACGCACGGGCTGGGCGTCATCCGCCTGCAGGACGATTCCGGCCGCTCGCCCGCCCGGGCCCGTGAGCTGGCACGCGAGCGGCTGGCCAAATCCGGGCTGCTGAAGCGGCGTCCGGGCGGCGAATTCTGCGCCATCGGCGGCACCTGGCGCTCGCTCGCCAAGGTGCACCAGGTGCTGCGCACCTATCCGCTGCACATGGTGCAGCACTACGGCACCAAGGCCGCCGATATCGCCAAGCTCTGCGACGAGATCGTCGATGCCGCCGCGGCCGGCAAGCCGGTCCCGGGCATCGACAATGTCAGCTCCTCGCGAAAGGACCTCGTGCCCTACGGCGCGGCGGTGCTCAGCGAAGTGATCCGGGCCGGACGGTTCGATAACGTGTTATTCTCTGCGCTCGGCGTCCGCGAGGGCTACCTCTTCGGCCTGCTGCCGCCGGAGGAACAGGCGATCGACCCGCTGGTGCAAGGTGCCAGCGAAATCTCGGTTTTGCGCTCCCGCTCGCCGGCGCATGCCGGCGACCTGATTGATTTCACCGGCGATTTCCTCGCCGCCATCCATGTGCGCGAGACGGCGGAAGAAGAGCGGTTGCGCAAGGTAGCGTGTTATCTCAGCGACATCGGCTGGCGCGGTCATCCGGATTATCGCGGCGAGCAGAGCGTGGACCTCGTGGCCTATGGCTCGCTGGCCGGCGTCGATCACCCCGGCCGTGCCTTCCTGGCCGAGGCCCTGGCGGTGCGCTACATGGGCCTCAAGCATAAATCCATGAGCCAGTCGCTGATGGCGCTGGCCGGGCCGGCGGCGAACATGAAAGCCCGCCTGCTCGGCGCCACCTTCCGCGTCGCCTATCCGATGTCCGCGGCGATGCCAGGCGTGCTGCCGCGCGCCCATTTCTCGCTCGAAGCCAGCAAGCTGCGCCTGCATCTGCCCGAAGATCTCGCCTTCCTCGCCGGCGAGCACCTTGAAGGCCGCCTCGACCAACTCGCCGGCGTCGCCGGCATCAAGGCCAGCGAGATCATCACG
This sequence comes from Pseudomonadota bacterium, assembly GCA_048498015.1. Classification (GTDB taxonomy): domain Bacteria; phylum Pseudomonadota; class Alphaproteobacteria; order Rhizobiales; family Devosiaceae; genus Devosia_A. The sequence continues at coordinate 42,641 of JBEHYU010000005.1, forward strand.
AAGTAGGCTGGGGTCGGCGGTTGGACGAGATAGTTGCCAATATACCGGCGCCCGCGGTCGCCGAAATCAGAACAAGGCTTGCAGAGCTGAAGCGCGAACACGAGGTCGCCATTCCGCTGGCGGTCGAGAGCGGTAGCCGCGCCTGGGGCTTTCCGTCGCCGGACAGCGACTACGACTGCCGATTCATCTTTGTCCGGAATGTCGACGCATATCTGTCGCCGTGGACGCGCCGCGATGTGATCGAGGTGCCGCTCGACCCGGTGTATGATGTGAATGGCTGGGAACTCAGCAAGGCGCTGAAGCTGATGCTGAAGGGCAATGCCGTCGTCGTCGAGTGGCTGCAGTCACCAATTGTCTACGAGATGGAGCCAACGTTTCGAGGCGAATTGCTGGACTTGGCGCGACGGCACGCCGATCGAAAGCCGATTGGCCTGCATTATCTGCATCTCGGCCTCAGGCAATGGCGAACCTATTTCGCGATGGGGCACGCCGAGGTGGCCCTGAAGAAGATATTCTATGTCCTGCGTCCGGCCGCTGCTCTTCGGTGGATGGCTTTACATGCGGATAATCGGATTCCGCCAATGAACTTCGTTGCCCTGATGGAGCAAAGCGATCCACCGAAGGAGGTGTCGGCCTATGTCGCCGACTTGCTCCAACGCAAGGCGGTGACCCGCGAGCTCGGGCAGGCTCCGATGCCGTCGGTACTGGCCGATTTCGTAAGTGTGGAATTTTCCAGGGCCGAGGAATGGTTGGCGGCGTTGAGCAGCAGCGTCCCGGCGGACGCCCGACGCGACGTCGAGGAGTTCTTCCGCAGAACGGTCAGGCGGCTCTCCGTCACTCCTTGATCGGAATCTCGATCACGCCCTTGCGGGTCGCTGCGAGGCCGATTTTGCCATGCTTGATGGCGAGCGCCTTCTCGCCGAAGAGTTTGCGGCGCCAGCCGCGCAGCGCCGGCACATCGGCGTCGTCGTCGAGGACCAGCGCGTCGATCTCGTCGGAGGTGGCGAGGATGCGGGCGGCGACACCGTGTTCTTCGCTGACGGCCTTGAGCAGGACGCGCACCAGATCGCCCACGGCACCCTTCGGCGAGGGGCCGCGATAGCGTTCGGCGGCCGGCGGCAGCTCGGCCTTGGTCAGCGCCTCGACCTGCTTCATCAGCCCCATGATCTCGGCGGCCGCCGAGGAGCGGCCATAGCCGCGCTGCACCGCACGCAGCTTGTCGAACGCATCGGGGGTGACCGGCCGCTGCATGGCGACTTCGATCAGCGCGTCGTCCTTGAGCACCCGGCTGCGCGGCTGGTCGCTGTCCTGCGCGCGGCGCTCGCGCCAGGCGGCGAGCCGCTGCAGCGCCGCCAGGTCGCGCGGCTTGCCCAGCTTGGACTTGAGCCGTTCCCAGGCGTTCTCGGGCTTGACCACATAGGTGTCGATCGAGCGCAGCACCGCCAGCTCGTCCTCGACCCAGTCCCAGCGATGCGTGGCCGTCACCTGCTCGAGCAGCTTGACGTAGATGTCGCGCAGATGGGTGACGTCGGCGAGGGCGTAGAGCCGTTGCTTTTCGGTGAGCGGCCGGTGCGACCAATCGGTGAAGCGCGAGCTTTTGTCGAGCTCGACCCCGGTCACCGAGCGCACGAGGTTGTCATAGCTGACGCTGTCGCCGAAACCGCACACCGAGGCGGCGATCTGCGTGTCGAAAATGTTCTCGGGCACGCTGCCCGACAGCTTGACGAAGATTTCGATATCCTGCCGCGCCGCGTGAAAGACTTTCACGATCTTGGGGTTGGCCAGCAGGTCGAAGAAGGGCTGGAGGCTGAGGCCGTCGGCGAGGGGATCGACGAGGATCGCTTCCTCGGGGGTCGCCGCCTGCAGCAGGCAGAGTTTTGGCCAATAGGTGGTTTCGCGCAGGAATTCGGTGTCGACGGTGACGAAATCGAATTTCGTGGCATTGGCGCAGAATTTGGCCAGCGCGTCGGTAGTGGTCGTGAGCTCCATTGATCCAGTCTTCAACTTGGGCGTCCCGGGGCACCGGGACTTAACCCGCCGCTCTTAGCAGGGCTAAGCAGTGGACTCCACAACGGATTTCCGGGCCGGCGGCGGCAAATCGGGGCGGCCGGGCCGGAATCTTGACAATCCGGGGCTCGCATGCGCTTGTCCGGCCGCCGTTTCGGCCCGACTCCAACCCTCAAAACGAGACCCAAAATGCATCCCTACCGCACCCACACCTGCGCCGCCCTGACCGTTGGCGACGTGGGCAATAATGTGCGGCTGTCGGGCTGGGTGCATCGCGTGCGCGACCATGGCGGCCTGCTGTTCATCGACCTGCGCGACCACTACGGCATGACGCAGCTGGTGATCGATCCCGATTCCAAGGCGTTCGCGCAGGCCGAGAAGGTCCGCTCCGAGTGGGTGATCCGTGTCGATGGCGAGGTGAAGGCCCGCACGCCCGAGACGGTGAATGCCAAGCAGCCGACCGGCGCGGTGGAAGTATTCATTCGCGATCTCGAAGTGCTCGGCGAGGCCAAGGAGCTGCCGCTGCCGGTGTTCGGCGAGCCGGACTACCCCGAGGACATTCGCCTGCGCTACCGCTTCATCGACCTGCGCCGCGAAACGCTGCACGCCAACCTGATCAAACGCACCAGGATCGTCTCGTCGATCCGCCGCCGCATGGGCGATATCGGTTTTGCCGAATACTCGACGCCGATCCTGACCGCCTCGTCGCCGGAAGGTGCACGCGACTTCCTCGTGCCGTCGCGCATCCATCCCGGAAAGTTCTTCGCGCTGCCGCAGGCGCCCCAGCAGTACAAGCAGCTGCTGATGGTGGCCGGCTTCGACCGCTACTTCCAGATCGCGCCGTGCTTCCGCGATGAAGACCCGCGCGCCGATCGCCTGCCGGGCGAGTTCTATCAGCTCGATCTCGAGATGAGCTTCGTCACCCAGGAAGAGATCTGGGAGACCATGCAGCCGGTGATCACCGACCTGTTCGTCGAGTTCGCCGACGGCAAGCCGGTGAGCCGGGAGTGGCCGCGCATCCCCTACCAGACGGCGGTGCGCAAATACGGCTCGGACAAGCCCGACCTGCGCAACCCCATCGAGATGCAGGACGTGTCCGAGCATTTCCGCGGCTCGGGTTTTGGCGTGTTCGCCAACCAGCTGGCCGGCGACGACAAGGTCGAGGTCTGGGCCATTCCGGCGCCCACCGGCGGCAGCCGTGCCTTCTGCGATCGCATGAACGCCTGGGCGCAGGGCGAAGGCCAGCCGGGGCTGGGCTACATCTTCTTCAAGGATGGCGCCGGCTCGGGTCCGATCGCCAAGAATATCGGCGAGGAACGCACCGCCGCGATCCGCACGCAGCTTGGTCTCGCGGACGGCGACGCGGTGTTCTTCGTGCTCGGCCGCCCGGACAAGATGTACAAGTTTGCCGGCGAGGCGCGCGTCAAGGTCGGGCTCGACCTCAACCTCACCCAGCTCGACCAGTTCAAGTTCTGCTGGATCATCGATTTCCCGTTCTACGAGTGGAGCGAGGAAGAAAAGAAGCTCGACTTCGCGCACAACCCCTTCTCGATGCCGCAGGGCGGCCTCGAGGCGCTGCAGACGCAGGACCCGCTGACCATCAAGGCGTTCCAGTACGACGCCGTCTGCAACGGCTACGAAGTCGCCTCGGGCTCGATCCGTAACCAGGAGCCCGAGACCATGGTCGCGGCCTTCGAGAAGGTGGGGCTCAGCCGGCAGGACGTCGAGGATCGCTTCGGCGGCCTCTACCGCGCGTTCCAGTACGGCGCCCCGCCGCATGGTGGCGCCGCCTTCGGCATCGACCGCCTGGTGATGCTGCTGTGCGGCGTGCAGAATCTTCGCGAGATCACGCTGTTCCCAATGAACCAGCAGGCCGAAGACCTGCTGATGGGCGCGCCGAGCGAAGCTTCCGCCAAGCAGCTGCGCGAACTGCACATCCGCCTCAACGTGCAATAGCCGATGGCTAACGCTTAGTTAACGGCGGTTAACTGCGCCTTAAGGGCCGGTGCGTTATCTAGAACCCCGTTCGGGGGACGGACGCGCCGGCCGTGAAATCCAGATATTCCAATATCGTGACGCTCATCGCCGCGATCCTGGCCTTCGTGCCGGTGATGGGGGTCGACTGGCTGCTCGACAATTATGTGCGCGTGCGCGAGCACGCGCAGCTGCAGGGCGCCATCGAGGCGATCACCGACCGCATCCAGGCCGGCGCCTATGACGGCATCGACTCGCTGCGCAAGATCCTCGCCGATAGTCCCTCCCTCTGTACGCCGACCTTCGTGCAGAACGTGCACAAGCAGATGGAGCAGAGCCTCTATCTCAAGCAAATCCTGGTCGAGAATGCCGACGGCACGCAGTACTGCGACGCCTATGGTGCCCCTGTCGATTACTCGCCGCTGTCGCAGCCCCTGGCCATTCCCGGCCGCACCGAGACCGTCGCCGTAGGCAAGCTCGGCGCGCTCGATACACCGGTGCTCAAGCTCACGCAGGCGGTCGGCACCACTCGGCTGGTCTCGGCCTTCGTGCCGATCGTCACAACCAATTCGGCCGGGCTGCTGAGCCGCTTCAAGCCTACGGCGATGGTGCGTGTCTCGCTGACCAACGGCACCCCGGTGCTCGTCGCCGGCGACCCCTCCGCCTACGACACGAGCAAGGACACCGAATTCATCGCCTCCGACGCGTTTGCCGGCGAGTTGCCCATCCGCGCCGAGGCGGCGGTGCCCTTCGCCATGGTGCGCGCCGATTATTCCGATCTCGATGTGAGCTTCACGGTGATCGCCTGCATCACCTCGGGCGCCTTCCTCGTGCTGGCGCTGCAATATGTGCGGCGCAGCAAGCTGCCGGCGTTCGACCTCGAGCGGGCGATCGCCTCGGGCGAGATCAGGCCCTACTACCAGCCCGTCATCAACCTCAAGACCGGCGCGCTCGCCGGCTGCGAGGTGCTGTGCCGGTGGGAGAAGCGCAACGGCGAGATCGTCATGCCCGGCGCGTTCATCGACTACGCCGAGATCACCGGGCTCGCCATCCCCATGACGCTGAGCCTGATGCAGCAGGTGCGCAACGACCTCAGCGACCTCTGCCTTGAACTGCCGGAGATGAAGGTCTCGATCAATCTGTTCGAGGGCCATTTCCGCGACGGCACGGTGGTCGAGGACGTGCAGGCGATCTTCGGCAACTCCTCGATCAGCTTCCGCCAGCTGGTGTTCGAGATCACCGAGCGCCAGCCGCTGGCCAACTCGACGACGGCGCAGACGGTGATTTCGGGCCTCCATGCCCTGGGCGTGCGGCTGGCGATGGACGACGTCGGCACCGGCCACTCGAATCTGGCCTACATGCAGACGCTGGGCGTCGACGTGATCAAGATCGACCGGGTGTTCGTCGACATGATCAAGGAGCACACGCAGGCCGTCCCGGTGCTCGATGGGCTGATTTCGATGTGCCGCGACCTGGGCACCGAGATCATCGCCGAGGGCGTCGAAACCGAAGCGCAGGCGCTTTACCTGCGCGCCCGCGGCGTCGTGATGGCCCAGGGCTTCCTGTTCGCTCCGGCGCTGAAGCTGACCGCCTTCAAGGAGCTGGCGCGGGCCCTCAACGGCGGCCCCAAAGCGCTTCCGCTCTCGGCGCGGCAGATCGCGGCCGCCTGATCCACTTCCATTGGTGACAGTTTAGTGGCACCACACCCTCAGTTTCGAGGGGAAGACCATGCCGTCCGACGTCAACGAGCAGCTCAAGGCGCGCCGCGAGGCGGCCCTGCATTTCCACGAGTTTCCCAAGCCCGGAAAGCTGGAAATCCAGGCGACCAAGCCGCTCGGCAACCAGCGCGACCTGGCGCTGGCCTATTCGCCCGGCGTCGCCGCACCCTGCGAGGTGATCGCCGAGGACCCGGCCGCGGTGTTCAAATACACCTCCAAGGGCAACCTCGTGGCCGTCATCTCCAACGGCACGGCAGTGCTCGGGCTCGGGGCCATCGGCGCACTGGCCAGCAAGCCGGTGATGGAGGGCAAGGCGGTGCTCTTCAAGAAATTCGCCGGCATCGACGTGTTCGACATCGAGATCGACGAGACCGACCCCAAGAAGTTCATCGAAGTAGTGCGGCCGCTGGAGCCGACCTTCGGCGGCATCAATCTCGAGGACATCAAGGCGCCCGAGTGCTTCGAGATCGAGGAAGCGCTGCGGGCCCGCATGAACATTCCGGTGTTCCACGACGACCAGCACGGCACCGCCATCATCGTCGGCGCCGCGGTGCTCAACGGGCTCGAGCTGAGCGGCAAGAAGATCGAGGACGTCAAGATCTGCACCAGCGGGGCAGGGGCGGCGGCTATCGCCTGCCTCAACATCCTCCTGGCGCTCGGGGCGAAGCTCGAGAACATCTGGGTCGCGGACAAGGATGGGTTGCTGACCTACCGGCGCAACGACGTCAACGACCAATGGCGCGGGAAATTCTGCCGTCACGACACCGAGGCGACGACGCTGGCCGAAGTGATCGACGGCGCCGACATCTTTTTGGGGCTCTCGGCCAAGGGCGCGCTGAAGCCCGAGATGTTGAAGAAGATGGGACCCAAGCCCCTGGTGCTGGCGCTCGCCAACCCCTATCCCGAGATCATGCCGGAAGAGGCCAAGGAGATCCGGCCCGACGCCATGGTGTGCACCGGGCGGAGCGATTACCCCAACCAGGTGAACAACGTTCTATGTTTCCCCTTCATCTTCCGCGGCGCGCTCGATGTGGGCGCTACCGCGATCAACGAGGAGATGAAGCTAGCGGCGTCGCAGGCCATCGCCAAGCTGGCGCATGATCCCGGGCTGGAGGTCTCGCCGACCGGCCAGCCGGCGGTGTATGGCCCCGAGCACATCATCCCCAATCCGTTCGACCAGCGGCTGATCCTGCGCATTGCGCCTGCCGTCGCCAAGGCGGCGATGGAGACCGGCGTCGCCAAGCGCCCGATCACCGATTGGGATGCCTATCACGACAGCCTCAACCGCTTCGTGTTCCGCTCCGGCCTCGTGATGAAGCCGATCATGGACCGCGCGCAGGGCCGCGGTAAGCGCGTCGCCTTCGCCGATGGCGAGGACGAGCGCGTGCTGCGCGCCGCCCAGGTGCTGATCGAAGACCGCGTCGCCGTGCCCATCCTCATCGGCCGCCCACAGGTCATCGAGAGCCGCGTCAAGCGCTTCGGGCTCAATCTCGACCTCGGCAGCATCGAGATCATCAACCCGGAGGACGATCCGCGCTACCGCGATTATGTAGCGCTGTTCCATTCGCTGGTCGGCCGCTCGGGCGTGACGCCGGAGACGGCGCGGACCATCGTGCGGACCAACACCACCACCATCGCGGCTCTGGCGGTCAAGCGCGGCGATGCCGATGCGATGCTGTGCGGCCTGCAGGGCCGCTACATCAAGCATGTCCGCGACATTCGCTCGGTCGTCGGCGTGGCCGATGGCGTCAAGGATGTCTCGGCGCTCAGCATGCTGATCATGCCGCGCGGCGCGTTCTTCCTCACCGATACCTATGTCAACATCGATCCGACTGCCGACGAGATCGTCGCCATCGCGCTGCAGGCCCGCAGCCATCTCAAGCGCTTCAATATCGAGGCCAAGGCAGCGCTGCTGAGCTACTCCAATTTCGGTTCGCGCGACGGTGAAACGGCGTTCAAGATGCGCGACGCCTATCGCCAGCTGATGGCGATCGCCCCCGACCTGATCGTCGAGGGCGAGATGCAGGGCGACCTCGCGCTCAACGAGGAATTGCGCGAACGCTACATCCCCGACAGTGTCCTGCGGGGCGAAGCCAATCTCCTGATCTTCCCCAACCTCGAAAGTGCCAACCTGTCGATGACCCTGCTCAAGGAAATGACCAATGGGCTCGCCGTGGGCCCCATCCTGATGGGTCCGCGGGCCCCCGCCCACATCCTCGCGCCCTCCACCACCAGCCGCGGCGTCGTCAACATGGCGGCGATTGCCGCCAGCGAAGCCGTTGCGGCGGAGGCTGGCGCATGATCCGGCACACCGTCATCTTCAGTCTCAACCACGCGCATGGCTCGCTGATGGAAAAGGCCTTCCTGCGCGATGCGCGCGTGGCGCTGGAGAAAATCCCGGGCGTCGAGAAATTCGAGCAGCTGCGGCAAGTGAGTCCCAAGAACGACTACCGCTTCGGCTTCTCGATGGAATTCGCCGACAAGGCCGCCTACGAGGGGTACGACCGCCACCCCCGGCACGTCGCCTTCGTGCAGGACCGCTGGAACCGCGAAGTCGAGAAATTCCTCGAGATCGACTACGAGCCGCTCTAGCCGCTACTGGAACGCCGTCTCGGCGAACGAACGCAGCTTGCGCGAGTGCAGTTTCTCGGGTGGCTGGTTGCGCAGGATTTCCATCGAGCGCATGCCGATCAACAGATGCCGGTTGACCTGCGTGCGGTAGAAATCCGACGCCATGCCCGGCAGCTTCAATTCGCCATGCAGCGGCTTGTCCGAGACACACAGCAGCGTGCCGTACGGGACGCGGAAACGGAAGCCATTGGCTGCGATGGTGGCCGATTCCATGTCGAGGGCCACGGCGCGCGACTGGCTGAGCTGGCGGGTGATCTCGGCCTGGTCGCGCAACTCCCAGTTGCGGTTGTCGAACGTCGCCACTGTCCCCGTGCGCATGATGCGCTTGGTCTCGATGCCCTCCAGATGGGTAATCTCGGCCACCGCCTGCTCGAGCGCCACCTGCACTTCGGCGAGCGCCGGGATCGGCACCGTCACCGGGACGTCCGCGTCGAGCACGTGGTCCTCGCGCAGATAGGCGTGCGCGAGCACGTAGTCGCCCAGCTCCTGCGAATTGCGCAGGCCCGCGCAGTGGCCCAGCATGATCCAGGCATGCGGGCGCAGCACTGCCACGTGGTCGGTGATGGTCTTGGCGTTGGACGGGCCGACGCCGATATTGACGAAGGTGATGCCCCGCGCATTGCTCATCTTGAGGTGGTAGGCGGGCATCTGCGGCGCGCGTGATGCCGGCGTGCCCGTCGTACCGCCGCCGAGGCGGGTATTGTGCGTGATGAAATTGCCCGGCTCGATGAAGGCCTCGTAGTCGGGATGGCCCTCCGCCATGTACTGCTTGGACAGCCGGCAGAACTCGTCGACATAGAAGCCATAGTTCGTGAAGATCACGAAGTTCTGGAAGTGCTCCGCCTCGGTGCCGGTGTAATGGCTGAGCCGGTAGAGCGAATAGTCGACGCGCGGCGCGGTGAAATGCGCGAGCGGGTAGGGGCCGCCCGGCGGCGGCACGAAGGTGCCGTTGGCGATCTCGTCGTCGGTGTCCTGCAGGTCGGGCACGTCGAACAGGTCGCGCAGCGGGATCTGCAGATCGTTGAGGGCGCTGCCGTCGATGCGCTCGTCGGTGCCGATGGCGAAATGCAGCGGGATGCGCGTCGCGGATTCGCCGACGTCGATGGTGCCGCCGTGATTGCGCAGGATCACGGAGAACTGCTGGATCAGGTAATTCTTGAACAGATCGGGCGCGGTGATCGTCGTGCGGTAGACGCCTGGCGTATGCAGGTAGCCATAGGCCAGCGTGGAATCGGTCTTGCCGTAGCTGCGCGAGGTGACCTGCACCTCCGGATAGAAGGCGCGCACGCGGCCCTTGGGCACGTGGCCATTGCTGAGGCCGACCAGGTGCTCGTGGATGAAGCTGGTGTTGCGGTGGTAGAGTTCGGCGACGTAGGCCCAGGCCTCGGTCGGGTCCTTGAACGCCTTCTGCGGCGCCGGCGGGGGGGTAATGATGTCCATTCGGATCTTTCCTTGCCCCGGCAGCGTCCGGGGACGTTGCGGTGCTCTCTTAGGGGCTTTGCTTCAGGCGGGCAACCCGGATGAAAACTCCTTCATGAACATCACACGTGAGTGAAGGGCCCTTTTAATGCCGGGCCGATAGTCCATCTTTCACTCGTTCGCTGGATTTCTGCAAACGACCCATGCACCGGTGAACCGCGAGGCGTCTGCCGCTGCCCCCAAGCCCTCAACAGTGCGGCGGGCGCTTCCCAGGGCCACAGTTCCGGAAACGGGACTGTGGCCCCTTTATTTCCGGCGGCGGAAGCTCAGCTGATGGCGTTGGAGTTTTCGAGCGTCTGCAGCAACTGGTCGGTCTGGTTGGCCTTGTAGGTGCCGTTGGCCTGCAGCTTCGAGTTCGGACCGTGGTAGGCGCCGTCTTTGCCCAGGAACGAGCCCTTGATGTACCAGTTGTTGTCCTTGCCCATGAACGAGCCCTGCAAGTGGTATTTGCGGTCGTTGCCGAGGAAGGCGCCCTGCACGTGGTAGTAGCCGTCGCGGCCGTAGAACGAGCCCTTGGAGTGGTACTTGCCGTCCATGCCCTTGAATGAGCCGGCCGTATGCATCTTGCCGTCGCTGCCCTTGAAGTACTGGTCCGCCTGGCCCACCAGCGATTGCAGCTGCTGGGTGCCCGAGAGGATGTCGTCCATGAAGTCGGCGCCGGTAATGGTAGCCACGTCGCGAGTCTCCGAAATCTGCCGGCAAGACTAGTTAACGGGCGTTAACGCGGCCCTAATTTCCTCCGCCCCGCCGTTGCGTTGCCAGCGACTTTGGTGCAAATCATCGCCGATTGACGATGGAAGGGGGGAGCCCATCCATCGGCAGCCGCCTCGGGCCGCTTCAGGCCGTCTCAGCAAATGGATTTGTCATGCCGTCGATGTATGCCGTTTCGGTCGGGGTCTTCACCCGCCAGCTCACCAATCTGCTCGCGCAGCTCGAAAAGGCCGAGGCCTTCGCCACCGAGCGCAAGTTCAAGGTCGATACGCTGGTCAACCAGCGCCTCTACTGGGACATGGCGCCGCTGAGCTTCCAGATCCAGAACGCCACCGACCACGCCAAGGGTGCAGCCGCGCGCCTCGCCGGCCGCGACCTGCCGTCCTGGCCGGACGACGAGAAGAGCTTCGAGGACCTCAAGGGCCGGGTGAAGAAGGCGCTCGACTACCTGGCGACGTTCCAGCCCGCCGATATCGACGGCAGCGAGGACAAGCCGATCACGCTCAAGCGCAACGGCCAGGATTTCGTCCAGAGCGGGCAGGAATACCTGCTCGGCCGGGCCCAGCAGAACTTCTGGTTCCACATCACCACGGCCTACGACATCCTGCGCATGAACGGCGTTCCGGTCGGCAAGTCCGACTTCACGAAGTAAGCGTGCGGCACGCCGGGCCGGTCGATCCACGAGGGGCTCGATCGGCCAGGCGCAGCGGGCTCAGGAGTAGCGTTCTTCCAGCCAGGGGTCGGCGTGGTTGTGATAGCCGCGCACTTCCCAGAAGCCGGGATGGTCGTGCGTCGCGAACTCGATCCGCCGGATCCATTTCGCGCTCTTCCAGAAATACAGGTGCGGCACCACCAGCCGCACCGGCCCGCCATGATCGAGCTCCAGCGGCTGGCCCTCCCACGAATGGGCCAGCAGCGCCTCGGGGGACGAGAAATCCTCGAGCGTCAGGTTGGTGGTGTAGCCGTCATGGCTGGTCAGCAGCACATGGGTCGCCTCCGGCTTGGGCTGCACCGCTTCCATCAAATCATGCGTCGTCACGCCGTCCCAGTTGTTGTCGTAGCGCGACCAGCTGGTGACGCAGTGGATGTCGCTGAGCTTGTGCGACTGCGGCGCCGACATCAGCTCATGCCACGTCCACGTCGTCGGATGCTCGACGGCGCCCATGATGTCGAGGCGCCAGACTTCCTTGGCGACGCGCGGCGTCTGCCCCAGATCGAGGATCGGCCAGTTGCGGACGAGGTGCTGGCCCGGCGGCAGCCGGTCGTCCTCGGGGCGCGAGGTGTGGCCGGTCAGGAACTTGCCCAGTTGCGCCCAGCGCGATTTGGTCTGGGTGAGCTTGCTGTCCTCGGGCGTGTCGGCCATGGCGCATCTCCGGTCGCGGGGGAATCTAGACCCGCGGGACCATAACGCAATCCGGCCGGGCCGGATTGCACGATCCTGCGCTTAGTATTTCTCGTAGAACGCGTTGCCGCCCGCCACCCACGTGTAGTGCATGTTGGTGTAGGGGAAGGTGTAGCCCTCGGTGTGGAAGTACTTGGCATTGCCCACGCCGGGATGGCGGTAGCCGCGCAGCACCTTCTCGGCCATCTGGCGGGCCAGCTCGAGGCTGCGTCCTTCCTTCATCGGCTTCCACAGGGCACCATCGGCGAACTGGTTGCGCTGTCCCACGACACCGCAGACCGTATGCGGGAAGGCTGGATCGTTGACCCGGTTCATCACCACCGTGCCGACGGCGAGCATGCCTTCCGCCGACGAGCGGTTGGACTCGAAATACATGACGCGGGTCATGCAATCGGTGGGCGACAGAAAGGCGCCGAACGGATTGAGACCACAACCGGCAAGCAACGGGGCCGCTGCAACAGCAGCCAGCACGGGCAGTACGCGAAACAAGACCTGCTCCGGAGCTAGTACGCTCCGGACGATGCCGCATCGCGGTTAAGATCGCGTTGTCAGTGCCGGCGGCCCAGCAGAAGATTGGCGAGCAGCACCACGCCGACCGCGCCGACGACCACCGGCAGCGGATCGGCCTGCATGGCCCGCCCGAAGCGCGTGGCTCGCGCCGCCGCCTCGCGCGCGAGAACCGCGCCCTCGTGGCGGCTGTAATCGGCGACCCGCCTTGCCGTGCGGCCGGCGATGGCTCCGGCCCTCTCGGCGAACTCGCCGGCGTAATCGTGGGCGAGTCCCGAGGCCTGCCGCGCCAGCGCATTGCCCTCATGGTGCCGGTAGTGATCGAACCGGTCGGCCGCCTGCGCCGCGATGGTTCCCGCACGATCGGCGAAGCTGCTGCCGTAGCTCTCGCCGAGCTCGCGGGCCTGCCGGGCGACGATGGCGCCCTCGCGGCCGCTATAGTCGGCGAAGCTGCGGGCGGCGCGACCGGCGAGGCGGCCGGCGCGGCGCGCGAAGGCGCCGGCGTAGTCCTGGGCGAGGTCGCCCGTCTGGTACGCGCTGGCCCGCAGGCTGCGCGCCAGGCGCCGCGTATCGCGATCATGGATTTGGTTGAGCCAGCCCATGGTGGAATCTCCTGTTTCGTCCGAAACGGCGCAACGTCCCTGCCAGTTCCGGCCCTTGCGCCGCGACGCGGACGGACCATATCGGAACCATGAGCGATGGAGCGTTGATGAGCAGCCCTGATGCGCGGCTTGACCGCCAGTTCGAGCGTATCGGGCGTCAGGTCCCGGCCTCTGCGGGATTTCTGCGCTGGGTGCGCCAGCCGCGCATGCAGCTGATCCGTATCCCGCTCGGGTTGCTGCTGATCGTGGGCGGTATTTTCAGCTTCCTGCCGGTACTCGGGCTCTGGATGCTGCCGTTGGGCCTGCTGGTGCTGGCGGTCGACATCCCGCCGCTGCGCGGCCCCGTCGGCAATAGCCTCGTGCGCCTGCAGCGCTGGCTCGCAAACCTCCGCCGCCGCTGGCGCGACCGCCGCCGCTAATCCGCTGCTGCCTCGCAGCGCAGTACTTCCGACGCGAGGTTGTTGCGGTTGAGGTAGATCAGGTCGATGCCTTCGCCAGTCGGCGCGAAGATCGGGCGCATCTGGACCTTCTCGGCCGTCCCGCCGCAATTCATGTCGGCCGTGTAGCTGCCGTCGGCATTGTCGGCATAGCCAGAAATATCACAACTCGCCTTGTCGCCCTCGAACTTCGCCTTGCTGATCTTGAGCACCGGGCCGGTGCATTGCGCCGGATCGAGCGCCCAGGTGCCGAACAGCGGCTTGAGCGCATCGTCGCTTGCCGGAGCAGGCGTCGCGGCTTTGGCGGTAGCGGCGGGCGCGGGCGCCGCCGACGACGCTGGGGCGGGAGGCGGATTGCCTCCGCCGCAGGCGGCGAGCAGCAGGGCAGGTGCGATGGCGAGGAGATGCAGTGGACGCATGGGAGAGGGTTCCGGTTCGCTCGAGCGCCCAATGGGCGACCGGCCACATGGTTCCAAAAACAAAGGGCCCCGTCGCCGGGGCCCTTCGCGCATTCAACAGGCTGAGGCTCAGAGAGCCTTGAGCTTGACCGCCGACATCTTGCCGTCGCGGCCGGTCTCAAGCTCGTAGCTCACCTTCTGGCCCTCGTTGAGGGTGGTGAGGCCCGAACGCTCGACGGCGGAGATGTGGACGAACGCGTCCTTGCCGCCATTGTCCGGCTGGATGAAGCCATAGCCCTTGGTGGTGTTGAAGAATTTCACGGTGCCATCGACCATTTTGAGAGTCCTTGAGAGGCGATTCCGGTGGCGACATGCCGGCCGGCGACGTTCACATTTCTCAGGAGATCACTGGCCGGAATTACCGAGCCGTCAGATAGCGCGAGACGGTAGCGAAGCGTATGGCGCATCAGATGCCCTCGTTTCGCCGAAATTTCAAGTGGTTGCGCAGCATGGCAACGATACCGCGCTGCGCCACGTGCAGTTTTGTGCCGGCCCTGTCGAGGTCGAACCATGCGGCGCGATCGATCTCCGGGATCGTCAGCTTGCGGCCCGAACGCGGTGGCCAGTCGATCTCGATGAGATTGGATTTGATCTGTGTCGCATCGAAATCGCCCTCGAGCACGAAGACCGTGATCGTCTTGCCGCTGGCGGGCGGCAGCGTGCCGAGGTGCACCGGGGTGCCGGGCGGCGGCGGGCCGACCTCCTCGCCAAATTCGCGGATCGCGGCAGCGGCCACGTCCTCGCCTGCCTCGACGAGACCCTTGGGGATCGACCAGCCGGCCTCGTCCTTCTTGGCCCAGAACGGGCCGCCCGGATGGACCAGAAGTACCTCCGGACCAGCCGCGGCGTGACGATAGAGCAGCAATCCGGCCGAGAGTTTTGGCATCACAGGCCCTCTACAATGGCCCGCCAGATCGACCATTCACGGCGGGCATCGGCGAGGGCACGATGCGCCGGGGCCGAGGCTCCGACCTCCGCGCGAGCCAGAGCGACGAGGGCCGCGGCGTGCTGCCCACGCCGCCCCGCGGCATCGTTGAACGCGACCTCCGTGTCCTCCAAGCGGATCAAATGGCGTGGCCGGCCGGTGGCCCGGAGCAGCATCGACAGCCAATGGCCGTCCCATGACGGGGCGCTGGCCAGCAGGCGATGCGTCGCCGCGAGCTCGACCAGTCGGGCACAAACCGTCTCGACCAGCTCGCCCTCGGCGGCAAGTTGCTCGCGCGTGATGCCGTGGATCGCGGCCGCGCGTTCGTCCCACTCCGTCCAGTCGGGCGCGGGGCGGATGAGGTGGGCCTCGCCGCTGCCATCCTCCTCCACCCAGCCGATCTCTATCGGATAGCTCTGCTTGCTGAGCGAGGACGCCTCGAAATCGAGGAACAGCCAACGCCGGGTCAGGGCGCTTCTCCGCGCACCGTCTCGACCACCAGCGTGCCGGCCGGCAGCGGCTTCAAGAGCTCGCTCTCGGGCCCGTTGAGAAACAGCCACGCAGCCCAGTCCTTCGGCGCCAGCACACAGACCTGCCGGTCGTGGTAGGGCGCCACGTCGGGGCCCGGTTCGGTGGTGAGCATGGTGAAGCTCAGGCTCCCATCCTCGGCCTCCGACCATAGGCCGGCAATGGCCATCACCGGCGAATCCTTGAGGCTGAAGCGGTGCTTGGCCTTGGGATATTTCGTACCGGTGAACTCGAAGAAGCCCGATACCAGGATCAGGCAGCGGCGCGACTGCTCGAAATGCCGGTTGTCCGACTTGAAGTTGAACACGGGCCCGGCCTTGGGCCGCGGCGGCGGCCAGCCGAACTTCATCGGCACGATTTCGACGCCATTGCCGGCGGCACGGATCACCGGACCCATGTCGCCGATCCTGATATCGTCGGCCTCAGGCAGTTCGGCCGGCTCGGAGGAGCTCAGGTCGAACTGCCGGACGGCCTCGGCATAGGCGGCAGCGCTGACGTGCTGCTCGTAGTCGTTGCACATTGCGGGCGATCAGCCCTGCGGCGTACCGGCGATGTTGACCATCCACTGCACGCCGAACTTGTCGGCCAGCATGCCGAAACTATCGCCCCAGGGTGCCTTCTCGAGCGGCATGAACACGTTGCCGCCGACCGCGAGCTTGTCCCAGTACGCTTTGAGCGAGGCTTCGTCGTCGCCCGAGAGCGAGACGGCGCCGTTCGGGCGCGGTTCGCCCATATTGGCGGGGGTATCCGAGCCCATCAGCCAGTAGCCATTATCGACCACCAGCTGGCCGTGCATGACCAGGGTCTTTTCCTCGGGCGCAATCGCCATGTCGCCGAAATCGCTCAGCGTCAGCTCGCCGCCAAAGACGGTCTTGTAGAATTCCATGGCCTCGCGGGCATTGTTCTTGAAGCTCAGATAGGGGTTGAGGCGGCTGGTGGGCATGATGATCTCCTCTTGGTGGGAGCGGGCAGGCTAACGCCACGGTGTGACGCCGGGAAGGCGAAGTTTTGCTGATCGGCCGCTTGCAAGTTCAGCCCGCATTTGCATCGTGGCGCAAGGGAGCTGGAGGGAACGCCGTGCAGATGGTGGAAATTCGGGGCGTGCGCGAGGCGGCGATCGTCGAGATCGCCGATCCGCAGGCCCGCGGCGATATCGTGCGCGTCAGGAACCTCGCAGTGCCCATGTGCACCGAATGGCAGGGCTGGCGCAAAGGCGATCCGGCCCGCGAGCTCGGTCACGAATCCGTCGGCGTCGTCGACGATGCGGCGGACTCCGCGCTGGTCAAAGCCGGCGACCGCGTCGTGGTCATGCCGCATTGGGGCTGCGGCAAATGCCCAGCTTGTGTCAGCGGCGAGCATATCCACTGCACCAGCCAGCGCGACATCCTGGGCGAAACCGGCTCGGCCGGCGGCAAGGGCTCCTACATGCAGTACACCCTCAAGCCGGACTACCTGCTCTGGAAGGTGCCCGACGACATCGAGCTCAAATACGCCGCCATGGCGATGTGCGCCCTCGGCCCCACCTTCACGGCGCTCCGGCGCATGGACGTGAGCGCCGCCGACACGGTCGTCGTTTCCGGCTGCGGCGCGGTGGGTCTCGGCGCCATCGTCAATGCCCGCACCATCGGGGCGCGCGTGATCGCGTTGGAGTTCCAGCCCTATCGCGTCGACCTCGCCCGGGCGCTGGGCGCGGAACACGTACTCGACCCGCGCGATCCGGGAACCGCCGCCCGCGTTCGCGAACTCACCGGCGGCTACGGCGCCGATGCGCTGGTCGAGACGTCGAACGTCGAAGTCGCGCCGCCGGCAGTGATCGAACTGGTCCGGCCGCGGGGCAGGGTGGCGTTCGTCACCTGGTCGGGCAGCATCCCGGTCAACCGCATCACCGGCAAGGGCATCGAGATCTATGGCGCCTGGCACTGGAACCATATGAGGCATGGCGCCGAGATGGCGCAACGCCTGCGGCTGGCCCGGCCGCTGCTCGACCGGCTCATGACCCACCGCATGAAGCTCGCCGACGTCCAGCAGGCCTTCGCGCTGCAGGAGAGCGGCATGTGCGGCAAGGTCGTGCTGGAGCCGTGGGAGGCGGTGTAGGCCTCAGCCGTTCTCGCCCAGCACCTGGTGCGGCTCTTCCACCGGGCTCGTCGGCTGCGGATCGCCGGCGTGCCGGTGGGCATATTCGGGGTGCTCGGCATCGAAGGCGCGCTGCGCCATGAACCAGAAATGGTCGCTGTCGCCTTCCGGGCGGCCGGCTTCTTCCCACAGCTGCTCGGCGCGTTCGCGGATGCGCTGCTCGTATTCCTCGGTGCTCAGAATCGGGTCCATCGCGGGCTCCTTGCTTGGTTGGCGGGCCTATACGCCATCAACATGGCCGAGCGACGACAGTTCCGGCTAGGACGATCCCGCGGTCCCCGCGGTCCCCTTGACGTGGTAACAGAAATTGCAGTGGCCATCGCCCGCCATGCAGGTGGTGGTGCGCTCGAGCGTCAGGCCGAGCTCGTCGGCCATGGCGTAATCGCCGTCGCAGATCAGCAGCTGGCCGAGATCGCGCGCCCCGATGCGCTCCATGAACTCGGCATAGTCGCAATGTGTAACCTCGTTCCGGAGCGTCGTTTCAGTCTGCTCGAGCGTGGTGAACTCGTAGCGCACCCCCTCGCCGAATCCGGCGAATTCGTCCGCCAGCGTCGGGATATCGAGCAGCGCCCCGCGTTTGGCCACCATCGCGCGGTTGGTCTTGTCGAGCGCGGCGCGGACCAGTCTGTGGGCCTCCTCCCGGCCGAGCGCCGCCTCCATGGCGCGCACCAGCGGGATCTGCGCCTCCACGGCCATGGTGATGCGCTCGAATGGGGTCAGGCGGGGCATGGGCTTTCTCCTGGCGCGAGGCTAATCGGAAGCGCGGGCGAGCGAAAGCGGCCGGCGACCCGGTTTCGGCTGAAGGCAGAGCGCTCCGGGGCAGATCGTCGTCCCGTGGCTTTGTGTATGGGACGGCAAGCCGCCCCGGAGGCCGGGATTTGCGGCCTGTGGGCATTTGGGCATCCGCCCGGAACGCGTCACAAGACCCCCGCCGGCGCACGAAACGCAGCGGCCCGACAGTCCCTTCTCGCGATCACTCGTCATGATCTCGCTCCCGCGAGGGGGATGCGCACAACATAGCGCCGCCGCGAAGGGCGACGGATCAGGTGTCGAACAGGCGGCTGGGGAAGCGGCAGGAGCGCAGGCGGGGCAGGGTGTTGGGGGCGTAAGTTCAGGGACAACTCCAAGGGCACAGTGGACGCGGTCCGGTGCTGCCCCTCCACCAGCCTGCGGCCGATCCGCCGGTAAACGGGCGAGGAGTCCTGACGGCGCCCCCGGCGCGCGCTAAACACCCCACATGCCCGCGCCCGAAATCTTCGTCGATGCCGATGCCTGTCCGGTCAAGGACGAAATCCTCCGCGTTGCTGCCCGCCGCAACATCAAGGTGACGCTGGTCGCCAATTTCGGGCTGCGGCCGTCGCGCGATCCGATGGTGGTGCATGTGCTGGTGCCGCAGGGCGCCGATGCGGCGGATGACTGGATCGTCGAGCGTGCGACCGCGGGCAGCATCGTGGTGACGGCCGATATTCCGCTGGCGGGCAGGGCGCTCGCCAGGGGGGCGCTGGTGCTCCGGCCGACCGGGAGGCCGTTCACCCCGGATTCGATCGGCATGGCGCTCGCCATGCGCGAGCTGAACCAGCATCTGCGCGAGACCGGCGAGAGCCGTGGGCTCAATGCCTCGTTTACGGCCAAGGACCGCAGTGCCTTCCTGCAGGCATTGGACGAGGCGATCGGGCGGGTCATGCGCGCCGCCTGAACGTCCGTTCAGCCGGGCATTCAGGAAGCGTTCAGCCGCCGGGCAGCAAACGCCACCCATCCAAGTCCGAGGAGGTTGCCATGCTCGCGCCGCTGCTGCTCGCCGTGCTTCTGACCGTCGCCTGGCTCCGCGCCACTCTCTCGCCCTCGGCCGCCGCCCAGCCGCGCCCGCCCGTGCATTACTGAGCGTTTCGCGCCGGGGCCCTGCGGAGCGTCAGCCGCGGTTGAGATCGGCTTCGCTGACGACGCGCTCGAACGATTCCGCGTCGCTGCGGACCCGGTAGAGCAGGGCGCCGCGCCCCTCATAGGGCAGCAGCGCGATCACCTTGCAGGCCGCCGCGGCGCGGGCCATCGAATAGCCGCCGGTACCCAGATGCAGCCGCTCGCCGACCTTGTAGCGATGCGCCGGCTGCGCCTGAACCGGGCGCGGCGGCCGCTGCAGCGCGGCTGGCCGCAGGTCCACCGCGTCCTCGCTCTCGGTCGCCAGGTTGGCGGCGAGGCGCACGCCCCGGCGAGCCCGGGCATTCGGGGGAATGGCGATGGTCTTGGAGGTCGTCACCGGCAAGTCCTTTGGCAGGAGGGCCGGACGCAGGATGCCGCCCGGCACGGGACTTACCGATAGGCAAGCCTATCACCCACAGGCCCGCGGGGACAGGAGTTTCGGCGCGGCGGGGGAAAGCGCCGCCGCCTGCCGCTGAAATTGGCATCGAGTTGCCATAGCGCCGGCCGTCCGCGCTGAAAAGACCGCATCGGCCCCCAAGCATTTCGACGGCCTATGCCGCAGTGGTCGGTGGCGCCGTGTTCTGATGAAGATGGTCGAATTTTCGGATGAATGCAGCCTGCAATTCATTCGTCGACGCCAGTTCACCGCAGTAGCTGTCAAGGTACGCCTCGATCTGTCGCTGCATGACATCGCGATAGATCGCCTTCTTGTCGAAGTCGATCAGTGGGTCTGACATCTGCCCGCGCCATATTCTCCAGGAGTTCTTCGTCTGCCCTTCGTGGACAAGACCGCAACGAACCTCGGTGTAGAATTCGATGGCTCGCTGCTCGGTCGTAAACGCCGCCGAGAACGGCTCCTGCTCAACAAGAAAGCCCGTGTAGAGCAGTTTGCTATTGCCATAGAAGTAGTCTTTCCCATGCTGGCCGTGCCCCAGTTTGAAGCGCCACCCTTTTCGCAGCGCGGCGAGAAACTCGAGCACAGCGCACTGGATCGTCAGGATCGCGAAACCCTCTCCCTGTCCGCGCTCGCCAGGTTCGCGAGTAAGGCGGTGGATAGGGTCGAAATACAGCCGCTTAAGACGCCCCCTCAGGACGACATTGGCAGCCTCGGCCCACGCGTCCTCGTGGACGTCGCCGGAAAGTGCGTCCTTGATCGCTGGCCAGTCCTTCGGGAAGGACCCATGGATGATAGACTCGGCTATGCCGTCCCCCTGTTCATTACGCTTCGATCAACAACAGTCTAAATCCGTCAGAGCATTTGCGAAAAAATCGCCCGATAGCGCTTCCGGGCGGTGCCCGAGCTTATTTCCAACTTCAACGCTTCCAGGTCCAGTCTTGCAGCCGAGATCCCAACTGCTCGCCCAGACCTTTAGCTATAGCATGCTGAGGTGATCGCATGATCGAGGCACGAACGCCAAGCATGGACAATGAGGCTCCTCAAGCGGTCATCGACGCCGTCTCCGACCTGTGGGCTTTCAAGGGCCCGCGGCCGGACAATAGTTTCGAGATGCCGGAGTTTCTTCGTCTCAAGGCGATCTGCATCGAGAGCTATGAGGGCGGCTCCAAGTTCTGGTTCAGCTTTACCCTCTCGGAAATCCTTCGATCGCTCGGGTGCCCAGTCTACCTTCCTGAAGGCAAGCGCGACCTCGCGCTCCCAGCTGGGGAGGCCGCCGCGCTTCTGCACGGCACGTTGACCGCCGGCACCGCGAAGGTTGTGCATCTGTGCCCTCTCGATTGGGCGAACGATCCTCCCGAGCTGACCTTCGGTGGGCACCGACTAAAGCAATTCAGCGCGTCGGACCTGCAGGTGGTGGCCGACGCGCCCCGCCTCGCGCGCGCTTTTCCCGGTCGACGCATCGACTGGGACAGGCTGTCTCAATTCCATTGGTTGATCGTGGAGGAGTCACTGCCCATCACGACAGAACCAGGCGAGCGGACGAGCCCCTTCATGTATCAAGTCATGGGCGACCTTGGAGCAATCGAGGCGCACGAAAGTCGGTTTCCCACGATTGTTGAGCAGGTTCTGTTCCTGATCCTGCTCGCACCCTGGGAGGACTGGTCCGAGGCCCAGGAGGTCGACTGGCGCGGCTTTCGGACTCCCTGGGTCTACTCGATCAGCGACGATCTTTGCGTTTCGTTGAAGGCGCTTCCATCTGAGGATGCCCTTACCCTTGTTCCCAACATTTACCATGACTATGCCACAGGCGAGCCCGTCGAGGTCGAGGAGCCCGCGAGATTTGCGACATCCGACAGCAAGGTCGATCTTCGAGATTGGGTCACCGACGCGTCCTGGAGTGACCTGTCACAGGCCTTAGGCTCGCAGCTGTTTGAGGTGCCGGTTCTGCACTTTCTCGTCCGAGCCTATCACGCCCACGGTATCGACGAATTCATCGCGCATCTTACGGTTATCGAGGCCTCCCTTGGCCTAAAGTCGGATTACGGGAAGAAGCCTAAGGGAGATCCTCGAACAAAACATCGCGTGACCGATGTCATGGCATACCGCGTGGCCACAATTCTTGGGGATGGTGCTGCAGCGTCGGAGTATCAGGCGCTATTCGATCTCCGCAGTGCCTACGTACACGGCCGGCCGATGGCAGCGATCTCGAGTGTGGACCGGTTCCGAGCTCGCCGCCTGGCGCGTAGGGTCGTGGTCGCCCTCCTTCAAGAGGCAGTCGGCGCCACGCAGGGCGCATCCCTCAACCGCGAGCAGTTCCTTCTTGGCTTAGGTGTTCCTTAGAAGATGGCCGGCGGGTTCGACCGTTGACCGACAGTCAAGGGCCTCTGCCAAACAGACGGGCAGGGCAGGGTGGTCAACCCCTGCACCAGGTGGAGAAGTCGTCAGGTAAGGGCGCATGAGCAACGGCAATGTCACTTTCGACCCTCTGGCCGTGGCCCTCAGCGTGCCCGACCCCGCGATTGAGGAGGTGATCCACAAGCGAACGGGAGAGGTTATCGACGTGACGAGCTTCATCGCATCGCATCGTTACGACGAGATGATCGTGAGGCGGCAACAGGTGCGGGAGAGCCTTGTGACCGATCCGCATTTCATCTGTGCGCTGTGCCACCAGCCGGTCTACCTAGTCGGCAATCGACAGAAGCATTTCTTCTTTCGGCATGTGTCGGACGCCGACTGCGCGGTCACGCGCGGCATGCTCTCGCAGGAGCAGATCCGAGCCCGAAAATATCATGGGTTGCGCGAGAGTGACGCTCACCGGCGGATCAAGGGCCTGCTGTCCCGCAGCCTCGGTGCAGATCCGGCGTATTCCGATATCGCCGAGGAGAAGACGTGGTCGTCGGAGGTCACGTCGCACTATCGACGACCAGATGTCCAATGCAGGCTCGGCGGGCAGCGCCTCGCATTCGAAATTCAGCTGTCGACGACTTTCCTCGACGTCGTACTGGGCCGCCGCGAGTTCTATCGGGAGGAGGGCGGGCTCCTCATCTGGGTCATGGGAAGCTTCGACCCTGAGTACCGACGCATGACGACCGATGACATGCTCTTCTCTAACAACGCCAATCTCCTAGTCGTCGACGACGAGACCACCGAGCTGTCGGAAAGGTCCCGAAAGCTCCACGTCCGGTGCTACTACCGGACCGCCTTTCGGGACGACGCGAACTTGGCGGGCGATTGGGCTGAAGCGCTTGTGCCGTTCGAGCGGCTCACACTCGACCGAGCCGCCCAACGCGCCTTCTTCTACGATCATGATGGGGCGCGCAAAGCGGTCCAGGAAGAACTTGATCTTGATGTCTCGCTTCGCGTCGAAAGCCTTAGAAACGCGTTCGTTGAGCGCTGGCTCGAACTCGGACCTCTCTACGCCGAACGTCATGAGCACGATGATGCCTGGGTTGACCTGCGGCAGGCTCTCGCGGCCGAGGGCATCGATGTTCCGCGCGAACTCGATCGCAAGGTTACATCGCTCCTGAATGCCATTCTGAGCGCACGCCAGGGAAAGCCGATCGGCTGGGAGTTCACTAAGCTCATCCAGGTTGCCCACCACATCGCCGAACGAAACGAGGACCTGCTCGCCGCGTTTGGCGCGGCAGTGAGGGTTTACGGGCGCGACGCGCTGCTCGCCGCCGAGGATGCCAAGGGCACTTGGGCGAGACGCCGCCGTACCATCCGTGGGCGTATGGCGGCGGGTGACGCGGGGGTTTCTCCCAACACCGACGTTCTGCCGTTGCTGCGCTTTCTCTTTCCGGAGATCGCGAGACACGTCGATGCCTACCTTGCGAAGCACCCACGGCAACCTGATCGCCGATAGGCGCCAAACCCCGCTTCCACCATTCCTGAAGTCACCGGAACTCGGAATTGAGGGACCCGAAACTTCTCATGTCGAAGACTCTTCAGCGCCAGGTTATCTGACGATGCGCCGATCCGATATCTTGGTGTCGACCCTGAGCGCCCATAGTGGCGGCGACCGCCTGACCGACGACGCGCTCACCACTGTGACTGCTGTTGCGAACGTATCAAGCGGCCCGCAATGAGCGTGCAGTTTCGACAAGGTGCTCCAGTGTCGCTTCTACCTCGGGCCACGCACGAGTCTTGAGGCCGCAGTCGGGATTGACCCAGAGCTGCTCGCGAGGAATGTCGGTGGCTGCCTTGCGCATCAAAGCTTCCATGTCGCCTTGGCTCGGCACGCGCGGCGAATGGATGTCCCACACACCGGGGCCGATCTCGTTCGGATAACGGAAGTCGCGGAAGGCCTCGAGTAGCTCCATGTCGGAGCGCGAGGTCTCGATGGAGATGACGTCGGCGTCCATCTCGGCGATCGACGGCATGATGTCGTTGAACTCGGCGTAGCACATGTGGGTGTGGATTTGCGTGTCGTCGGCAACGCCCGAAGCCGTGATGCGGAAGCAGTCGACGGCCCAGCGGAGATACGCCGCCCAGTCGCGATGCCGAAGCGGCAAGCCCTCGCGCAGCGCCGGCTCGTCGATCTGGATGATGCCGATCCCGGCCTTCTCGAGATCAAGCACCTCATCACGGATGGCGAGGGCGATCTGCCGGCAGGTCTCGGAACGCGGCTGGTCGACGCGCACGAAGCTCCACTGCAGAATGGTCACGGGGCCGGTCAGCATCCCCTTCATCGGACGGTCGGTGAGCGAGGCGGCGTATTGGGACCAACGCACCGTCATCGGTGCCGGGCGCGAGACATCGCCATAGATCACCGGCGGTTTCACGCAGCGTGAGCCGTAGGACTGCACCCAGCCATTCTTGGTGAACGCGAAGCCGTCGAGTTGCTCGCCGAAATATTCCACCATGTCGTTACGCTCGAACTCGCCGTGGACGAGTACATCGAGCCCGAGGCGTTCCTGGATGCGGACAGCCTTCTCGGTCTCGGCTTCAAGGAAACTCTCATAGGCCGGCTGATCGATGCGACCATGCTTGAACGCGGCGCGCATCTCACGAACGTCGCTGGTCTGCGGGAACGAGCCGATGGTCGTGGTGGGGAAGATCGGCAGCTTGAACCGGTTGCGCTGCTGGTCGCGGCGCGCGGGGAAAGGGCTCGGGCGATCGAGCGGCAGTGCTTCGGCACTCCGGTGTTTCACGGCCGACTTGTGGATGCGTGGCGATTGGCGGTGGGAGGTGGCCGCCGATTGACTGGCGTTGAACGCCTCCCTCGCCGCTCCGCGCCCCTGCTGCATTGCAGAAGTGAGCGCCGCGACTTCTTCGAGCTTCTGCTTGCTGAAGGCAAGCCAGCTCTTCAATTCGGCGTCGAGATCGGTTTCGGCATCGAGATCGACCGGGCTATGCAGCAGTGAGCACGACGGCGCGATCTCCAGCCGATCCTTGCCGACCTTGTCCCAGGCTTTGCTCGCAAGCGCGAGCTGCTTGTCGAGATCGGCACGCCAGATGTTGCGGCCGTCGATCACGCCAACCGAAAGCACTTTGTCGCCCGGCAGCGCGGCGAGCACGGCCGTCAGTTGCTCCGGCGCGCGCACGAGGTCGACATGCAGGCCCGCGACCGGGAGTGTTGCTGCGAGTTCCGTGTTGTCGAGCAGCCTGCCGAAATAGGTGGCGAGCATGATCTTCGGGGCGATCGGCGCCAGCACCTCATAGGCGTGGCGGAAGGCGCGGCGTTGTGCATCGTTGAGATCGAGCACGAGGATCGGCTCGTCGATCTGCACCCAGTCCGCGCCGGTGGCCTTCAGCGTCGCCAGCAGCTCAGCGTAGACCGGCAGCACGGCGTCGAGCAGCGACAATGGATCGAGGCCATCATCCTTGGCCTTGCCGAGGCTGAGCCAGGTGAGCGGGCCAACCAGCACGGGGCGGGTGTGAATGCCGAGCGCCTTGGCTTCAAGGAAGTGCTCCACGGGCTTGGTGCCGGCGAGGCGGAACCCTTGGTCGCGATGCAGCTCCGGGACGATGTAGTGGTAGTTGGTGTCGAACCACTTCGTCATCTCCATGGCCGGCGCGTCGGTGGTGCCACGCGCCATGGCGAAATAGAGAGCGTCGGGATCAGTGATGCCGGCGAACCTAGGCGGCGCCGCCCCGAGGGCGGCGGTCATGTCGAGCATGTGATCGTAGAAGGCGAAATCGTTCGACGGGATCACGTCGATGCCGGCATCGCGCTGCAGCTGCCAGTGGCGGGCGCGTAGTTCCTTGGCGGTGGCGTGCAGGGTGGCCGCGGCGATGTCGCCCTTCCAGTAGAGTTCGAGCGACTTCTTCAGTTCGCGATGGAGGCCGATACGGGGAAAACCGAGGTTAGCGGAACGGGTCATGGTGTTTGTCCGATGCGTGAACGCACCCGGCGCTCTTTGGCGCGGGCGACAGAGATTGGTGGTGCAGGTTGAGAGGCGGCTCTGAGCCGGCTCAGCGACGCATTCGGAGCGCGTGACGAAGTCTCGTCATCATCTGGTCCTCTTGCCGATCCGCCCGATCGACGTGAAGTGGAACATCGTTTCCACGGTAGGTCTCCTGGCTCGCGGGTCAGACCGGGCGCTCGCCTTCCCAACCCGAGGGTCAGTGGCACTTCTGAGCGCCCGTCACCGCCTACAGTTGCGGGGGCAGCGCCGGACTTGGATCGAAATCCGTACCGGCTTCCCTGTTATCCCCTTGCGGGGACCGTGGACGTCGGCAGAATGAGGTCGGGGCGATGAACTGTCAATCGGGGATATAAAGAAAGCTTTATGTCCCAAAGAGGCTTCGCGCGATGCCACGTCGAACCATCTTGCCACCGCTGGAGCCGACCGTCGTCAGAGACGAGGAGCGGACAATCGTCGGCGTACCGATTGCTCGCGAACTTACGCTTGGGTCGGCACGCCGTGGTGAAGAGCTTCGCGCACGGTTCGCGCCGGTACTGCGGCGCGCGGGCGGGACACTCCTCACCGTTGAACTCTCCACGGTGAGGGCGAGGTTTGACGCGGTCAGCGAGGATGATCTGCTGGCGTTGTTGACCCGCCTGCGCAAGATGCTCATGGCCGCGCAGCACGAACCACTCCACCCACGTATCGTTGAGGAGATACTCGGCATCACCGCGCAAGAGCGTATCCGCTGGACCAAGCAAGGCCGCTTCCGTCGCTCCGGATCGGGCTCATTCGACAGCGGCTGGCAGATCGTTACCTTTCCAATGTACTCAGCGGCTGCGATCGCGGCGCTGGTGGCAAATCCCGAAGAAATAGCGGCGTGGCGCAACGAGACAGCCTAGCGACGGCGAATTGCGTCAGAAATCTGTCACAACCCATTGACCGAATCTCAACCTGGGCACACTAGATATAGTGTGTCGTGGTCATCCGGGTCGCAAGGACGGGTGATAATAGGGAAGCCGGTGCGGGCAATTGCTCCAGTCCGGCGCTGCCCCCGCAACTGTGAAAGCCGGCGTGAGCCGGCCAGCCAGATACCTGCCACGACAGGTTAGATCGTCCACGGGCGGGGTGCACCGGTTGGCCGCGAAAGCGTTCGGCTGACCCTATGCCCGCGCTTCGTGTCCGAGAATCCCCGCCGCCACTCACGGGGTTCTTGGGGCTCATGTCCACCGCACAGCAGATCGTCCATTCCGACACCGGCGCGCCGGTGACCGTCCATTCATCCGACCGCACGCCGCAGGGCGAGCCGGGCTATTCGATCATCAAGCGCAACGGCGGCACCGTGCCGTTCGACGAGAGCAAGATCTCCGTCGCGCTGATCAAGGCGTTTCTTGCAGTCGAGGGCAACCAGGCCGCGGCCTCGCGCCGCGTGCATGAGAGCGTCGAGCAACTGACGTCCGACGTGGTGAGCGCGCTCAAGCGCCGCGCCAAGGGCGAGCGTGTCTTCCACATCGAGGACGTCCAGGACCAGGTCGAATTGGCTCTGATGCGTGGCGAGCACCAGAAGGTTGCGCGCGCCTACGTTCTCTACCGCGAAGAGCATGCGAAGGCGCGCGCGGCCAAGCTCGTCACCGTCGCCACTTCCACTCCCAGTCTCCGCATGGCCGACGGTGCGCCGCTCGACGAGCCCCGCCTCGCTACGATCATCGGTGAAGCGTGCGCCGGGCTCGAGGGCACGTCGGCTGACGCGATTCTCAGCGAGACCCGCCGTAACCTCTATGATGGCATTTCGCCCGATGAACTCGCTTTGGCCCCGATCTTGGCCACGCGCACATTGGTCGAGACCGAGCCAAACTACAGTTTCGTGTCGGCCCGTCTCCTCAACGACAAACTGCGCCGCGAGGCGCTTACCTTTGTTGCCGGCCGCCCGGACCAGGCGACGCAGGCACAAATGACGACGCGCTACGCCGAATATTTTCCTGACTACCTCGCGCGCGGGATTGCCGAGGAACTGATCGATCCCGAGCTCGGGCGCTTCGACCTCGCGCGCATCGTCGCGGCGCTGAAGCCCGAGCGCGACCTGCAGTTCCAGTATCTCGGGCTGCAGACGCTCTATGATCGCTACTTCCTGCACGTCAGTGGAACGCCGTTCGAGCTGCCGCAAGCCTTCTTCATGCGCGTCGCGATGGGCCTTGCCGTTCGCGAGATCGATCGCGAGGTGCGCGCCATCGAGTTCTACAATCTGCTGTCGAGCTTCGACTTCATGGCCTCGACGCCGACGCTCTTCAACTCGGGCACCCTGCGACCGCAGCTCAGCTCATGCTTCCTTACTACTGTCGCGGACGATCTCGACGGCATCTTCAAGGCGGTGAAGGACAACGCCCTGCTGGCGAAATATTCGGGCGGTCTCGGCAACGACTGGACGCCGGTGCGAGGCCTCGGTGCGCACATAAAAGGCACCAACGGCGAGAGCCAAGGCGTCGTGCCGTTCCTCAAGGTCGCCAACGATACGGCTATCGCCGTCAATCAGGGCGGCAAACGCAAGGGCGCGGTCTGCGCCTATCTCGAGACCTGGCACGTTGACATCGAGGAATTCCTCGACCTGCGCAAGAACACCGGCGACGACCGCCGCCGCACCCACGACATGAACACCGCCAACTGGGTCCCCGACCTGTTCATGGAGCGCCTCGAGAGCGGCGCCGAATGGACCTTGTTCTCGCCCGACGAGACGCCCGACCTGCCCGACCTGCACGACCTCTACGGCCCCGCCTTCAAGTCGGCCTACGAGGCGTATGAGGCCAAGGCCGCGGCCGGCCAGCTGAAAGTCTTCCGCACCGTTCGCGCCGTCGACCTCTGGCGCAAGATGCTGACCATGCTGTTCGAGACCGGGCACCCGTGGGTCACCTTCAAGGATCCGTGCAACATCCGCTCGCCGCAGCAGCATGTCGGCGTCGTGCACTCGTCGAACCTTTGCACCGAGATCACGCTCAACACCAACAAGGACGAGGTTGCCGTCTGCAACCTAGGCTCCGTCAATCTGCTCGCTCACGTCACCGACAAGGGGCTCGATCTCGATCGCCTCAAGCGGACGATCGATGTTGCCATGCGCATGCTCGACAACGTCGTCGACATCAACTTCTACACCATCCCGGAAGCCCGTCGCTCGAACCTGAAGCACCGTCCGGTCGGCCTCGGCATCATGGGTTTTGCCGACGCCCTGCAGGCGCAAGGCATCGCCTATGGGTCTGATGCGGCAGTGGAGTTCGCCGACAGTTCGATGGAGGCCGTGAGCTACTTCGCCATCGCGGCTTCGACGGATCTCGCCGAAGAGCGAGGCGTCTACGCGTCGTTCCAGGGCTCGCTCTGGAGCAAGGGTGTGCTGCCGATCGACAGCCAGGAGATGCTGGCCGCGACGCGCAGCGAGATCAACATCGACCGCACCCAGCGGCTCGATTGGGAGACGCTGCGGGGCCGCGTGAAGACCGTCGGCATGCGCAACTCGAACACCATGGCGATCGCGCCGACGGCCACTATCTCGAACATCTGCGGCGTGTCGCAATCGATCGAGCCCGGCTACCAGAACCTCTACGTCAAATCGAACATGTCGGGCGACTTCACCGTCGTGAACGCCATGCTCGTACGCGATCTGAAGGCGCGCGGGCTGTGGGACGAAGTGATGATCTCCGACCTCAAATATTTCGACGGGTCGGTCGGCCAGATCGATCGCGTGCCCGATGACTTGAAGGCGATCTACGCCACCGCCTTCGAGCTCGACGCAAGCTGGCTGATCTCTGCCGCGTCGCGTCGCCAGAAGTGGATCGACCAGGCCCAGTCGCTGAATCTCTATCTCGCCAACCCTTCGGGCAAAGCGCTGGACAGCCTCTATCGCGGTGCGTGGAAGGCCGGCCTCAAAACCACCTACTACCTGCGCTCGCGCTCCGCGACGCACGTCGAGAAGTCGACCCTCAAGGGGACGGACGGCAAGCTCAACGCGGTCGCCGTCACGCCAACCGTCGCTGCGGCGCCCATCGAACTGCCCAAGCCGGTCGCTGCGCCTGTCGTCGCTGTCCCGTTCGAGATCGTCGGCAAGGCATGCCTGATCGACGACCCGGACTGCGAAGCCTGTCAGTAAACCTCGGACCAAGGAGTAGAACCATGTCCCTCGATTGGTCCCAGGACCTGCCGAAGAACGACCTGCCCAAATCAATCCCCGTGCCGTCGGCCACGGCGTCGTCCGAAGGTCGCATCGACCGGGCCGGTGGCCGCGTGTCGGTCGATGACAAGGCGATGATCAATTGCCGCGCCGACGTGAACCAGCTCCTGCCGCTCAAGTACAAATGGGCGTGGGAGAAGTACCTCAACGGCTGCAACAACCACTGGATGCCGACCGAAGTCTCGATGCAGGCCGACATGGCGCTCTGGAGGAGCAAGGACGGTCTCACCGATGACGAGCGCCACACCCTCAAGCGCAACCTCGGCTTCTTCGCCGCGTCCGAAAGCCTTGTCGCCAACAACATCGTGCTGGCGATCTATCGCCACCTGACGAACCCCGAATGCCGGCAATATCTCCTGCGCCAGGCATTCGAGGAGGCGGTGCATACCCACACCTTCCAATACATCGTGGAATCCTTGGGTCTGGACGAAGGGGAGCTGTTCAACATGTATCGCGAGGTGCCCTCGATCACCGACAAGGCCGCCTGGGCACTCAACTTCACGCAGCATCTCGACGATCCGGATTTCACGACCGGCACGCCGGACACTGACCGTGCCTTTGTGCGCGACCTCGTCGCCTTCTACGTGATCTTCGAAGGGATGTGGTTCTACACGGGCTTCGCGCAAATTCTGTCGCTCGGCCGTCGCAACAAGATGGTCGGTATCGCCGAGCAGTATCAGTACATCCTGCGCGACGAGAGCATCCACCTCAATTTCGGCATCGACGTCATCAACCAGATCAAGGCCGAGAACCCGCACGTCTGGACCGCGGAATTCCAGGCGGAGGTTCGCGGCATGATCAAGAAGGCAGCCGAGCTCGAAGCCGCCTATGGCCGCGATACCATGCCGAAGGGTTTCCTCGGTCTGAATGCGGCGCTGTGCGAACAATACATGCACTTCATCGCCAACCGCCGCTGCGCCCAGCTCGGCCTGGCTCCGGTGTTCGGCGAGACCGAGAACCCGTTCCCCTGGATGAGCGAGGCCATGGACCTGAAGAAGGAGAAGAACTTCTTCGAGACCCGCGTCATCGAATACCAGAACGGCGGCGCGCTGAGCTGGGACTAAGCGCAGGCCTCGGGCCGCGGCCGTAGAACTACGACGGCCGCCGCTCGACGAACGCCCGCAGCCGCGCGATCTGCTGGTCGGCGGGCCTGACCACGCAGGTCGTGCAATAATCTGTCGCCGGCATCAGGTACATCCGGCAACAACCGCCGCGCAGGCGAAACCAGCGCCGCCGCTTGCCCTCGACATCGATCTGCACGAACCGCCATTGTGGATTGTGGAGCGGCGGTTCAGCCAGGATCGCGCGCGCCTAACGCTGCGCGCGCTCCTCTTCTCTAGTCGCCCGGCCATGGTCGAGAAATCCTTCCGCCATGCCGTCGGTCACCAGCCGCCACAGCGCGCTCGTCCACAGCCTTGTTCGGTCGTGCAGCGCGTCGACCAGCGGCCGGTGGACGTCCACGATCGAGCGAGTGATGCCGACCCGAATGTCTCTGGCGACCGCTCCTGTGTGCTTCAGGCAATAGCGGAAGCGGATGTCGCGGCTCCGGCCTTCGCCTGTGGCGATCATGTCTGCCGCCACATCGTCTGCGGTCAAGATCGGCAGAGCTGCGCCACCGAGATAGAGAGCGCCAAGGATTTGTCCGAAGCGCCACACGAAGATGCTGAGCAGATAGGCGGCTGCAGTACGGCCATCGATGTCGGGCGCGAGCGTCGCCGTATCCACCAGCCAGCGGTTGAGCACATCGCTACGCGGCCGCGCGATGTCGGCGATCGATGCGAGAGATCGGTCGTGTTCTTCGACCAGGCCAAGCTCGGGGCGCTGGGCCGACAGCTGGCGGATGGCCTCACCTAGCGGCACTCCATGCTCGCCAGAAGCACTCACGAGTTACGCTGCCGCAGCATCATGACGAAGAAGACGCCGCCGACGAGGCCGGTGATGACGCCGATCGGCATGTCCTGCGGTGCGATGATGGTGCGCGCCACCATGTCGGCGACGATCAAGAAGATGGCGCCGAGCAGCGCCGACACCGGCAGCAGGCGCCGATAGTCCCCGCCGACGATCATGCGGGTGAAATGCGGGATCATCAGGCCGACGAACGAGATGACGCCGGAAAACGCGACGACCGCGCCGGTGAGCAGGGCGCAGACGATGAACATAAGCATGCGGAAGCGCTGCGCGGGGATGCCGAGCGTGGTGGCGCTTTCATCGCCCAACGTCATGGCGTTGAGATTGCGCGCGTTGAACAGCAGGATCACGCCGACGATCAGCAGCGCGCCGAGCGGGTAGGGCAACTGGCTCCATTGCGCGAGGCCGAGGCCGCCCAGCATCCAGAAAATCACCGACTGCGCCGCGCGCGGATCGCCGAGAAAGATGGCGAGGCTGGAGAGCGAGGTGATGATGAAGGAGACGGCGACACCGGCGAGCACCAGGCGTGACGCATCGGTCGAGCGCGTTGCCTGCGCCACGCCGACCACCACCACGGTCGCGATGAGGGCGCCACCGAAGGCGAAGATCGGCACCGTGGCGAGGCCGAGGAACATGCCGAAATGCAGCAGCACGAGGATGGCGCCACATGCAGCGCCGGACGAGATGCCGAGCAGATGCGGATCGCTCAATGGATTGCGCGTCACCGATTGCAGCGTCGCGCCGATCAGCGACAGGCCGGCGCCGACGATCGCGCCCAGGATCACGCGCGGGAAGCGGACTTCCCACACGATGTTTTCCCAGCCGGGCGACCAGTCGACGGCGACACTGCCCGGGGCGAGGTGGTTCACCACCACGCCCCAGACGGTTGCGAGCGGAATGCGGATCGCCCCCACCGACACACCGACCAGGATCGCCGCGACAAGCAGCACGCCGAGCGCGATGAGGAGCGCCGGCATGGCATGCATGATGGCGTGCCGCGCCCCGGCGACGTGGTGGCGGTGGTTCATTCCGGCTGGTGGATGGCCGCGGCGAGCGCCTTCACCGCCTCGATGTTCTGCGGACCGGGCGTCCACTCGACATAGGGCAGCACAACGAAGCGCTTGTTCTTGACCGCCGGAATGTCCTTAAAGGCCGGATTGTTTTCCATGAACGCTTCCTTCTGCGCCGCGGTGACGTCGCCGTAGTCGACAATGCCGATCACGTCGGGGTTGCGTTCGATCACCGGCTCCCAGCCAACCTCTACCCAGCTGTCCTCGACGTCGTCCATGATGTTGGTACCGCCGGCCGCTTCGATCAGCGCCGTCGGGATCGCGTATTTGCCGGCCGTGAACGGCTTGTCCTCGCCGCTGTCGTAGACGAACACCTTCACCGGCTTGTCGAGCTTGGGCAGCGTCGCCTCGAAATCGCTCAGCTCTTTCTTGTAGCCATCGACCAGCGCCGTGGCTTTGTCCTCGATGTTGAAGATTTTGCCGAGGTTGAGCAGGTCGTTGTACATGTCGTCCATCGACGACTTGTTCTTCTTCATGATGTGAATGCAGCTCTCGGTCAGCTCGTAGACCTTGATGCCGAAGGGTGCGAGCGTGTCGGGCGTCACCTCGCCACCGACCTTTAGACCATAGTTCCAGCCGGCGAAGTAGAAGTCCGCATTGGCGCCGAGCAGCACTTCCTTGGTCGGGTAGTCGGACGACAGCTCCGGCAGTTCCTTGACGCCTTCGCGCAGCTTTTCATCCAGCGTCTTCCAGGCCGACACGCCGGTGAAGCCGACCATATGGTCGGTGAGCCCCAGCGCCAGCATCATCTCGGTGAGATTGACGTCGTTGCTGATCGCGTGGGTTGGAGCCTTGTCGAAGGTCACGTCACGGTCGCAGCTCTTGACGGTGACCGGATAGCCATCGGCGAAAGCGGCGGTGGTGCTGAGCGCAAGCGCAGCTGCGAGGACAGGCATGAGACGCATCGGGTTCTCCCTTTAGGTGCGTGGATCGAGATGGAAGGAAAAGCGCGGCCGCCCCGTCACCGGGTGATCGTCGATGGCGACCTCGACGGCGAAGGTCGAACGGATCAGGGCAGGGGTGAGCACCTCGAGCGGCGCGCCGAGCTGCAGCTGCCGGCCGCCCTCGAGGACCAGCACCCGATCGGCATGAGCCGAGGCAAGCGCGAGATCGTGCAGCGAGACGATCACGGTGGCCGGCAGCTCGCTCAGCAGCGCCAGCACGTCGAGCTGGTGGCGGATGTCGAGATGGTTGGTCGGCTCGTCGAGGATCAGCAGGTCAGGCTTCTGCACCAGTGCCCGCGCGATCATCACGCGCTGCTTCTCGCCACCCGATAGCGACGCAAAATCGCGCGCGGCGAATTCCACCACGCCCATGAGGTCGAGGGCTTCGTCTACGGCGTGTGCCTGGCTGGTCGCGCGGCCGCCCAGGTGCGGTGTCAGCCCGAGCTCCACGATCTCGGCAACGGTGAGCCCGAAATCCGAGGCGCCTTCCTGCAGCACCGTCGCCACGCGGCGGGCAACGTCGCGTGGTCTCAGCGACCACATATCAGCACCGTCCAGGCGTACCGTGCCGCCGGTGGGCCGATGATAGCGGTAGAGGCAGCGCAGCAGGCTCGACTTGCCAGCGCCATTGGGGCCAACGACCGCGAGCATTTCACCCGGTTCGACACTGAAGTTCAGGTCCGCGATGATGGCGTGGCGCGGGTTCGGTCCCCAGCTCAGACCCTCGACCGCAAGGCCCGCAGGCCTAGCGCCGATAAGCGTACTGGCG
Organism: Pseudomonadota bacterium; assembly: GCA_048498015.1. Taxonomy (GTDB): domain Bacteria; phylum Pseudomonadota; class Alphaproteobacteria; order Rhizobiales; family Devosiaceae; genus Devosia_A. The sequence continues at coordinate 77,721 of JBEHYU010000005.1, forward strand.
AGCGCCATCGACGCCTCCGCGCAATAGCGGGAGGCTGACGGGCGATCCGATCAGAAAGCGAGCTGCGACGTTAAGGCCGAGCGCCATCGAACGTTCTCCCTCGGCACACCCCGGCCGGGTTGAAAGGATGTCGCGGGCAGGTCTCCTGGCTCGCGGGTCAATGCTCTTTCCGGACCTTCCCGGCGATCGGCTCGCCAGTGGTGTGTTCCGGAAGAACTCACCGCTCACAGTTGCGGGGGCAGCCACGGTTTCGGTCCCTGATGGGTACGCCTCACCGTGTTCCCTTTTGATCCCCTTTGGCTGGAAGCCGCCGAGGAACCTTCGACAGCAGGCACTAACACGCTCCGTCAGATGAAAGTCAATGATTGGACTTGGGAAGGAGACCGAACCACTGCGCGGAAGCACGAAATAACCCCCCAACGGTGCACCCTGCTGAGCTAGCCGGCGACAAACAGCGATAAGCTCTGGGGAGGGCGCTTTTCACAGTGGGTCGCGGCGCTTCCTTTTGTCGTCAAAGGGGTACAGCGGCATCGCGCCTACGAGTAGATCGGGGCTCGCACGTTGCTTCCTTCGTTCCTCGACGCCAATCGCGAAGGACAAATAGAACATTGCCGATCGAGCAATCTGCATGACGCGGATGGCTTTGGCTTCGAGTTCGTCACTGCCGATGGCGATGCCGAAGCCATCGTCATTCGTCCCGTCAATAATAAGGGGCTTGGCCCAGCCCTCGCTCACACGCAGGTAGGTATGCTCCAGCGCATTGCGGATGCCATGTAGTTCGCGAGCGTCGGCCGCTGTGGTTTGCTTGAGCTCGTCGTCAAACAACTCTTTCGACAGCCAGAACAGGCCGCGGAGTGGAAGATTGTCCAGCTTCTCGAATTGTGGAAGCAAGCGCACCTTATTCTCGACCATCCACACGTTCTTGAAGCTAATTCTGTCAGGCGCCTTTCCTAGAGCCCAGTAGCGATCAACGAGAAAAGCAACCTTGTCGAGTAGCGAATATGCGACGCGGAAGGCAGTGCGAACACGTTCGCTGGCCAGCGAGTAGACCGGATAGTCGAGCGTGTCAGTTAGCGCCACACGACGATCCGAGAAATGGAACCGCCTGCCGGTCATCCCCTCGAACAGCATGAACCGCGCGGACGCATACTCCTGCTTCATCTGACTGTAGAAACCTAGGATCGGCGGTGGCAGATAGCTGGCGGGGCGTTCGCTGAATTTTTCCGTTAGCGGCGGTAGCAATAGATCGTCGGTGGCGGCTGCCAGGTACGGCCCAAGATCGTTCAATGGGCATAGAAAGAGACGGCGCTCGAGGCACCAGTGACGATAGGCGCGTTCGGTCATTGAGCGACCTGCATCGCCTTGATCGAGGCTCTGCATCTCACGGATCGCGTCAATATTCACGGCGCTAGCGAGCCCCGCCGTCTGTTCAGCAAAATAGGTAAGGGCGGCCCGCGGATCTGCAGAATCGTGCAGAGCGTCGTCCGCCATCGCGGAGCGAAGCCCGTCGAACGCGTGCAATGCGAGTATTGCGCGCTCACGGTCATCGACCAGCAAGGAGGCGTAACCCTTGAGGCCGCGGCCACGATTGCCCCGTGCCATCGCGAAGCCTGGGATGATTTGCAAGGCAGTGTCCCAGACGGCGATCGCATCGATAGTGCGGCCAACCATGTCGAGGAGGTTCGCGTGGTTTGTGAGGATCTGGCATCGACGGACCGAGTCCAGCCTCGTGAAGCCGGGGTGGTTCGAAGCACGCGAGAGCGCGAGTAGTTCCGCCTGCCGCTCGGGCGCCTCCCAGGACCAGGATCGACGAACGTCCGCGATATGCGACAAGGCCGCCCAAGCATTGGCGCGGAAATATTCGAGCAGTGCGCCGTCCGCGTCGACGAGTTCTCGCTTGGACAACGCATCGAGGAGAAAGAGGGCGCGCCTCGCGCCGCGCTCGAAAGACGCATCGAAAGCATCGTCGATGAGCTGACCGATGTGGGCGAGCACCTCGGCATCGCTCATCTTCGTGATGCTGCGTTCACACCTCTTGTTGAGATCGTCCAAGTCAGGGGTTGTTGTCATCGGTTGTCAGCCCGTCGACGAGCGTGGTGTGCGGGCACTTGCCGTGACACTCGCGCCGGGCGCGCCGCTCGCCCGGCCCCGGCTGGATCGAACTTGGTCTCTACTACGCTACCCCGCACCACGCAGCATACGATTGGCTTGCTGGACTTCCTTACACCGAGAAACTTGTGTGCTCCGACAGTACTTGGGACGTTATCCCAGCTGGTTACCCAGTAGCTGTAGTAGAAATCGACGAAATGAGGAGCACTCTGGTGGCAGGAAATGTCGAATCAGCGAATTTCTCGGGGCGGTTCGTCCGCTTGAACGGAACGGGGCCGCTGGCGGCCTCGCGGCCCGACATCATCAGGTCATTGCTGACGGTTGGCTATCCAAGTCGGAAGGCTGCAGTGAGCGTGGTTGGCCGATGGCGTGAGCGCATGCTCGTTGCCATGGCGACTGGCTACTTGGACCTTGCGCTCAACACGACGCCGTATTTTCGAAATCTTGAGCAGACGGAGAAGGTCGGAGTGTCGTTCCTGCTCGGTGAGGCCTTCACCCATTGGTACGCGCAGACGAAAATGAGCGTTGAATATCTCGTCCATGTTGCCGGCCTTTCGACCTGCTCGTGGGTGACACCTTCCGCCTCCCTCGCCGTGAAGTCTGGGGCCTCGCCTCCATCGCCGAAGTCGCGCCCGGACTTCATTGGAATTCGGCGTCGCGAACGCCACGTCTTCGAGAGCAAAGGACGCATACGCAGACCCAGTCCGGCGACCGTAGCCAAAGCCCTCGGGCAGGTCTCTGCTCTCCATTCCATCAATGGAAAGCGGCCGACGACGCGCTGTGCCAGCTTTTTCATGCTGAAGGCGGGCGGCACGGAAGGGCGCGTCGTGGATCCGCCTGCGAGCTCCGATGGTATCGGCGTGGTGTTCGACGAGCGAGATGCGATCGCCAAAGCCTACGCATTCTTTTTGGATGGGCCGACGAGCGACCTATCCGATCAGGTAGGCGAGGGCTACCTCGGGCGAGAGATCGAAGCCGGGGTGTTCTTCGGCATCGACAAACACGTGCTAGCGGCGATCGCTGAGCGACCCGCCAGTCAAGTAGGGCGGCGACGTCGGGTCGCTGAGATATTTGGAGTTCTGGCCGGACGAGCCCAAGCCTACGAAAGTCGTCGCGACAGGACCACATCACCAGGGTTCGATGGCACCATCCTAGTCGACGTAAGAACGGGCGCCGCCCGCCGCGGTCGCAGTGGGTAGTCACAGAGAAGGATCAGCACGTGTTGGAAAACAAGAAATTCGACGTCGAGCACGCCCTGATCCTCTACGCGCTGAGTTACGTGACAATTCCGGCCGAAGGCCTCTACGACCGCGAGCGATTGGCCGAGTTCGCGGACCTCACCGCCAAATGTCACATCTATATCGTTGGCTTCGTGCCGAGGACGTCACTCACCAACATCGTGCTCAACGGCCGTGACCTTAGAATGTCGTTCGACGTCCTTGGAAAAAACTATGACATGGTGTGGATCATGGACGAGGGGGTGACCCTCGTCGAAAAGGACGGCGCATGGTTCCTCTCCAAGGACGGTCTGCTGGCCGATCCGCCCTCATTGGATCTGTGCGCCATCAGGCTCAACCAGCAATATGGAACCGGTCGGTTTCTGGTGAAATACATCGGACAGGCTTATGGGAAGGAGGGCTCTCGAAACGCCCTCGACAGACTTACCAAGCACGAGAAGCTGCAAGAGATCGCCATCAAGGGAGTCCCCGATGGCTACAGATTTCAAGTACTGATGCTGGCAATCGAGCCGGGCAATCGGGTCGTCACGGTCTTCAATCCCCGCGCGCAGGACAGCTCGCAGGGGCAAGATCGGATATCGAAGGGGCTCGACAAGCTCTTTGGGACGACAGAGAAGGAACGCGTTTGCCTCTATGAGGCCGCCCTCATTCGCTACTTCCTGCCCGCCTTCAATCGCGAATTCACCGACAGCTTCCCGTCGACGAACCTGAAGATTTTGCAGGACTGCTATGAGAAGGACTTCTCAGCGGTCAGCGCAGAGATCAACTTCGACGAATTTCCCTTCACGTTGTACTCGGAATCGGTTCCCGCCAAGGATCACCACATGGCGTTCTTCGACCTCCATGACGACGTCGCAAGAAAGGTCTTCTTCGCCGAGGACTAGTAGAACCGGACTCGACGGCTCCAAGTTTCGCATGCGGCCTCATCCGAATCCCGTCCGTCCGGCCTGCAACGCAGGGATCATGTTGTCAAAGATCCATCTGGCTTTCTTGTCGTCGGAGAGAAAGCCATCGAAGTACGTGCCATAGACTGCGAAGTTCAGGTCGATGAGGTCATTGCGCACCCGATCGGTGCGGGCGATCTTTGGGCTGCCGCTCCTGATCCACCACAAGAGATAGATGACCAGCGCAACAGCCAACCTGAACAGGTATGCGTATTGAGTGCGCTCCCAAGTCACGGTGCGCCATGGTAGTCCGTATTCCTCGGCAAAGGTTTCCCACAGTTGCTCTGCTGCTCCGAAAATGCTGGCGAACATCCGGTCCGAGTATCTGCCATTGGTGCGAATGGTCCGCAGTTCGTTTTGCGAGAACATTTGCTCTGCCATTTCCGGAAGTGAAGTCAGGATGTCGATGGCCCCTTCATGCATCCCAGAAAGTGTAGTGCCGGCGCTGGTCCACAGCCTCCGAAGCTGGCTTTGAACGTCGGGGTCGGCAAGTCCCGGACCCCGAATGATCTCCACCATCTCAGAGAAGAGATGACTGTCCGCCCGTTCGAAGTCCTCGAGGAGAATCGGCTCCGCCAGCGTGAGGCGCGCGATCTCTGAGCCTGATTTTAGAATGGTGATTTGGTCCGGGAAGTCGCCAATGACGGACAAGAAGGCGACTAGGGCGTCGACGGACTGCTGTTTGTAGGCCTCGAACCAGGCGAAGTCGGGAACCACGGCAATATGGGTGGAGCGAGCGGAAAGGAATTCGCGCAGTTCGGCGGACTGCAGCATGTTGCTGTCCACTACCATCCGTCTCCTCACAGGCACGCGCGCCCCCGTCAATAATGGACTTAGCCCTACGCCTAGAGCAGGTTCGTCGAACCCTGCTACGAGTACAGGCGCGCCGCCAAATACGTTCCTTCCGCGTCGTTCCTGATGTCGAACGGTCCCTTGAGCGCTCGGAGTTGCCGACTGGTGTCGACGAGGTGATCGAAGGGAACGCGTCCAACAACCCTCCACGATCCGACGCCTTGATCGAAAAAGATCGTGATCGAACCGCGATCGGTGGCGAAGTCGAGGCGCCGTCGATGCCCCATTCGGTGAACCAATTGGACTGTCGAGTTCGGAGCAACTTCCGCCAAGAGCTGACGCATCAATGTCGCGCGGTCGCCCAGATCGGACCAATCGGACTGGATCAACCGAGCATCCCTCGCTTGCCCGGTTGTACGAGCACCCAACGTTGTCACGGTGACTTCGCCATTGCGCATGTCGAATCCGTCGACGAGTTCCGAAACCAGCCTCACCGTCAGCGGGCTGAACAGGTACCGATCGGAGTATTGGAGTGAGAGTGGCCGACCGCCCAGAACATGGGCGAAGTCCGACGAGTGGCGCGCGATCAAGGATTTGAGACGAGCGCCAAATCCCTTCACAGCCCCATCCAGCTCATTTCCGATCTCGATCAGCACTTCACGGCCACCGGGAGACGCGAGAAGGTCCGACAGGTCGAGCGCTGTCCCCTGGGGCGGCTTCGCAACTGGCCCTCGGACAACTGGTGCCTCGGATGCCGTTGCCCAGGTCTCTCCCAGCTCCGCCGCGCTCGCTGCAGTGCTGTCCCACGCAGTCGCGCCCCGTGAACCAACGACCGCGACTAGGTACTTGGGCAAGCCCGCGGCTCCGACGTCTCGAACGTCTGCACGGGCCCGCTGTGCCCACAGCACGAATTGTCGGCGTGTCACCGCATCTGCTGCCTTCAGAGCTTCCGCGTCGACAAGGACGGTCGACGGACGGCCGCGCGCCCCCCAACGCTCGATGACGCGGCTGAGAGGCCAGCTTTCGAGTTCCCAGTCGACGGGGTCGCCACGAAGCGGAACGAACATTTGCGCGGTGGGTGAGCGTTGCAGTTCTTCAGCCACGGCGTCGGTGAGCGGAGACGGTTCGTATACGGTTTGAGGCCCGAAGACCTGGGCGTCTGCTGGGAGCTCCAGTCGTCCGACGATCCGGGAAAGCGTTTCATGGGCTGTCTTGCGGTCCGTGTCGTCGACTACGTGCTGGCTGTCGGCCGACAAGACGCAACGCGCACAGGCGTGCACGGCGTCAGGATCCCCGCACCGACCCGTCATCCCGCAATCCAGTAGGTCCCGTGCCCGTTTGAGATACTCGACCGGATCGCGTGCGATCCGAGTGGAGAAGCCAGCCCCGCCACTGGCCCGGTCGAAAACGACCGCACTTCGGCTGTGGCCCAACAGCGGATGAGCAGCCTCGGGCGCGGCGAACCCCATTTCGTCGGTGTCCACACCCAGGTCTCGTGCGACCGCCTCTCGCAGTGCGAGCGCAATTGCGAGCGCCGCCTCACGCGTCGCGCAATCGTAGAGTTGGACTTCGCAGACATCTGTTCTGATTTCCTGGCCAAGCGACAAATGATGCGCAACAGCGAAGGGCGCGTCGTTTACGATGCCGCCGGTGCAGGTCACGCCGTCCGCTGCCGTCGTGCCGCCCCTCAGCGGCTTGTGCCCGAGGAGCGTAGTTGCCCCGGTTTCGTCGACTTCCGGCTCGGCACGTCCGCAATGCAAGCAGATGGCATAGCCGTGGTGATGCGGTCCCCGGTTGAACCAGAACACCTTGCCGTCGGCGCCCACCCGCACGCGACCCGCCCTCGGATCGGGCAGGGCGCGCCATGCAGAAGTGCGCGGCGAGACCCAAGGATCCTCTGGCGAGGAAGATCCGAGGTCCCGGGTGTCGTCGTGGATCCTGTAACGGACATCGACGGCGAAGCCGGCGGGTGCCAGGTAGCGGACCGTTCTGAATTCGTGCCCTCCACATTCTGGACACACCAAGGTCTCGACGGCAGCTGGCCCCGATTGGAGCGTTCCGCAGGACCGGCACCAGCTCACTTGGCGCATGCTCTGGACCTCGCGAACGTCCTCCTGGTCCGCCGGTCGCTTCCAATTGAGTGTGACGCCCCCAGACTCTCGGACAACGCCGTCGATGACGATGCCTCGTCCGGGCGCATATTCGTAGATGGCGACATCACGTTGCCGTGACGGCCATCCGCGAGCCTTGAAACGTTGTTCGTCCTCGCCCCCGTCTTGTCGGACTTCCTCTTGTCGCTGCCGCTCCTCCGCGGTCAGGGTAATGAATGGCACGACGTCAGTTGGAAATCCGTAGGATGGCAAAAATCCACGTCCTGCGAGCTCACCGAGAAGGTAGTTCTGCTCGAGGCGACGGCGCTGTAGCTGCCGAGCCCGGTCGGCTGCGCCAGCTTCATCGCCAGTGCCAGTCACTTCGTCCTTCAGGGCGTCCCATTCCGACAGGAGGTCTGTTTTGATGCGCTCGATCGTGTCTCTCGCTGTCTCGAAGAGGTCTGCGGACACTCGTAGCGGGGTACCGGTCAGAATGGTCTCAAGGGCGGCTAGAGTTTCGCGGCTGGCGGTCGCCGTATCGATCCAGGCGAGGAATTGGTCCGAAGGAAAACTGAGATCGGTTGCTACTTTCGGGTCCTGGCCCAGCCCGAAGAACTGACTGTTCGTCAAGCGATGGAGTTCGGCGGCGTGTACCTTCAGAAAGGTGGCGAGAAGATAGGCGTGGGCATGCCGACGAGCGATTGTCGGGCTCTCCAGGCTCACCTTGGGGGCGGGAACCTGTCTCGCGAGAAACTCCGCGGGATTGGCGAAGGCAAGCCGATCGAGCGGCTGGTCCTTGCAGAGGGTCAGTGCAAGCGCGATGGGTTGACGGGCGCGCCCTGCACGACCGACACGCTGGCGATAGTTGGCGATCGCGGGCGGGGCATTGGTGTTCAGGACCGCTTCGATACTGCCGATGTCGACACCCATCTCCATGGTTGTCGAGCACGCCATCACATTGATGCGTCCCCGTTTGAACTCGGCTTCGTACTCTCGGAGCAGGAAGCTCGGTTGTTGAGCGGAATGCTCAGCAGCTCTGATCCACGGGGCAAGGCGTGCAGCCCGATCCTGTTGGTCGCCCCAAGCGTTAAGGGAGCGAAGTTCGGCTATCTTTGGTTCGTGGGTGAGCCACTCATCGACGGCGGCAGCGTCGACCTTTGCGCCGGCCAAGTCCATTCCCCAGACGAACGCCAATCTGGGCAGGACGATCGGGATCGCTTTGGGATGGATGCCATCGCGATCATAGGGGCTGAGTCCCCGGAACGTGGTATCGACGATCCGTCGGGTCGTCGGACACCAGAATGCGTTCTCCAGGGGCCCGAGATGGAGATCAGACAACCGGAAACGGTAGCCGCCGTCCTGCATGGGCGTCATGTGGCGGAGGAAAGTCGTCCAAGCCGCATCGAACAACTGTTCCACGTCGTCCTGAACGGCGGGGTCTTGGAGATCGAGGGTTAGCGCTTGGGAGAGCAGCCGGATCACTCGGGTGGGAGACTTCCCGTATGGGCCGGGCCAAAAGCGAACGAACTTCGAATAGGACGTATTTCGATCCCGTCTCCGCTGAACCGCGATCTGCGACTGCCGACGGTCGATCCAGCGCATCCACTGACGAGCCGGGAAATCGAGAATGACGTTGGTGCGAAGGAAATGCGTGAGCAGCAGCCTCAGCAGGTCGCGCCAGTCGGATATGCCGAGTCCGAGCCGCGATGCGGCTGGTGGCAGCGAGGTCTGCACGGTGTCTTCTGGCATGAGCAGTTGAACGAGCCCGAGGGTCTCGGCGCTGTTCGCCTTGACGGGGCGCCGCATGATCTCTCGATAGAGCAAAAACTCGGCCAACTTGGCCGGCTCTCCGAAGCTCTCCTCACGAGGCTCCCAGACTTCCTTCAGGAAGGCCCCAACCGTATCCTGGCCGGCGAGTCTCTGGACCAGCGATGGCCAGGGCTTCGCAGAGGATCCACCTGACGCTGCTCTTACCTGCTCCTCCAGGTCGGGGATCATCGCGATCAACTCTGGGTCGCCCGAGGCTCGCAAGCGCTCGATGCGAGTTTTCAATTGCGCGAGTTTGTCCTCATCGACAGGCGGGCGCTCTTGGACGAAATGATAGAGAAAGCTCCGAGTGTAGGATCGCTCGGAGGCGATCTGGATGTTGGCCGCGTGCCGGGCCGTGCCCTGCCTCGCGTCGGTGAAGGTGATCATTTGGCGCCCCCTGAATGGCAAGGGCTCATTGGACGCCGAGTTCGGTGTCAGTCGACCCAGTATTGTGGGGACCAACTGTGACATCAGGAACGGTGCACCTGCGACGAATCCCCGAAGGGCCCCCTTGTCGTCCGACGCAGCCGTCGGCGGGAATCCACAACACGGGCAGTGCGCAAGATCCGTATAGGCATCGAAAGTGACACCTTGATCGGCCTCACGGTCGGCAAGCGCGCCGGTGTGTCGATCGAGAGTCAATCTCGCGATGGGCTTGTTCGTCGCTGGACGAAGATAGCGACGATCGGCCAGGGGAGCGAGGACGGCATCGGAGGCTGCGTCTTCGTCCTCCTCGGATCCGAACGTCTCGTCGGGATCCAATATCTGATCGAAGCCGTCGTCTCGATCCTGTTCGTCCCAGGCTGTGACCCGAGTGCCGTCGTCGACGATTTCCGCCTTGAGAGCGCCTTCACCGCAACTGCTGCAGAAGGCCCATTCGAGCACCAGCGAACCACATGCAGAACAATGTTCGCGCCGTTCGAGATATGTGGCACCGAACGGCCAGTCGTTCGTCGCTGGGACGGGCCTGTCAGGGCAGGCGGGATTCACACAGGCCCAAAGTCCCGTGAGCGTCCGTTGAAATAGATGTATGCGTGTCGGGAGAATGGCGTCGCCACCGTGGTCGGCCAAGAGCTTTGCCGCATTCGGGTCCCGCGCCTCTGCTGCTCGGACGAGTAGCTCTGCGGGATCAGCGGTCGTACCCGCAATCCTCGTTGCTTCCCGTTTCCAGTCATTCCAGGCGATCGTGGCGCCGTCGCGAAGTCGCGTTCTCAGATTCCAAAGAGCACGCGATTTGGAGAGGCGTGTGCCAATCTCCTCGCGCGTAAGCTCTCGGAGGGCGACCAGATCCACAGGCTCGTCACTGAGCTGCGTCGATGCGACGAGGGGAGCTCGTTCGCCGAGTATCACGTGGACGTTTTCTTCGGGCGCGCCGGAAAGATCCCTCAAGAATCGGCGCAACTCATTTGCGTCACCCGACCCGATGGTGGCCGAGGTGGCGACATATCGAATCTGGTCAGGCCTCCTGCCGAACGCGAGCGCGACCCTACGCAGAAGAAGGGACAGCTCCGCGGCTTGCGCCCCGATGTATGAGTGGGCTTCGTCCAGGACGATGTAGTCGAGGGTACCTTCCGAACCGGAAAGGATAGGCTCATCCTTTTGCCTGATCAGCATGTACTCGAGCATGGTGATGTTGGTCACCAGCACAGGAGGTGGATCGTTACGCAACGTCTTTCGATCGAAGACCTTCCAAGGTTCGGATCTCGTCCGCGATGAGCGGGTCTCTTCGGGTGTCTCCCCATTGTAGAGACAGTAGCGAAGCGCACCACCGAAGGGTTCGAACCACCGCGCGAGCCTCTCTTCTTGGCTCGCGATCAACGCGTTCAGCGGATAGAGCATGAGCGCGCGCACGCCGCGGAGGCGAGTGCGACCACCGTCGGACCTCCTGACCAGACGGTCGAGGATGGGCGTGAGGAAGCACTCGGTCTTCCCCGATCCGGTGCCGCTCGAAACGATGACCGAAACCGGATCATCGGCACAGAGTTTCCGCCACGCTTCCTTCTGGTGAACATATGGCGGGTATGGCGATACGCGACGGAGGGTCGCCAAGGTTTTGGGGTGGAGCAACTTGGGGTCGATGCCGTCCCAACCACCATCCACCGGGAGCCAAGGGAATGCACCCTCGAGATAGGGCTCGGCTAAAAACGACCCGGCCTTCCCCGCTTCCGCACCCAGTCGCTGGCGCAAGTGCGAAGCCAAGTCCCGCGATTTGGGCCGAGCCATTCCGACGACGGCGTCAGCAGCCTCTTCGGGGAGGCGAGACAATAGACTTTCGAGTTCGATCATGGCTTTTCAATTCAGGAATGTGCGCGTTCAAAAAGCAATTCGACTACGGCAGCTTCGAAATAGTCTCGATCAAATAGCCAGGCGGTGCGGCAGGCCGCCAGATGACCCTTTAACGGTATCTCAGCCATGGCAATCCCAGCAATGATCATTGGAGCGGCGAGGATGTCAGCAAAGCTCTGATCATAACGCTTCCAGAAAGGGTGGGGACTGGTGATTACGTTCGACAACCCAAGGGTCTGGGGCATTTCCGCTCCGTCACCATGGCGTTTGACCAAATCCTGCGCGAGGGCTTCTACGCCTCCTCGCGATGAACTCGGGTGGAAAGCCAGCTCTGGCTGTCGTCCCGGTGAAATGCCATTGACGAGCAGTGCGGCCTGCACGTGGACCCGTAACGCTGGATTGAGGTCCAGGATCTCCATGAGCCCACGCGTCATCGTACGCTCGGCAAGCGCAGCGTCCTCGCCAACGTCAGTCAATTTGGTCGACAGGCGGTGGCGGCGGGCACCAACCGCCGCGATCCAATCGTTGATGGTCGAGCTGCACCAAAGGAATGGTAGCTCGTCCTGCATTCTCAACACCGCCTCGCGCTCCGGAAACGAGGCGCATTCGACCAGAACCGAGACCGCTGCGCGTGGCGCTCGGGCGAGGGACCGAAGGATGTCGATGGATGCGTATGGGATCTCCGCCTTGGAAGTCCTCATTGCAAGGTCGATGAAGGCTCTCAAATCGTCGACTGGAGGGAGGTCGGTGCTGCCGAAGTAGCCGTTGAGAGCGGCGTCACGACGATCACGCGTAGGCTCCCGTAGAGCAGCGCTGTAGCCAAGAGAGGACGACCCTGTCGTAGTATCCTCCAGCACCTTGGGACGAAGTCGTCGCCCGTCCCCGGTCGTGCCAGAAAGGAGCCAGGGGCCTTCAGCCAAGTTTGCGCGAAGCCACTCTGACATTGCAGCCGCTTGGTCCAAGGGAGGGCGAGCAAGACCTGCTCGCGGGTCCGACAGCGAGAACGCTTTGAGCTCCAACGAGGCGGCGCTTTTCGCCAACACTCCGAACGGCGAGTTGGTCTCTGGCAGAACGAGCGGCTGATCGACGTCGTACCAGCTCAACTCCGTGAGGCGGTCCTCCCGTCCGATCCAGCTCAGCCGAACGAATGCATCCAGGTCGTCGCAACTCCCGAGCAGTGCACGAGCCACCTCCGAAAAGGCCGCGAGTGGCACGAGCCCATCCACGCTACGCGAGGCAAAGACTGGGCGTGAACCCGATTGGCGGAGCTCGAAAACCAACGTCCACCGTGAAGGCGTGAGAAGTCGGTAGCCGGAGAGACGATCGACAGAAAGTCGCCGCTCGCTACAGGGCGAGCCGTCTGGTCCGAGAAGTATCGGGGCGCTAACCGGATCGGGCAGGGTCAGTTCGATCGTGTTCGTCCAACGTAGGTGAAGGTCGAGCATCGCAGCATGATGGAGGTCGGCCAGATCGACTACCACAGCGTCGGAGTCCTGATAGGTGGGCAGCGGTCTCGAGGCGGCCGCGGCGACCTGAGCGCCCGCCAAGCCACTCAGGCGAAGGATGCGCTTCTTGGAATTGGGTTCCATACGGAACTGTGCTGGCACGATGTCCGCTCGTGTCCACGCCAAGAGGTCACCCTTCCGTCGTAGGGCAAATTCCACACTGCCCACGGGCTCACGATCTCTGATGGTCGACCAGTCGCGGGCGCCGACTGAACGCCAAATGAGTTCCCGCGGCGCGACCTGCGTGGCGGTCTCACCATCGTCGAGCCAAACGTTTGGGCAGCCGCGAAAGACACGCTGGTTCACATGCCACAAGATATCGCCGGCGAGACTTAGGCGTGCTGCCTGGCGTTTCTCGTCACCAGCACGCCAGCGCAGCCGCTCCCCATCGATCTCCATTTCGGCCGTTCCAGTGAAGGCCACTAGGAGACGACCGTCGGCTAGAGTCCCGAGCTCTCTCCTCGTTCCCTCAATTCGCAGCGCGCGTTTCCCGAAGTCATCGATCGCGAGGACCAACCAGGCGGCGGGGCTCCGGGCGGGAGAGGAACCCAGGACGAGGAACTCCCTGGCATCGCCGAATTCGACGTCCCCAACCGGCTCCATCACGACGGCGGGGCCGTGACATGGATCTCCCGCGAGGGCGGTGAATTCCGCCACGACGCCTTCCAACGCGAGGGCCTGGAGGCGGAACTCTTCGTCGAGCGCCAATGGCAGATCACAACCTTGAACGAGGGGGCGCACTTCCCATAGATCAGAAGTATCGTCGGTCACTCGCTCAAGTGCTGCGATCACCTTGGGGCGGTCCGCCAGCGCTCCGGCGGGCCGTAGCCTCAGGCGACCATACTGCTCTGCCACCATCCGCAACTGCTCAGGGAGCGCCCGATGATCCAGGGAGCCCTTGAGGGAGAGTTCGGCAAATGCAGTCCACACGTCGTCGCCAGTGCGCCTAACGTGCCGTACAACGTCGAGGCCACGACTGTCTGGGCGTTGCACCCTCACCAGGTCCTCTACCAGAGCGCGCACGTCCTGCTCTTCCAGGTCGAACGGCAGATCAGATCGCCAGCCGGGGCGGACCTGGTCGAGCCGACGCACAGGGTCGGTGTCGGTAGAGAGATCGGCCGCAGCGGCGCGAAGCTCGACCGTTGCGCGACACAGCAATACGGCAGGCTCTGATAGTACTTGAACCAGGGTCTCCGGAGCTCGCCAAGATTCAGCCGCCACGGCGTCGTCGGGCGAGAAACCCGCCTCAATCGCCAACACACTTCGCTTCAGCCAATTGGCCAGCCTCGGACCTTGTCGTAGCGCTGAAGCCGGAAAGCCCGACTCTGCTATCACCGCGTCTAGAACGGGAAGCCCTCGCCTGGGCGACCGCCTCCACACGCGCAATCCTCCCAGGGCCGCTTCGCGGACGCTGCCGTACCCAACCTGTGCGTGTGGATCGTTGGCGTGATAGCGGACGGTCAGGGACTCCAGAGGATGAATCCAATCCCAGTGACCACCCTCGCGCACCCGCCTGTACCACTCCGACGTGTATGCTACGAAGAGGGCTCTGCCATAGCGGTCCTCAAGGAACCTGGGCGCCGTCGATCGAAGGGCGCGGGCTGTCGTGTCGAACTCATCACGCGTGAAGCGATAGGCGTAGAGAGGCCGCCCATCAGGCTGGATCCCACGTGGACTAAGCAGCGCCTCATAGGTGGCGCGGAGCGGGGATCTCTGTTCGTCCACAGCTCCCCCAAAGCCCGAACGTCTGCCGCCGCACCAGAACCTTCGGATTTTGGCTCCCTCGTCAAGTCGAAAGATCGGTCACCGCAACGGCGGCGTGGGTCATGGCGCGTTCAGGGGGAAGACGAGTGTCCAGTCCTGCGGCAAGGGAGCCGACGTAAAGTGTTCCCAGCACCTTCGGTGCCGACAACGTTCACCGGAGCACTGGTCCATCGCCGAGCTCATCTGCGGTTCCGCGGTCACGGTTCAATCCGAGTGTACATCGGTGAGCGATGGCAAGGCTGCAGATGCCCATTTCTATCGTGCGACGTCCTCTGTCATCGCCGAGCAAGCCCAGGGGATTCGAACTCGAGGCGGGACGGTGGTGCGTCGCGCTCTCGCGCCACCAAATCAGCTGCATCATCGTCGCGCGCCAGTCGGTGACGGTGGTGATCCGCGACTACGTCCACACGTGCGACACTTGTCGTGGCTGGTGCGCGTGACCGACGGGAAGGGCTTCGAAGCCCACAGGACGAATTGGAACGAACTGTTGAATCAAGGCC
The DNA here is from genome assembly GCA_048498015.1 of Pseudomonadota bacterium. Taxonomy (GTDB): domain Bacteria; phylum Pseudomonadota; class Alphaproteobacteria; order Rhizobiales; family Devosiaceae; genus Devosia_A. The sequence goes on from JBEHYU010000005.1 coordinate 92,758, forward strand.
GGATTTTCGAGCTCTGAGATCTTGAGCGCAAGACTTCCTCGACGCGGTCGGCTGCGGCTTCGATATCCTCGTGCTCCCAGATGCGGATCACGATCCAGCCTGCTTCGCGGAGTCGGCTATCGGTGTCGCGGTCTCTCGCGATGTTGGCGTCGATCTTGGCGCGCCACCATGCGGCGTTGTTTTTCGGACTGGTGCCGTGAATGGGGCAGCCGTGCCAGAAGCAACCATCGACGAAGACCGCCACACGCGGCCTGGGAAAGGTGATGTCGATGGTGCGGCGGCTCGATTCGAGCACTCTTGAATGTATCCGGAATCGCAAACCCCGCGCGTGGAGCGAGGAACGCAGGGCGACCTCCTTTCGGTTGTCGCGCTGAGCGGTTCGCGACATTCGTCTGGACGTGCCCGGCGCGACCGGGTCGGTGGCCCTCGGGCTACTCGGCGCTCTTGGCATGATGGGTCAGGTCGTCGAGGAACTGCTTCTCATAGCGAAGCGAGCTATCGATCAAACGGGATCGGAATCCCTCCGTCGCCTTCTTGGACAGTGGCTTTGTCCGATGTTCGAGGAATGCCGCCAGATGCTGCTGTCGATTGAGGATCGGCCACTCGGACACTGTCGACCGGCGGCGTTCACCGTCGTGCCCCCAGGCTGCGCTCGGGTAACTGCCCGAGGCCGGTAGTTCGTCGCCCCCGTCCTCGAATGCTGACGACTTGGCAGTGAGCTGCTCGGCCACCCATCTCGCCATCGGGACGCTCACGGCATTGCCGATCATCCGCCAACGTTTGCGCGCGCCGAACTCATCAAACCCGGAGATGTCAGTCCACCCAGCGTCAAATCCCTGAAGACGTTCGGCGTCCTCGATAGCGGGAGTCGCGATGAGGCGACGCCCGGGGAACCAGACAGCTGGCGGCGATGGAATGTGGAGCGAGGACCCCCCCTTGAGGGGGGGAACGGAGTCGATTGCCCAACCGAGGCCGGTATTCCCTTCGGTCCAGTAGAAGCCGCACGCGAAGTTTCCGCGCTTGAGTTGCGCCGGAGTCCCCGCATCTTGGCCGAGCAGTACCGGGCGGGGATCCTCGGTCTTCGAAGCGACTAGGACGACCCGGCGCCGTCTCTGTGGCAGTCCGAACGCACGGGCGTCGATCGTCCGGTAAGCCCACGAGAAGCTCATCGCCTCGAGCTCGTCAGCGAGCATCCTGATGGCGCTCCCGCCGTCGAGACTGAGCATGAACGGCACATTCTCGAGGACCACCCATTTCGGGGCCTTTCTTTTGTCTCTGAGTAGGGCGAGGAGTGAGCCCACCAATCCGGAATTCGGTCCAGTGATCCCCTTGCGGCGACCTACCTGACTGAGATCCTGACAAGGGAAGCCCGCGGTCAGGACGTCGCAGTCTGGAAGTTCCTCGAGAGCACGAACGTCCTCGGTGGTCTCTGCCTTAGCAAAATGGCGCTTGAGCACGTGTCGCGCCGCTGGGTCGAACTCACAGAGCATCTTGCTGTGATGGCCAGCTAGCTCGAAACCGCGTTCTAGGCCTCCCACCCCCGCGAACAGCCCGACTACCTCATACTTGGTTGGCCGCTCGCTTGCCGCGTCTGGCTTCGCAGTGTCGGGCTTCTTCGGCCGCGCCGAGACTACGTCGGCCTGCGAAGGCGCCCGGCTGAGGAGAGGCTGGTAGGCCGTCGTGTCCTCTAGCATTTCATGCGGGTGTCCGTGGTTGTGCCTGTTGGAAGATTAGCGCTGGGGCCATGGAGAAGCCGCGTTGGTTTTCGCTGAGCATCGCCCGTGCGCGGGCATAGGTCCAGCCCCGCGGCTGCATTTTGCAGTCCGGCGGGCATGGTGGAGTACACTTTCTGCCACCTCTGGGAAGATCAGATCGCAGGGCCGCCCCAACGCATTGCGCTGCTCCAGGATCAGTGCAGAGGAGTCGTACCCAAGACGCGGAGCAGCGGGGCGCCTTTGATGCTTGCCCGCCTTTCTGTCGGCGCGTCATTGCGGCCCCTGAGGACGAGCAATGATGACGGTCAAATCGCGAAGCACACTCCAGCGTACTCGTCAGGTCCGCCGCTGACTCGGCGCGAGCTGCAAGATGATTAGCGGGGATCTGAATGAACAGCGGCCCTGCCGCCGGCGGTGGGATCGCCCACCGTCGGCACCGTGGGCCCGTCATCGAGTGCGCTGAGGTAGAGCCTGCGACCCCTGCAAACGGCTTAATAGCTCTTCCGCAGTCGCCCGAACTATCGTGGGTCCGACCGATTCGACGCCCGATGGCCAATTTATGATCCAGTTCGTGGCCAAAAACGCCGGTCTGGTGGCCAAGGAGTGCCGCTCCCTTCATCAGCCCTCTGCCAAAGACGATTACTCAATTGTCGATCCGCAGTTCTCTCACGCGCGGCACTGGCCAACGACCGGTATGACGATTGGCAAATTCGAACGCCGAGCAAAATCGAAAAGGGCCAGGATTTCCGGGCCTTTTCACAATCGTCAGGCAATCATCATCGCGGAGACGCAGTCATCGCACATGCGTGTCCGTTGGTGCGCCCAATGCCACAGACGCTGCTCGCCGCACTTGGCCACCATGGACGCACCGCAGCCGGGGCGACTGCCGTAAAGCCCGGGCTCCGCGGATCGCCCTTCGTCAGCACAAGCGCAAAGTGCATTGCGCCTCACCTTGCTCGGCCGCTTGCCATGCGCTGGGCGAGGCCGCGTGTGCCTCCTTCCAGGGCGTCTCTGCAAGAGGCAGCTCCATCCAATTTCGTCCCGACCCACATCTTCAGTCCGGTGCCAGACCGGCTCGGCTCGCTCGCTGCGTGGGGAGCCCGCATCGCCTCGCCGGTCCACTCATCTCTGGATGAAGGAAGGGCGCGAGGAGGTAATCCTCACGCCCAGAACTCTCAATCAAGGACTCAATCGGAAAACGCCGGTTTTCAAGTCGGCATACTCAAGAGCATCCTGTCGTAGTTCCGCAATCCTCGCACACCATGCAATGCCCGCTCACCTTCATGCGAAGGGAATTGCAGTTGCTGCACTGGTCGCCCGTATAACCCTTCATCTGGGCTTCCTGGCGGAGCGCGCGGGCGTCGAGGCCGGGGGGCGGGGAGGGGATGGGGTCGAGTTCGCCGGCGTTGAAGGTCGTCGGGCTCACTTCGGTGCCCGGATCGACTTTCAGCGCGGTGGCGGCCTTGAACGCCGTTACAGCGGAGGTCTGCATCGACTGGATCGGGCTCACCACCTGCAGGTCGCCGGGGACCAGCATGAGGTTCTGGTTCTTGACGCGGCCGCGGGTCATGCCGCGCGACACGAAGCGGTCGGCCGCGACCGGTGCCGGCCGGCCGGCCTCGCGGTTGCCCGGATCGCCATCGCCCAGACCCACTGTGGTGCTCGCTGTGTCGCCATGGACATGCGCCAGGTCCTCGCGGTCGAGATAGGAGATCGCGAGCTCGCGGAAGATGTAGTCGAGGATCGACGTCGCGTTCTTGATGCGGTCATTGCCCATGACCATGCCCGCCGGCTCGAAGCGGGTGAAGGTGAAGGCGTTGACGAACACGTCGAGCGGCACGCCGTATTGCAGCGCCACCGAGATGGCGATCGAGAACGAGTCCATCAGCGCGCGGAAGGCCGAACCTTCCTTGTGCATGTCGATGAAAATCTCGCCGAGCCGGCCATCCTCATATTCGCCGGTGCGCAGATACACCTTGTGGCCGCCCACGATCGCCTTCTGCGTATAGCCCTTGCGGCGCGACGGCATCTTCTCGCGCTCGCGCGACACGATGGTGCGTTCGACGATGCGCTCGACGATCTTTTCGGCGATCTGCGGCACGCGCTGCGCCTGGCTGGCGGCGAGCAGATTGTCGACCGTCTCGTCGTCCTCGTCATCCTCATCGGCGACCAGCGAGGCGTTGAGCGGCTGGCTGAGTTTTGAGCCGTCGCGGTAGAGCGCGTTGGCCTTGAGCGCCAGGCGCCAGCTCAGCATGTAGGCCTGCTTGGCGTCCTCGACCGTCGCCTCGTTGGGCATGTTGATGGTCTTGGAGATGGCGCCCGAGATGAAGGGCTGCGCGGCGGCCATCATCAGGATGTGGCTGTCGACGCTGAGATAGCGCTTGCCGATCTTGCCGCACGGGGTGGCGCAATCGAACACCGGCAGATGCTCGGCCTTGAGGAAGGGCGCGCCCTCGAGCGTCATGGCGCCGCACACATGGATGTTGGCGGCCTCGATGTCCTTCTTGCTGAAGCCCAGATGGGCCAGCAGGTCGAACGACATGTCCGAGAGCTGTTCGGCGGTGACGCCCAGGCTCTTGAGGAAATCGGCGCCCAGCGTCCACTGGTTGAACACGAACTTGATGTCGAAAGCCGACTTCGTCGCGGCATTGAGCGCGGCAATCTTGTCGTCGGTAAAGCCCTTGGCCCTGAGCGAGGCCGGGTTGATCGCCGGCGCCTGGTTGAGGTTGCCGTGGCCGACGGCGTAGGCCTCGATCTCGGCGATCTGGCTCTCGGAATAGCCCAGCGTGCGCAGCGCGGGCGGCACCGCATTGTTGATGATCTTGAAGTAGCCGCCGCCGGCGAGCTTCTTGAACTTCACCAGCGCGAAGTCCGGCTCGATGCCGGTGGTGTCGCAATCCATCACGAGGCCGATGGTGCCGGTCGGGGCGATCACCGAAACCTGCGCGTTGCGGTAGCCATGCGCGGTGCCGAGCGCCAGCGCCTCGTCCCACACGGTCCGGGCGCGCTCGGCGAGCGGTGCGTCGCGCAGCGAGGCGTGGTCGAGCGGCACCGGGTTGATCGAGAGGCCCTCATAGCCTTCGGTCTTGCCATGCGCGGCGGTGCGGTGGTTGCGGATGACGCGCAGCATGTGCGGGGCGTTGCGCTCGTAGTCGGCGAAGGCGCCGAGCTCCCTGGCCATCTCGGCCGAGGTCAGGTACGAGGCGCCGGTCATCACCGCAGTGATGGCGCCCGCAATGGCGCGGCCTTCCGCGGAGTCATAGGGGATGCCCGAGGTCATCAGCAGGCCGCCGATATTGGCGTAGCCGATGCCCAGCGTGCGGTACTGGAACGAGCGCTCGGCGATGGCGCGCGAGGGGAACTGCGCCATCATCACCGAGATCTCGAGGACGATGGTCCAGAGGCGCGTGGAGTGCTCGAAGGCGGCGACGTCGAACGAGCCGTCCTGGTTGCGGTAGGGCAGCAGGTTGATCGAGGCGAGGTTGCACGCCGTGTCGTCGAGGAACATGTACTCCGAGCACGGGTTCGATGCGACGATCTCGCCGGCTTCCGGGCTCGTGTGCCACTCATTGATGGTGGTGTGGAAATGGATGCCCGGATCGGCCGAGGCCCAAGCCGCATAGCCGATCGATTCCCAAAGGTCCCGCGCCTTGAGCGTCTTGGTGACCTTCCTCGACGTACGCCCGATCAGGTTCCAGTCGCCATCGGCCTCGACGGCGTTGAGGAAATCGTCGGTGACGCGGACGGTGTTGTTGGAGTTCTGCCCCGAGACAGTGAGATAGGCTTCGCTGTCCCAGTCGGTGTCGTAGATGGGGAACTCCATGTCGGTGTAGCCCTGGCGCGCGAACTGGATGACGCGCTGCACATAGTTCTCGGGCACCAGCGCCTTCTTGGCGTCCTTCACGGCACGCTTGAGCGCCGGGTTCTTGTTGACGTCGAAGCAGTCGTCGCCATTGCCGTCGCAGTTCACCGCGGCCTTCATGATGGCCTTGAGGTGCTTGCTGACGACCTTGGAGCCGGTGACGAGCGCGGCGACCTTCTGCTCTTCCTTCACCTTCCAGTTGATGTAGGTCTCGATATCGGGGTGATCGATGTCGACCACCACCATCTTGGCGGCGCGGCGCGTCGTGCCGCCCGACTTGATGGCGCCCGCCGCGCGGTCGCCGATCTTGAGGAAGCTCATCAGCCCGGACGAACGGCCGCCGCCGCTCAGCTTTTCACCCTCGCCGCGCAGGCGCGAGAAGTTCGAGCCGGTGCCCGAGCCATACTTGAACAGGCGCGCCTCGCGCACCCAGAGGTCCATGATGCCGCCCTCGTTGACGAGGTCGTCGCCGACGGACTGGATGAAGCAGGCATGCGGCTGGGGATGCTCGTACGAGCTCTTGGACTGCACCAGCTTCCTGGTGAAGGGGTCGACATAGAAGTGACCCTGGCCGGGGCCGTCGATGCCATAGGCCCAATGCAGGCCGGTGTTGAACCATTGCGGCGAGTTCGGCGCGACCTTCTGGGTGGCGAGCATGAAGGCGAGTTCGTCGAAGAAGGCGCGCGCGTCCTCCTCGGTGTTGAAATAGCCGCCCTTCCAGCCCCAATAGGTCCAGGTGCCGGCGAGCCGGTCGAAGACCTGGCGGGAATCCGTCTCCGAGCCGTAACGCTCGTTCTCGGGCAGCTTGGCCAGCGCCTTGTCGTCGGGCACCGAGCGCCACAGCCAGGAGGGAACGTTGTTCTCCTCGACCTTGCGCAGCTTTTTGGCGACGCCCGCCTTGCGGAAGTATTTCTGCGCGATGATGTCGGCCGCCACCTGCGACCAGGTGGAGGGGACCTGCATGCCCTCGAGCTTGAACACCACCGAGCCATCCGGATTGCGGATTTCGCTCGTGGTCGAGCGGAACTCGATGCCCGCATAGGCACCGGCTTCGGCTGAGGTGTAACGACGTTCGATGTGCATAGTTTTTAGTCCCCAAAAATGCGCGGACACTGCCCGTCCGCCTGCCGCCGCCACGGCATTCGCCAACTGCTCTGACGCTGTACAAAAGACCCGCCCGTCGCCACGGAAAGGCCTCGCCCCGTGCCCCAAAGCGTGTCCGGTCTAGGCGCCGGACTCTTCCTCGGGGACTTGTCTGTGCGGGCACCCGGAAGCGTCCGTCACAAGGTCGAAAATCTGGTCCGATTCAGAAAACCCGTCAACGGCACAAACACGCCTGAGGGGCCATAGCTTGTGTTCAACCGGGGAAGTTTCGCTAGATTTAGTATAAGGATTGTGAATAGCGGGGACAACCACGGGAGTTGAAACAGTCCTCCGCAAACCGCCGAATCGCGGAAAATTTGCCCCCCGGCAGGCTCCAGGACCGGGCACGGAATCCCCGCTAAACCCGCTTTGAATCGAGCGGATTCTTGCTCCTCAGATTCCACTTGAGCTGGCCCCTGCGCCGGGCGCCGTCGCGGGGGGCAAAATGCCGAATCCTGTCAAGCAGGATTTTATTTTCGGGCTGGGGAAAGCCGCAGGCAAAACCAGGCCGCTAGACGATCAGGAAATCGCCGGCGTCGATCCCCGGGTGGCCGCTCAGCACCGCGATCTGCAGCGCCGCGACCCCGCCTTTGCCGTCCGCATCGTAGTAGAGCTTGCCGGTGTGGCTGTCGTAGACGACCCGATCGGTGGCGTCGTGCGCCGATTTCGCACCCGCATGGGCGTAGAAGCGGGAGCTGCCGAGCTTGCCGGCCACCCCCAGCGACGCCATTGCCGCGTTGTCGAGCGCCAGGATGTCGTGGTTGTGCGAGAACCCCTTGATGGTGTCGACGTTCGCATAGCCGGGCGCCGCGGTGAACACGAAGCGATCATTGCCGGCCCCGCCGGTCAGTGTGTCCTTGCCCGCCTCGCCATAGAGCCTGTCATTGCCGTTGCCGCCGTCGATCGCGTCGTTGCCGGCCGCCCCCCGCAGCGTGTCGTGCCCGCCATTGCCCCGCAGCGTGTCGCTTTCGCTGGTGCCGGTCCTGCTGTTGGAGGACGAACTGCCCTTGTAGTTGAGGGCGACGACGTTGGTGATCTTGATCGCCAGCGCCTGTGTATCGGTGAGGCCGTCGCTGTCGGTCACGGTGACGGTGACGTTGTAGGTGTTGTTCTTGCCGGCGTCGGCCTTGGTCTCGTAGTCCGGGGCGCTCTTGAAGCTGAGCGCGCCCGCGCTGGAGATGGCGAACTTCTGGGCGTCCGCGCCCGAGAGCGCAAAGCCCAGTGCCTGCTTGTCGAGGTCGCTGGCGATGATCGTGGTCACCGCCCTGTTGTTCTCGCTCAGCGACAGGCTGGCCGAGCTGCCGCCGCCATTGGACGTAATGACCGGCGGCGCCACGACGTCGTGTATCGCGTAGTAGCCGAACACCGAGGTGGCCGCGCCGGGATTGATGTCCCCGACCTGCTCGACCGTGCCGTCGGCCTTCAGCCGGTAGAGATCGGTGAAGCCCGCAATGGTGAACGCGTCGAAATAGAGCTCGCCCTTGAAGCTGATGAAATGCTGCGGCGAGCTCGAAGCCGAACCGGGATCGACGTCCGCCACGAAGGCGACCGAGCTGTCCGGCTTGACCCGCCACAACTCGACGCCGCTGGCCGGGACGTAGGCGGTGAAATAGAGCGAGTCGCCGTGCTTGAAGAAATTGACCGGCGAGGCGGCGCCCGAGCCCGGATTGATGTCGGCCGCCTGCACCACACTGCCGTCGGCCCTGACCTTCCATAGTTCCGTGCCGTCCACGCCGTCATCCGCGGCAAAATAGAGTTCGTCGTTGAACCCGATCATGTCGCGGGGAAAGGCGTAGCCGGCGCCGGGGTAGATATCGGCCGCGAGGGCGACGCTGCCGTCGGCCCTGACCTTCCACAATTCGCTGCCCAGCTCGCTGATGGCGTGGAAATAGAGTTCGCCATCGAACACCGCGAAGCCGGCCGGCTCGCCCCCCAGCTCGTGGTCGCCGATGTCGGCGACGAGCACCACATTGCCGTCGGCCTTTACCTTCCACAGCTCGCGCCCGATCCCGGTTTCGGCGCTGAAATAGAGCTCGCCGTTGAATGGCGTGAGGCCCAGCGGCGAGGACGATGGATGGCCGCTCCAGATATCGTCGACTTGCACGACCGTCCCGTCCGCCTTGAGCTTCCACAGCTCGCGGCCATCATTGGTGTCGGCGGTGAAATAGATTTCGCCATTGAACGGCGTGAAGTCGCTCGGCGATGACCCGTGATCGTCTCCGGTCCAGATATCGGCGACGAGGCCGAAGCTGCCATCGGCGTTGAGCCGCATCAGCTCGGCGCCGGCGCTCCCCGAATAGCCCGCAAAATAAAGCGCGCCGCCAAACTCGAAGCAGTGGGATGGAAAGGTACTGGCGACGCCCGGATTGCCGTCACCCACCTGCGCGATCTGGCCGTCCGGCGCGATCCGCCAGAGTTCCGTCCCGTCGGTATCGGTGGTCGCCGCGAAATAGAGGCTGTTGTCGAAATTGAAGAATCCGTACGGGTTGAAATTGCCGCCCCCCGGGCTGCCATCCAGCGCGAGGATCGGGTTGCCGTCGGCATCGAGCGTCCACAGCTCGGTGCCCTGCGTGGCGTTGTTGGCGGCAAAATAGAAGCGTTGGGACATGCTGGCTCCGTCGATAGGCGCGCCCCGCGCCGTCGCTGGTTGAAACGAACCGGCTGCTTCCGGTCGCCTCAGCATGCGGCGGGCCGGCCCCGCTGGCTTGGGCAGGGCGGCGGCCGGATGCGGCCCTGGCGGCACGGACCGGGCGGCGCCGGGTAGGACTGGGCGGCATTGCGGGCGCCCGGCGGGCTGTCTAGGCTCGCGCGATGCACGCTTCCGACCCAGCGCTGCCTGCCGGCCCACCGGGCTTTTCGACCGACGCCTACCGTCCGGCCGAGCGTTTCGATGCGTTCCACGAGGAATATGCGCGGCGCTTCATGGGGCTCGACATCGATGCCTCCGGCGAGGAAGCGTTTGCCGCCTCGGTGCAGTTGCAGCCGATCGGCCCGCTGATCTGCGCCCGTCTCGAAACCACGCCGATCAGCTACGCCCGCAGCCGCCAGCGCCTGCGCGATGGCGACGACGCGCTGGTGCTCAACATCCACACCCGCGGCCGGGCGCGGCTCGAGCAGCACGAGTTCCGCGCCGATTCAGGCAGCGATTTCGCCACGGTGATTTCCAATGCACGGCCCGGCGGCGGCCAGTTCGCCGGACAGGGGCTGGCCATCCGCATCCCCGAGGCGGTGCTGGCGCCGCGCCTGCCACCGGGAACGGCGTTCTCGCCGGTCGCCGTCAAGCATGGCGGACCGCTGGCGCATCTGCTGTCGGGCTACGTCGCCGCCTTCGCCGGTCTCGGTCCGGGCGCGCCGGCCGAGCTGGGCGATCTCGTCGCCGAACACATGCTCGACCTGGTGGCCGTCGCCTTCGGCGTGGCGGGCGACCGGCGCGAGCAGGCCGAAGCCGGCGGCATCCGGGCGGCGCGCCGGCAGGCGGTGCTCGACGAGATCGGCCGGCATTTCGCCGCGCCGGATTTCGGCCCGGGTCAGGTCACCGCCCGGCTCGGCATTTCCGAGCGCTATTTGCGGCAACTGCTCGAGGAGAGCGGCACCTCGTTCAGCGCCCTGGTGCTGGAGCGGCGGCTGCAATGGGCCCGGCAGCGCCTGCTCGATCGCCGCGAGGCACAGCGGATCGCCGACATCGCCTACGATGTCGGCTTCTCCGATCTGTCCTATTTCAACCGCAGCTTCCGCCGCCGCTTCGGCGCCACACCCTCCGAGGTGCGCGGCGAAGCGGCGGCAACGGCCGTCACACGATGAAGATGTCGGTCGCGCTGAGCGCCGGATGTCCATCCAGTACGGCCAGCAGGGTGACGCCGCCGTCGGCGCTGCCGTTCTTGTCGTAGTAGAGTTGGCCGTCGGTGTCGTTGTAGACGATGTGGTCGTTGCTGTCGGCGCCGTGAGTGGCGCCGGCGGCGTGGTAGAACTGCGTCCCGATCCCGCCCTTGTGCGTGCC
>JBEHYU010000006.1:0-99205 GCA_048498015.1 Pseudomonadota bacterium
AGCCCCTGGTGCTCGATGATCGGCCGGCCGAAGGTCTCGCGTTCCTTGGCGTAGGCGACCGCCAGGTCCAGTGAGCCCTGGGCGAGGCCGGTGGCGACGGCGGCGATCCCGAGCCGGCCCGAGTCGAGTGCCTGCAGGGCGATGGAGAGCCCGGCGCCCTCGCCGCCGATCAGCCGCTCGGCACAGAGCGGGACGGAGTCGTAGTCGAGCGTCGCGGTGGTCGAGCCGGTCAGCCCCATCTTGCGCTCTGGCGCCTGGGTCGAGAGCCCCGGGGCATCCCCGGGGACTAGGAAACAGGAGACACCGCGCGAGCGATCCTCGGAGGTGCGGGCGAAGAGCGTGTAGAAGTCGGCCTCGCCGCCGTGCGTGACCCACGCCTTGCTGCCGGTGACGCGGTAGGCGTCGCCGTCGCGCGAGGCGCGGGTCCGCATCGCCGCCGGGTCGGAGCCGGCGTCGGCCTCGGAGAGGCAGTAACCGCCCAGTAGGCCCCCGGCGAGCATCTCCTCCAACCAGCGTCCGCGCTGCTCCTCGGTCCCCCAGGTGGCGAGCGGATAGCAGGACATCACGTGGACCGAGACGCCGACGCCGACGCTGGCCCAGACGGCGGCGATCTCCTCGAGCGCCTGCAGATAGACCTCATACGGCTGCCCCGCCCCACCGAGGTCCTCCGGATAAGGCATGCCGAGGAAGCCGAGCTCCCCGAGGGTGCGGAAGACGTCGCGCGGGAAGTCCGCGTCCTCCTCGGCGGCGGCCACTCGCGGCGCCAGCCGCTCCTGCGCGACGGAGCGCGCGAGGGCGACGATCTCCTCGGCCTCGGGCGTGGGCAGGTTGCGCTCGGCGGGCATCGACGGCGGAGGCTATCGGGCGCTCAGAGGCGGCCGGGTCAGGGTGCGAGGGACCCGCGACCGCGCCGCCCCCTACGGGTTGAACGCCAGGAACACGAAGGCGGCGAAGATGATCAGGTGCACGCCGCCCTCCTGCAGGGTCGAGCGGCCCGGCAACAGGGTGAGGGCGCCGACGATGGCGGAGAGGACGAGGAGGCCGATCTGGGTCGAGCCGAGGCCGAGGACGAGGGGGCCGTCGAGCCAGATCGAGGCGACCGCGATCGCCGGGATCGTCAGGCCGATGCTGGCCATCGCCGTCGCTGGCCCGGCGTGCCTTCGCCGCTCCAGTGTCCGGTGCCGTGGGGGAACGGGCCGGAGCCTTGCACGGCCGAGGGCAGATAGAACAGTCGCGACTCTATGACTGCAGCGATGTCGGCGGCCGTCGGCTCGGGCAGTCCCTCACCCAGCAGAGCATTCTCGCGGCCACCCATGAACCGGGCGGAGGGCACCGGGTCGACCATCGCGTTCACATTGATCAGCGTATCGCGTTCGGGGTCGAGCTTCCGGGGAGCACCATTGACGGCGAAGGCAATGACCCAGGTGCCGGTGGACAGGACGCTGAACGAGCCCACCCGCCCCAGCAGATGGGGCAGCAGCGAGGCGTTGGAATCGTGAATGCCGACATAGACCGGCGTATCGGCCGACAATCCGGTGCGGGCCGCCAGTTCGGGCAGCAGCGGGCCGAGCCTGTCGCTGGCTTTGCGGACCGGCGGCATCAGCCTCGTCCAGCCGAGCTGGTCGACCATCGGCGAATATGTGCGGCGGTGCGGCGACCAGAGGTCCGTGTGGCAGCCGAGCGAAGTCGCCTCGCCCGCGGCAATTCCAGTGAGGCGGAAGGCCCAGTATTGGGCGTACATCAGGATGGCCGATACATGTGACCATCGGTCCGGATATGTCCGGCTCTGCCAGTAAAGCTGCGCACCGATGTTCAGACCGCCCGGGAGCTTTGGCGAGCCGGTTTCATCGAAGCCGGGACGCACTTTGGCGTACGCATCGGCGAGGCTGTCGGGGCCCGGATATTCATAATCGAGGATGGGCATCGCCAGCGTGCCGTCGGCGGCCATCAGGGCGGCGGTGGCGCCGTGGGTGGTGATCGAGATGGCGTCGACCTTCTCCGTGCGACCGAGTTCCGCCAGGCCATCCAGAATGAAGTTCCAGAGGGCCTCGGTGTCGTAGTGCGGGTAGTCGCCGGCGGTGACGACGACATTAGGCATCCGGCGTACCGCCGTCTCGCGGAGTACCGCCAGGTCGACCAGCGCCAGCTTGGCGTTGGTCTTGCCGATGTCGATGACGGCGACCGCCACGGCCTACTCCATGTGGAAGACGCGCAGCAGCCTGCGGTCCACCGGCGAGTTATCCGGGTTCACCTGCATGATGTCGGCCATGTGCGCCCACCAGCGCTGCATGATCGGATCGAGCGGCATGGTCGCCATGGTGTGATCGTCGCTGCGGGTCAGGACGCCGAAGAGCAGGTTCGTCTCCTCGTCGAGCCAGATCGAATAGTCGGACACTCCGGCCCGGTGGAGCAGATCGACCAGCTCGGGCCAGATTTCGTCGTGGCGCTTTCGGTACTCGTCGCGCATGCCGGGATTGAGCCGCATGCGGAAGGCGTGGCGCTCGCTCATTTGCGACCCCGGATCATGTTGATGACGATGGGTATGGCGATGACGACGATCAGCAGCAGCCCGATGAAGATGGACTGCACGATGCCGGGCACGTTGAGCAGGCCCATGCCGAAGGTGACGAGCCCCATGATGAACGCCGCGATGACGACGCCGGTGATGGAGCCGGCGCCGCCCAGGATGTTGACGCCGCCCAGCACCACCATGGTGATGACTTCGAGCTCCCAGCCCTGGGCGATGCTGGGCCGGGTGGAGCCGAGGCGCGAGGTGAGCAGCACGCCGGCGATGCCCGACATCAGGCCGGTCAGGCAGAACAGCATGAATTTTATGCGCGCGACGCGGACGCCGGAGAATTCGGCCGCCACCTGGTTGTTGCCGATCACGAAGATGCGCCTGCCGAAGCTCGTGCGATGCAGCAGCACGAAATAGACGACGGCCATCACGAGAAAGAGCACGAACTCGAACGAGAACACCCAGTAGACATAGCCCTGGCCGAAGAAGGCGAAATCGGCCGGGTAGCCTTTGAAGGCCTGGTCGCCGAGCACGATGAAAGCGATGCCGCGAAACAGGCTCATCGTGCCGATGGTGACGACGATCGAGGGCAGCTTCAGCCGGGTGACGAGGAAGCCGTTGAAGGCGCCGCAGACGAGGCCGGTGACGATGCCGATCAGCACCAGCACGGGCGTGGGGACGCCGAACTGCAGGCTCAGCCCCATCATGCAGGAGCTCAGCGCGATGATGGCGGCGACGGAGAGATCGATTTCGCCGGCGATGATCAGCATCGCCATGGCGAGCGCGATCAGCGCCTTTTCGGTGAACAGGAACGTCGCATCGCTGAGGTTCCACCAGGAGAGGAAGCTCTGCGACGACACCAGCGCGTTGAAGGTGAAGATCGCGATGGCGACGAGCACCAGCAGGCTCTGCCAGGAAAAGATCGCCGAGCGCAGCGGATTGTCGAGCCGGTCCGGGATGTGGCGCGTGGCGGGGGCCTGGTCGGTCATTGCACCCCCTCCGCGCGCTTCAGGATGATGCGGCCGGTTTTGCGTTCGGCGCGGGCGTTGAGGGCAACGGCGAGGATAATGGCGGCGCCCGAGATGGCCATCTGCCAGAAGGGCGAGACGTTGATGACCGGTAGCGCCCGGCCGATGACGCCGAGGAAGATGGCGCCGAGCAGCGCGCTGCCGACCGTGCCGACGCCGCCGGCGATGGAGACGCCGCCGATGACGCAGGCGGCGATCACCGAGAGCTCATAGCCGCTGGCGGTCTCGGACGAGGCGATGGCGAATTTGGAGACCCAGAGATAGCCGCAGAGCCCGGCGACGAGGCCCGACAGGCAGAAGGCGACGAACTTCGTCCGGCCGACATCGATGCCGGCATAGACGGCGGCGGTCGGATTGACACCGATGGCGTAGATGGCACGGCCGATGGCGGTGCGCGTCATGACGATGAAGAACAGGATGGCGATGAGCACGGCGGCCCAGCTCAGCAGCGGCAGGCCGAGGAGATCGATGCGGGTGATGCCGAGGAAATCGTCGGTCATCTCGTCGGCATTGACCCAGGTGCCGCCGGCCAACAGGAACGTCATGCCGCGATAGATGGTGAGCGTGCCCAGCGTCACCACGATGGAGGGGATGCCGAGCTTCCACACCAGCGCGCCATTGATGGCGCCGAAGCACAGGCCGATCAGCGGCGAGGCGGCGATCAGCAGCACTACCGGAATGCCCGGCGCGTGATGGTTGACGAGCGCGACGATCATGCCGGTCAGCGCCGTGTTGGCGGCAATGCTGAGATCGATCGAGCGGGTGAGGATCACCGCCATCTGGCCGAGCGCCAGGATGATGAGGATGGAATAATCGTTGAAGAGGTCGAGCAGGTTCGCCGGCTCGGCGAAGCTCGGGGCACGCAGCGAGATCAGCCCGATCATCGCCACGATGCCGATGGCGAGCCAGAATTCGCGGATGCGGAACAGGCGCCTCATGCGGCGTTCTCCTCGGCGCCGATGGCGAGCTTGACCAGGCGGTCGGCGGTGACCTGCTGGTTGTCGAGAATGTCGATGATGCGGCCGGCGCGCATGATGGCGATGCGGTCGGACATGCCCATGATTTCGGGCAGCTCGGAGCTGACCATGATCACCGCGAGCCCCTGTGCCACGAGTTCGGCCATGAAGGCGTGCACCGCGGCCTTGGAGCCGATATCGATGCCCTTGGTGGGCTCGTCGAGGATGATGACGCGGGGCCTGGTGGCGAGCCATTTGGCGATCACCACCTTCTGCTGGTTGCCACCGCTGAGTGTGCCGGCGGTCTGGCTCAGCGAGGACGCGCGCAAATCGAGGCGGCCGACATAGTCGCGGGTCAGGGCAAACTCGTTGGCGAGCTGCAGGAAGCCGGCGCGGCTGGTCTTTTCGAGCGATGGTAGAGCGACATTCTGAAAGATCGGGAGGTCGACGACCACGCCCTGC
This sequence comes from Pseudomonadota bacterium, assembly GCA_048498015.1. Taxonomy (GTDB): domain Bacteria; phylum Pseudomonadota; class Alphaproteobacteria; order Rhizobiales; family Devosiaceae; genus Devosia_A. Next base: position 4,965 of record JBEHYU010000006.1, read on the forward strand.
TTGCCGCGTTCCTCCGGCACATAGACGATGCCGGCGGCGATGGCGTCGGCCGGCGAGCGTGGCGCGATGGGGGTGCCGCCGAGCGCGAGGGTACCGCGCGAGGTTTTGGTGAGGCCGAACAGCGCCTGCATGACTTCGCTGCGGCCGGCGCCGACAAGGCCGTAGAAGCCGAGTATCTCGCCGGCGTGCAGGGTGAAATTGACGTCGTCGAACTCGGTGGGGTGGCTGAGGCCCGAGACCGCCAGCACGGGTGCGCCGATGGTGGGCTGGCGCGCCGGGAAGATGTGATCGACATTGCGGCCGACCATCAGGCGGATGATCTCGTTCTGCGAGGTTTCCCTGATCATCCCCTTGCCGACCATCTCGCCGTCGCGGAACACCGCGTAGCGGTCGGCGATGCGGTAGATCTCGTCGAATTTGTGCGAGATGAACAGCACCGCCTTGCCGTCCTGCTTAAGCAGCTCGACGAGGACGAAGAGATCCTCGATCTCCTTGTGGCTGAGCGCGGCGGTGGGCTCGTCCATGATGACGACTTCGGCATCGATCGACATGGCGCGGGCGACCGCAACGAGGTGCTTGTTGGCGATGCTGAGGTCGCGCAGGCGCGCCTCGGCCTCGATATGGCCGGCGCCCATGTCCTTGAGGACGCCGCGCGCATCGGCGCGCATCTTCGTCCAGTCGATGGTGTTGAAGCGGGTGCGCGGCGCGTGGCCCAGATAGATGTTTTCGGCGACGCTCAGATCGTCGAACAGCACCGTCTCCTGGTGGATCGCGGTGATGCCGAGCTCGAAGGCGCGATGCGCGGTGTTGAGCGCCACCGGCTGGCCGTCGAGGGTGATGGTGCCGGCGTCGGGCTGGTAGATGCCGGTGAGAATCTTCACCAGCGTGGACTTGCCGGCGCCGTTTTCGCCGATCAGCGCGGTGACTTCGCCGGGATAGAGCTCGAGCGCGACGTCATGCAGCGCCCGCACCCCCGGGAAGGATTTGGTGACGCCCGACAATGTGAGCTTGGGTGCGGTCATGGGCTCGATGTTACGCCCGGACCGTCTGCCACCACTACGTCATTCCCGCGCAGGCGGGAATCCAGGCGAAGCGTGCGGACGTCCGAGAACCCGGTCTGGATTCCCGCCTGCGCGGGAATGACGCTGGGGGTGTGGAAGCCAAGAAGAAAAGTCCGGCAGCCTTCGCCGCCGGACCTTGCTCAGGGGAGAACTCAGTAGATCTTGGAGAACTCTTCGATGTTGCCCTTGTTGAACTCGAAGGGTGGGGCCATGTCGGCCTCGAGCTTGTCGTTCAGGGTGATCGAGCCGACGCGGCCGATCGAGATGGTGGCGCCGGCTTTCGCTTCAGCCTTCTTGTTGACGAGCTGGTCGGCAATGGTGATCGCCGAGTAGCCCAGGTCGATCGGGTTCCAGAGCGCGGCAGCGGTCGAGGAGCCGTTGTCGATGAACTTCTTGAACTCGGACGGGAGCGCAAGGCCCACGACGTTGACCTTGCCGATCAGGTTCTGGTCGGTCACGACCTGCGCGGCGGCAACGACGCCGACGGTGGTCGGGGCGATGATGGCCTTGAGGTTCGGGTACTTGGTGATCAGGCCCTTGGCCTCGTTGGTCGACTTCACCGAGTCATCGTCGCCATAGACGACGTCGACGAGGTTGATCTTGGGGAACTTGGTGGGCAGGTCGGCCTTGGCCGCGGCGATCCAGGCATTCTGGTTGGTCGCGGTGGACGAAGCCGACAGGATCGCCACGTCGCCGCCATCCGGCAGCTGGTCGGCCGCCATCTTGATGATGGTGTCGCCGATGAGCTGGGTGCCCGAGGCGTTGAGCTGGAGCTGACGGCCTTCCGGCGCGACGCCCGAGTCGAACGAGATCACGGTGATGCCGCGGTCCATGGCCTTCTTGAGGGCCGGGACGAGAGCGTCCGGATCGTTGGCCGAAATCGCGATGGCGTTGACGTTCTGCGCGATCAGCGAGTTGATGATGTCGATCTGGCCTTCCGCGGTGGCGGTGGTCGGACCGGTGTAGATCACCTCGACGTCGCCCAGTTCCTTCGCCGCTTCCTGCGCGCCCTTGTTGGCGGCATCGAAGAAGCCATTGCCCAGCGACTTGACGACGAGGGCGATCTTGTTGGCGGCAAACGCCTGGGGAGCGGCCAGCATGACTGCAGACAGCGCCGTGGCGAAGGCCAGTTTCTTAAGCAAGCTCATGTGGTTTCCTCCCTGAGCGATGCGGATTGGACGGACGCTCTAGGCGACCGACCGGTTGCTTTCTTGCTCACCAATATCCGTCACCACGAGATTGACGCCGGCTGCTTCCAGCATGGCGCGGTCCTCGTCGCGAATGCCCCCGTCGGTGATCACGGTGGCGATCCGATCCAGCCCGCACAAAATCAGGCTGGACCGGCCGGAGAATTTCGAAGAATCGGCGAGCACGATCAGCTCTTCGGCCTGGCCGATGAGCGCCAGCTCGGACTGCACGACCATCGGGTCGGCCTCCATCAGGCCGGCGCGGCCGAGGCCCTGGCAGCCGATGAACATGCGCTTGGCGTAGAAATGGCTGGCCACGACACCGCCGAAGGGCGACAGAATGACGTTCTGCTCGCGGTAGACGGTGCCGCCCGGAATAACCACCGAGTTACGCGAATTGTGCAGCAGATGCTCGGCGATGGCGAAGCTGTTGGTGAATACCGACAGGCGCCGCTCGGTGAGGTAATGCACCATCTGGTAGGTGGTGGTGCCGCCATTGATGATCACCGGCTCGCCGTCGCGGCAGAGTTCGGCGGCGACCCGCGCGATGGCGCGCTTGGCGGCGATATTGATGGTCTCGTTGACGGCGAAGGGACGGCCGATCAGCCCGCCCTGCTCAGGCGGATTGAGGGCCTCGGCGCCGCCGCGGACACGCCGCAGCCGGCCCTGCTCGTCGAGCGCCGCGATATCCCGGCGGATGGTCGCCTCCGATGTGCCGGTCATCTCGACCAGATCGCCCACGGTGGCGACCGGGCGTGCCCGGACAGCGGCCAGAATGACCCGATGTCGCTCGGTTTCGTGCAATTCCTTCTCCCTTCGGTAAGACTTTTCACCAATTCCGGTCAGTGTCAATCACCGTCTGCGCGATTTCGCGCGACCATGATCAGTCATGCTCGTTTCTGATTGACAGCGATTGCGGTTCGGGCCCATGTCTTGGGAAACAGAAACCGGCCTTTTGGGAGGACCCAATGACTGACAACGCTGCGCCCGCGCGGCTCCTCGACCTTTGGGACGACGCCAGGGCGGCCGCCATGAGCGAGCCGGAGCGGCTGGTCTATCGCTCCAACATCCTGGGCTCGGACAAGCGCGTCACCAATTACGGCGGCGGCAACACCTCCTCCAAGATCTGGGAGAAGGACCCGCTCACCGGCGAGCAGGTCGAGGTGCTGTGGGTAAAAGGCTCGGGCGGCGACTCGGCCTCGATCAAGCTCGACGGCTTCTCGACGCTCTACATGGACAAGCTGCGCGCGCTGAAGAAGCTCTATCGCGGGCTGGCGCATGAGGACGAGATGGTGGGGTATCTGCCCCACGCGACGTTCAACCTCAATCCTCGCGCCGCCTCGATCGACACGCCGCTCCATGCCTTCGTGCCGCATCCGTTCGTCGACCACATGCACCCCGATGCGATCATCGCGATCGCGGCGAGCAAGGATTCCAAGGCGCTGACGCAGGAGATCTTTGGCGACGAGATCGGCTGGCTGCCGTGGAAGCGGCCGGGCTTCGAGCTCGGGCTGTGGCTCGGCACGTTCTGCGAAGAGCATCCCGAAGCCAAGGGCGTGATCCTCGAGAGCCATGGGCTCTTCACCTGGGGCGATACGCCCAAGGAGTGCTACGAGCAAACGATCGCGACGATCAACAAGGCGATCGCCTGGTTCGAGCAGAAGACCGCCGGCAAGACGATCTTCGGCGGGCAGGCGGTGGCGCCGCTCGGTGCCGCAGAACGCCGTTCTGTCGCGGCGCGGCTGATGCCGGCGATCCGCGGGCTAATCGGCAAGGATTCGCTGAAACTCGGGCATTTCGACGACAGCGCCGCGGTACTGGAGTTCGTCTCGAGCCAGAAACTGCGGCCGCTGGCGGCGCTCGGCACCTCCTGCCCCGATCATTTCCTGCGCACGAAAATCCGCCCGCTGGTGGTGGAGTTCGATCCGGCAAAGCCCGACGTGGATGCGGTGGTGGCCGGCCTAGCGGCGGCGACGGAAGCGTACCGGGCCGACTATGCAGGCTACTATGATCGCTGCAAGCACCCGGACTCGCCGGCGATGCGCGACGCCAACGCGGTAGTCTACCTCGTGCCGGGCGTCGGCATGCTGACCTTCGCCAAGGACAAGGCGACGGCGCGCATCTCGGGCGAGTTCTACGTCAACGCTATCAATGTGATGCGCGGCGCCTCGACGGTCTCGACCTATCAGGGGCTGAGCGAGCAGGAAGCCTTCGACATCGAGTACTGGCTGCTCGAGGAAGCCAAGCTCTCGCGCATGCCCAAGCCGAAATCGCTGGCGGGGCATATCGCGCTGGTCACCGGCGGCGCCGGCGGCATCGGCCGGGCAACGGCGCGGCGGCTGCTCGGCGAAGGCGCCTGCGTGGTGCTGGCTGACTACGACGAGGCGGCCCTGACGGAAGCCAATGCCGAGCTCGGCAAAGCCTTTGGCAAGGATTTCGTGCGGCCGGTGAAGATCGACGTCACCAAGGAAGACGAAGTCATCAGCGCCTTCGCCGACGCTTCGGTGGAATTCGGCGGTGTCGACATCCTGGTATCGAACGCCGGTCTAGCCTCGTCGGCGCCGATCGAAGAGACGACGCTCGACCTCTGGAACAAAAACATCAACGTGCTGACGACCGGCTATTTCCTCGTCAGCCGCGAAGCCTTCAAGCTGTTCCGAGTGCAGAAGACCGGCGGCAATGTGGTGTTCATCGCCAGCAAGAATGCGCTCGCCGCATCGCCCAACGCGGCTGCGTACTGCACGGCGAAAGCCGCCGAGCTGCATCTCGCCCGCTGCCTCGCGCTCGAAGGCGCCGAAGCGCAGATCCGCGTCAACACGGTGAACCCCGACGCGGTGTTGCGCGGCTCGAAAATCTGGGCCGGCGAGTGGCTGGAGCAGCGCGCCTCCACCTACAAGACCGACAAGGAGGGGCTGGAAGAGATGTATCGCCAGCGCTCGCTGCTCAAGCGCTCGGTGTTCCCCGAGGACATCGCCGAAGCGGTGTATTTCTTCGCCTCCGACATGTCGTCGAAGTCGACGGGCAACATCATGAATGTGGACGCGGGCAACGCGCAGGCGTTCACGCGGTAAGATCGCGCAATACTGACCCCTCACCCGGCTGGCGCTATGCGCCAGCCACCCTCTCCCCAGAGGGGCGAGGGGACGATAGAACCGACGCCTCGGTGACGGATGCAATGAAGGCTCAGTCGGCTCCCCTCGCCCCTCTGGGGAGAGGGTGCCGAGCGCAGCGAGGCGGGTGAGGGGGCCGTGGAGGAACTGACATGACCGATCAGCTGATTTCCGCCGACATCGTCGGTACCGAGAACGACAGGCTCGATGCCGCGCTCAAGTCCGACTACGCGCATCTGGGCGAGCAGCTCTCGCGGCGCGGCGTCGCCATCGACGCGATCACCGCGAAGGTGGCGGCGTTCCACGTGGCGGCGCCGAGCTGGGGCGTGGGGACGGGTGGAACGCGGTTCGCGCGCTTCCCCGGTGCGGGCGAGCCGCGCGACATCTTCGACAAGATCGACGACATTTCGGTGATCAACCAGCTGACGCGGGCGACGCCGACCGTGTCGCTGCACATTCCGTGGGACAAGGCCGATCCGAACCGGCTGAAGCAGGCGGCATCGCGCTTCGGGCTGAGCTTCGATGCGATGAACTCCAACACCTTCTCGGACGCCAAGGGACAGGACCGCAGCTACAAATACGGCTCGCTGAGCCACGCGGACGCCGGCACGCGCCGGCAGGCGATCGAGCACAATCTCGAATGCATCGAGATCGGCGAGACGGTGGGCAGCAAGGCGCTGACGGTGTGGATCGGCGACGGCTCCAACTTCCCCGGCCAGGCCGATTTCACCCGCAGCTTCGAGCGCTATCTCGACGCCATGAAGGAAATCTACGCCGCCCTGCCCGGCGACTGGAAGCTCTTCACCGAGCACAAGATGTATGAACCGGCGTTCTATTCGACGGTGGTGCAGGACTGGGGCACCAACTATCTGATCGCCTCGACGCTGGGCGACAAGGCCTATTGCCTCGTCGATCTGGGCCATCACGCGCCCAACACCAATATCGAGATGATCGTCGCCCGGCTGATCCAGTTCGGCAAGCTGGGCGGCTTCCACTTCAACGACAGCAAATATGGCGACGACGACCTCGATACGGCCTCGATCGATCCGTACCGGCTGTTCCTGGTGTTCAACGAGCTGGTCGAGGCCGAGCTGCGGCGCGCCAAAGGCTTTGCGCCGGCGCATATGCTCGACCAGAGCCACAACGTCACGGACCCGATCGAGTCGTTGATGCGTTCGGCCAACGAAGTGCGGCGCGCCTATGCGCTGGCGCTCCTCGTCGACCGCAAGGCGCTCGAAGGTTTTCAGGACAGCAATGACGCGCTGATGGCGTCGGAGACGCTGAAGACCGCGTTCCGCACCGATGTCGAGCCGATCCTAGCGATGGCGCGGCTGCAGACCGGCGGCGCCATCGATCCGGTCGCGACCTACCGGGCCGCCGGCTATCGCCGGAAGGTCGCGCTGGAGCGGCCCGCGGTATCGGCGCAGGGCGGCGGTATCGTCTAGCCGCCGACCGGCTTCGGAGGGCTCACCGCCTCGCCTCTACTCAAGCCGTGCCGTCACGCGCCTCGTTGCTCATCCCCGGATCGTGTCGACGGCGGCGCTGATGAAGCTGCGGTTGTCCCATGAGGCGGGGCCGGTGCCGATGCGCACGGCGACCAGGTCCAATGAGGGAACGACGTAGCAGGCACTGAAGCGATATCCAAGAAAGCCGAACGCGTCCCGTGGAACGTCCGGCCACAATGTGCCTTCGCTGTTGGTCCAAATCGCCTGACCGTAGTGCGAATTGAGGCGCTGGCTGGGTTGAGTCGCCTTGTCGACCCACCACTCAGGAACAACCTGTGCGTGGCCCCAGCGGCCCTTTCGCATGTAGAGATAGCCAAAGCGCGCGAGTTCACGGGCGGAGACGTGAATGCCGGTGTGCGCGTTGGTGTGGGGACCCATGAAGCCGCTGCCGCCCTGTACGTCCCAGCTCAGGTTCTCGATGCCAATCGCGGTGAAGACGCGGCGGCGGAGGAACGCCTCCAATTCCTCGCCGCTGGCTTGTTTAAAGGCGAGGCCCAGATGGGCGAAGCCGGCGTCGCTGTAGTCCCATCGGGTGCCGGGCGACGCGGCGAGCGTGGCGGCCGAATTGCCGAAGCGATTGTCGGCCAGGCCGAGGGCGGTTTCAAACGGTCCGGCGCCCCTGGCCGGCGACAAGCCAAGCAGGCCCAGGCTCTCGCCGGCGATTCCTGAGGTCATGGTCAGCAGGTGCTCGATGGTAATCTGCTGCTTGCGCGGATCGGAGAGCGGCCGGGCCATGGCGAGGAGGTCGTAGACGGCCGTATCGAGATCGATGCGCCGACCCAGCCGCCCGGCGCGGGAGTCGTCGATGAGCAGGCCATAGGCTGTTGAGGTGAAAGACTTGGTTGCCGACCAGATATCGAAGCGGCTGGGGATGTTGATATTGAAGGTATGCTGCTCGCCCACGATGTGGCCGTACCGGATGATAACGGCACTCCAGGAGTCTCCACCGTTGATCAGCAGTTGCGACTGCATCATGCGATCGAGCTTCTGGGCGTCGATACCCGCATCGCCTGGTGCCTCGATGGTCCGCCAGCCACCCGCCGATTCCGGTGGCGGCACATAGCCGATGGCGTCGGCGGCAGATACGCTCGCCGCGCCCGAGCGGGCAGCACTCATGATTTTTCTCCATTCCCTGCCTTGGCGGCATCCCAGTAATATGACTCGACCTGGTCGAGGTGCTTGAGCATCTCGGCTTCGGCCAGATCCGGATCGCCGGCGGCGATCGCCTTATAGATCCTGGCATGAGCGCGATAGGCGCGCTGAGCCGAGAGCGGATTGGCGATCGACTGCTGCCGCTGCAGGCGCAGCCATTCGAAGATGAGCCGATGCAGCGCCGTCAGCAGCTCGGCGTGACTCATCCGCACGATTTCAAAATGAAATGCCACGTCGGTATCGATGAAGCGGTCGCTGCCCTCGTCCAGGGCGGCCCGGTTGTCGTCGAGGGCCCGCTTGAGGCGCACCAGCCCCTCCGGATCGCCGGCGCGCGCGGCAGCACGGGCAAGCGCCGGCTCGAGCAGGCGGCGCCCCTTCTGGAACTCGCGCGTTCCCGCTGCGGTGGACAGATAGAATCGAACGGCGCCGGACAGCTCTGCGACCAGAACGTCGCTCCTGGGCTCGATCACCACGGGTCGCGCGCCAGCAGATGCGGCAATCATGCCGCGCTGCTTCAAGGCGAACAGCGCCTCGCGGATGGAGGGTCGCCCGACGCCGAAGCGGTCCATCAGCTCGCGCTCGGACGGCAGCTTGTCGCCCGGCCGGAGCTTGCCGGAAATGACCAGCGTCTCCAGCCGGTCGAGCACTTCCTCGGACAGTCGAGCGCGATCGACTGGCGGCCCGTCGAAAAGGTCCGTTGCGGCCGGCGGTCGTGATCGGGATTTTGACGTTGCGGGCATCTGGTCTGGATTCGTCCGGTGTAAACCTGTTATACCAGTATACCAGACGGCTTTCATAGGGGGTGCAATTGTCGTTCAGGCCGATTGCTGAAACTGCAGACATACTGGGGGAGTCGCCGATCTGGGACGCGGGCCGAAAATGTCTGTGGTGGATCGACATCATTGGCGGGCTGTTGCACCGCTTCGATCAAGAAGACGCCCGGCTTCACACCACACCATTGTCGCAGCCTTGCGGGTCGATCGGGCTGCGCAAGGGCGGCGGGCTAGTGGCTGCGAGCTGGCCCGGATTCGGACTGATCGATCCGGATACGGGCGGCGTTACGGAGCTGGTCAACATCCTGGGCACGCGAGATGCGGTACGCTTCAACGACGGCCGGGTTGGCCCGGACGGACGGTTCTGGGCAGGAACGGTGCAAAAGCAGACTGGCGGTTCCGCGTTCTATCGCTTCGATGTCGAGCATCGCGCGACGGAGGTGCTTGGCGGCATTACCGTGTCGAACGGCCTGACGTGGAGTCCCGATGGCCGAACGATGTACCTCGCCGATTCCGACGCGCACGTGATCTACGCTTTCGATTTCGACAGCATGGCCGGCACGATCGACAACCGGCGGGTTTTCATCGAGTACCCGGCCGAATACGGCGTGCCCGACGGTGCAACGACCGATACCGACGGCAATGTCTGGTCGGCAACGTTCGGGGGGTGGCACGTGCTCAAGATTACCCCCGACGACAAGATCGACAGGGCGATCCGCATGCCGGTGCAGTATGTCACGAGCGTCGCCTTTGGCGGCCCCGAGCTCAGGACGCTGTACGTCACGTCGGCGCGACGGCAGATGGAAGGCGATGAACTGGCGGCGCAACCGCTGGCCGGCCAGCTCTTCGAGGTCGATACTGGCGGAGCACAGGGCATCGCCGATCCGGAGTATCTGGGATGACAGATGCCGGCCCGGAGCGCGTCACGGTCCCCGCTGACAGGCTGAGCAGTTTCTGCTGCGGCCTGTTCGCCAAGGCAGGAATGCCACCCGCGGATGCGCAAGCTGCTGCTGCACTGCTTGTCGAGGCAGATCTGCGTGGCGTCGATTCGCACGGGGTCGTCCGCGTGCCCATCTACGTCGAACGTCTTCTCGCGGGCGCCATCGCGGCCCGCCCGAAGGTCGGCATCGCGCGCCAGACGCGATCGACCGCCGTCGTCGATGGCGACAACGGCATGGGCCAGATCGTGTCGATCTACGCCATGCAGCTGGCGATCGACAAGGCGAGGACCGAGGGCGAGCCTGCCTTCGTGTCGGTCTACAACAGCAATCATTTTGGCGCTGCCTCGAGCTATGTCGAGATGGCTGCTGCCAACGACATGATCGGCTTCGCCTACACGATCGGAGGCATCAACCATATGGTGCCGTGGGGCGGCGCCGAAGCGATGCTGGGCAACAATCCCTTCGCCATAGGCCTGCCGCAACGGGGCGAGGCACCCGTGGTACTCGACATGGCATGCTCGGTCGCCGCGCGGGGCAAGATCATCGTGGCGGCCAAGCAGAACACGCCGATCCCAGAGGGTTGGGCAGTGGATCGGAACGGTGTTCCGACCACCGACCCTCACGCAGCGCTCGATGGGTTCGTCAGCCCTGTGGGCGGACCCAAGGGTTACGCGCTGACGCTGGCGGTCGGAATGCTGAGCACGATGCTGTCGGGCGCCGGCTTCGGGCATGAGGTCACCCACATGTATGACGATCTCGAGCGACCGCAGAACATCGGACATCTGTTCGGCGTGCTTCCGATCGCTGCGTTCGAGGATGTCGAGCACTACAAGGATAGGATGGCCCAGGCCGCAGCCGACATCCGTGGCGTGCGCCGCGCCCTCGGGGTCGACCGGATTTTCCTGCCCGGCGAACGCGAGGCGATATCTCTGAGGCGCCTCACCGCCGAGGGCGTGCCGATCCCGCCGGCGGTCCTTGCCGAACTGCAGGCCGTTGCCAGGCGCATCGGGGTCGATCCGTTGCGCATCGACTAGCCCGGCAACGGGGTGGTGAAATGAGAGGCGGCCGGAAGTTGGACTTCCGGCCACCGCTCAGTCAAACGTCGCGATGACTCAGACGAAATGCACCTGCATCGGCGCGGGCAGGTCATCGATCGTGGCAACGCACATGGCGCGGAACAGCGCGGCAGCGCGATCGGGGCCCAGAGGCATGACCAGCGGATCGGTCATGAACAGTCCCTCAATGGTCTGGACGTCGTTTTCGAGGGCCGCGGCGATGAGCGCGTTCTGCCGATTGGCGTGGAACTGCACCATCGGCTCGAGCGCCGGAGGCAGCCTACCGGCATAGATCGGTTGCGCCCCCAGACCCGAGAAAATCGCGTTGGTCTCGACGATCGTGCCCGGGGCGAAGCCTTCAAGCTGGCCGCGATTGGGCAGGTTGGCGTTGGTGATGAGCGTGTCGCCACGGGTCAGGGCACGGATCTGCTTGACCAGCGATTCCTGCGATGGGGACCGCAGCGGCGGTACTGCGGCGGCCGCCTCGGCGATGCGTGCAGCTTCCTGCTTGGCGGCTCTGTCGTGCTGCCGCCAGGACACCGGCGTGAGGCCGAAGCCCCACGAATCCACGCTGTCGAGATACCAGCCGGAGGGTAGGAACTCCGCCGAGTGCCGGTCGCCTGAAACAACCGCCAGGCCGAACCGCGACATGAGATCAAATCGCACACGGCTGTGATCCTCGAAGAAGCGCTGCTGTTCGTTGTTGCGATCCATCGGCGTCTTGCGCCAACCTTCGGCTCGATGCGCTTCGGCGAACTCCATGAATGGCGCCAGCCAGTCGTGTTCGCGCACGCGAATGCGGTCCACGAAGGTGAAGTGATTGATGCCCATCACGTTCACCTCGACCTCATCGACGCTATAGGCCGCCCCTGGTTCTACGGCGTTGGCGACGGCAGCGACAAAATTGCGGAACGAGGTGACTTCGTGGCATTCGCCCCACGCCCTGATCTCGGGATAGACCGCATAGAGCGTCCCGGTGAGCACCGACATCGGGTTGGTCAGGTTGCACAGAAATGCCTTGGGACAATAGGTGCGCACCGCGTCGGCGATCTCAGCCATCGACGGAATGGCGCGCAGTGCGCGGACCAGCCCTCCCGGTCCGACGGTGTCGCCGACGGACTGGCGGATGCCTTCCTTCTCGGGCAGACCGATATCGTTCGCCATGCACTCGAATGAGCCGGGCAGGATGGAGATCACGACGAAATCGACGCCGCTGAGCGCCTCGGCGAGGCTGTCGGAAACGGTGTAGCGCAGCGATACCCCATGCGCAGCACTCAGCCGGTTGCCCAGAACGGCATTCCTCTCGGCTGCGGCACGATCAAGATCGTACAGCCTGATTTCACCGGAGATGGTGCCGTCATGGATAAGATCGGACATCAGCACCTGTGCCCAGTTGAGAGATCCACCGCCGATATAGGCGAGGGTGATCTCGGACGACGACGGCTTGGACATCTGGAACTCCTGATAGAATGTGGAAGGTGCGGCGCAGCCGGAGGATCCCGCTGCGGCGTGAATCAGTGGCTGGAGGCGGGCGGCGGATCTGCCGCGGGCAGGGTCGCGGATCGGGCCGGCCAAGCGCCCGCCCGCCTGGCAGCGTCAGCATCGGCGCCGCGCAAGCTGGCGCCATCGCTCCCGAACAGGTGGCAGAGCTCCGGATCGGCGCGCATGGGCACGGTTTCACCGAGCCGAACCGCAACCTGTCCCGGCACCATCGCGACAAGGCTGTGGCCATCGGCGGCCGTGCCGTAGATGACGGTCGAGCCGCCCAGATGCTCGACGAGATGGACCTTTGCCTCGCACAGCAACACACCCGCCTGGCCACCGAGCATTATGTGCTCGGGGCGGATGCCCAGAGTGACCGGCTTGCCGTCGTCGCCCGCGGCGATTGGAAGATGGAGGGCGACGGCCTCGCTGCCGAGGGTGACGCCGCCGCCAGCGGCATTCAGGATTGCCGGCAGGAAGTTCATTTTCGGCGAGCCGATAAACCCCGCGACGAACATATTGCGCGGCCGGTTGTAGAGATCGAGCGGCGAGCCAACCTGCATGACCGTGCCGTCGCGCAGAACGACGATCTGGGTCGCCATCGTCATCGCCTCGACCTGGTCGTGCGTGACGTAGATCATGGTGTTGCCCAGGCTCTGGTGCAGCTTGGAAATTTCCACGCGCATCTGCACCCGCAGCTCGGCATCGAGGTTGGAGAGCGGCTCATCGAACAGAAAGATCTTGGGGTCGCGCACGATCGCGCGCCCGATCGCGACGCGCTGCCGCTGCCCGCCCGACAGTGCGCGGGGCAATCGCTTCAAGAGCGGCTCGATCTGCAGAATGTCGGATGCCCTGCGAACGCGCGCGTCGATCTCGGCACGCTTGTATCGCGCCGATTCAAGCCCGAAGGCGAGGTTCTTGTAGACGTTCATGTGCGGATAGAGGGCATAGGACTGAAAGACCATCGCGATGCCGCGCTTTGAGGCCGGCACGTCGTTGACCTTCTCACCGTCGATGAGCAGATCGCCGCCGCTGATCGGCTCGAGACCGGCGATCAGGCGCAGCAAGGTGGATTTGCCGCACCCGGACGGACCGACAAAGACCGTGAACTCGCCCGGTGCGATATCGAGATCGATGCCCCGGATCACTTCGTGCGCGCCGAATTTCTTCACGACGCGCCTCAGACGGATACTGGTCGACATGCTATTTCACTCCGTCGGCGGCGCGCCGCAACAATCGAGGCCTCATCGCTTCATGCCCGTGGTCGCAATGCCTTCGATCAGCAGCTTCTGGAAGAAGACGAAGATCAGGAACACCGGCAGCAGCGCGATGAGCGACATGGCGAACATCTCGTTCCAGTTCGACGCGCCCTGCGCATCGACGAAGGTGCTGAGAGCGAGCTGCACCGTGTAGAGCTGCATGTTGCTGATGTAGATCAGCGGGCCAAAGAAATCGTCCCAGGTCCAGATGAACGAGAACACCGCGGCTGTGGCCAGCACGGGTCCGGACAGGGGTAGAATCACCTTCCAATAGATGCGCCATGGACTGCACCCATCCATCCGCGCCGCCTCGTCGAGCTCGCGTGGCAACTGCTTGAAGAACTGCACCATCAGGAAGATGAAGAACGGATCGATGGCGAAATATTTCGGCACGACGAGCGGCAGCCACGTGTTGATCCAGCCCAACTGCGAGAACAGGATGTATTGCGGGATGAGCATGACCTGCTGGGGCAGCATGAGGGTGCCGAGCATCATGGCAAACCAGAAGCTCCTGCCGAAAAACGGCAGGCGCGCAAAGGCGTAGGCGGTGAGCGAGGCGGCCGCGACATTGCCGACGGTCGACAGGACCGAGATGAGCAACGAATTGAGGAAGAACTGCCCGAAGTTCACCTCGAGGCCGAACCAGCCGTTCTTGTACGCCTCGAAAGTTACCTGCGAGGGAATGAGGCTCAGCCCGCTGCCAAAAAGCTCGTCGACCGGACGCAACGAGCCGGCCACCATCCAGAGCACCGGATAGAGCATGGCCGCGCTGACGATGACGAGCACCAGATGAGCGAGCGGCGCTCGCCAGAGGCCGCCGGGCCAGCGGTCGTCGGGATTGGCGACGCTATTCGTCATAGTAGACCCAGTAGCGTGAGGTGAGGAAGGCAAACGCCGTGAAGACCGAGATGATCAGCAGCAGCACCCAGGCGAGCGCCGCGGCGTAGCCCATGCGGAAATTCCCGAATGCCTCCTGGTAGAGGTAGAGCGTGTAGAACAGCGTCGAGTCGATGGGACCGCCGCTGCCGCCCGAGATCACGTAGGCGGGAGTGAAGGTCTTGAAGGCATCGATGGTCTGCACGACGACGTTGAAAAAGATCACCGGCGAGAGCAATGGCAGGGTGATGCGAAAGAAGCTGCGCAGCCGCGAGGCACCGTCCATGCTGGCCGCCTCAAAGACATCGCGGGGCATCTGCCGCAGCCCGGCGAGAAAGATGATCATCGGCGAGCCGAACTGCCAGACCGCCAGCACCACGAGCGTGTAGAGCGAGTATTTGGGGTTGGAGATCCAGCTTGGCCCCTCGATACCGATGCCGCCGAGCAGGCTGTTGACCACGCCGCCGGTCGAGAACATTTCGCGCCAGAGCACCGCGATCGCCACGGACGAACCCAGCAGCGAGGGCAAATAGAAAATCGCGCGATAGACCGGCAGGCCGGCGATACCGCGATTGAGAACGAGCGCGATGGTCAATGCGATCGCCAGTTTCAACGGCACCGAAAGCAGCACGTAGATGAACGTGACATGCATCGACGAGACGATCTTGGAGTCGGCGGTGGCTATGCGGACATAGTTGGCGAGCCCGACAAAGCCGGGTTCGCTCAACAGATCGTAGTTGGTGAGCGACAGGTAAAACGACACCAGTGCCGGCCCGAGCGTCAGAACAAGGAATCCGATCAGCCAGGGAAGGAGGAAAAGGTATCCTGGGGCGTTTCGCTTCAAGGCTGCGTAATACTGGCCCACCACCGTGCGTCCGAAGTCTGAGTGATTGTCTACCTGTCGCTCGTTCGGCTCAAGTGCGCGTCAGAATTGCATTGGCGTCGCTGAAGAAGCTGTCGGCGCCCTTCTGCGGATCGGTTACGCCGAAGCCGACTTCCTGGCTGACCTTGGAGAGCAGGTTGGCAATCTCACCGTCGCCGGCCGGAGGTGCCGGCGGGATGGTCGCGGCGGCATAGGGCGCCAGGTCCTGCAGGAACTGGACGGTTTCCTTCTCCGCATCGCTGAGGCTGGGCAACAGGAAGTCGCGCATTGCCGGTGACGCCGGAACGCCGCGCTCGAGGCCAAGGGCTTTCACGCCCTCCGGCTTCTTGACGAGGAAGTTGGCAAGGGCCACGGCCGCTTCCGGATTTTTCGAGCCCGAGGTCACCGAAAACATCTGCGAGGGCCGATAGTAGTTGCTCTTTTCGCCTGCGGCGCCGGCCGGCGGATTGACGATCGACAGCGGCGCCTTGTTGAGCTGGGTGAACGGGATGAACTGGTTGGAGAAGGCGAAGTCGGCCGCCGCATAGCCAAGCGTGAGGGGCGAGGTGTCGACGGAGTCCTTGGACAGGGCCTGAACGTCGGCGGGCACGCAGCCGCCGGCATTGCGCAGGTCCGTCCAATACTGGAACCAGCCGGCAAGATCGGCGGGCTGATAGGCGAGCTTGCCGTCGGCGGTGTAAAGCGCCTTGCCCTGCGCGCGCAGCCAAAGCTCCAGCGCCCATTCGCTCTGGCTGCCATCGGTGATGGCGTAGAAGTCCTTCTTGGTATTCTTGGCGGCAAAGGCGACGCATTTTTCCGCCAACTGCGCCCAGGTCGTGTCGAACGTGGGAGGCTCGACGCCGCGCTCCTTGAAGGCGCCCGCATCGAGGAAGAGGCAGAACGTATTGATGCCGTTGTTGACGCCGTAGACCTTGCCGTCGACGCTGCACGAGGCGAGGTTGCCCTGACCGAAGTCGGCGATGTCGAGCGTCTTGCCGATATAGCCGTCGAGCGGGAGAATGACGCCGCGGCGGGCGTACTCGACGAGATAGGCCGGATCCATCTGAATGAGATCGGGCGCATTGCCGCCCGCCACCTGCGTCGCGAGCCGCGTCCAGTAGCTGTCCCAGCCGGCGAATTCGCCGGTGACTGCGATATCCGCGTTGGCTTGCTCGAACGCCGCGATGGCGTCCTGCGTCCGCTTGGCGCGATCGTTGCCGCCCCACCAGAACATGCGGATTTCCGGGCCGCCAGCCGCGAGGCTCGGACCCCATGCGGCCACGGCCGCAGTGGTCAGCGCCAAGCCGAGGAACGACCTGCGCGTATGCGTAAATGACGTCATTTAGATGCTCCCTTTGCGTTGGTCTACGGCGTTGCGGAGGGCACAGGTATATTAATGTATCTGCCTTGTTGCCGGCCTCAGGCCCTACACTTCGTGACTAGTATATTAGTATTTTGCACCTTGTCAACGCGCTGGTATCCGCCTAGAAATGAGCCCAGTGATCATCGGGAATTGTGAACGTGAGTCCGCCAAACGTGGCTGCAGACGTCTTTGATGAGAACCGCCCTCCCTTGGGGCGCGGACAGACCGATCGTCGGACCAATGCGACGGTGATCTACGAGAAGCTTTTCCGCTCCATCGCCCAGATGGAGCTGCGGCCCGGCGACCCGTTGCAGGAGAAGACGCTATCGGAGCGCTTTGGAGTCAGCCGCACCCCCATCCGCGAGGCCTTGCTGCATCTGGGCCAGAACGGCCTTATCGATCTTCGTCCGCAGGTCGGCACGTTCGTGGCGCGCATTCCCGTAGCTGCCATTCGGGAAGCAATCGTGGTCCGCCGCACACTCGAGGAGATGGCCGTCGCGCATGTCGCCCAGATCGCCGACCAGAGAGATGTTGCAGCGCTCGACGTCATCCTCGCGCAGCAACGACTGTCGGTGGCGCGCGAGGACATCGTCGGCTTTCATGAGGCCGACGAAGCGTTCCACGAGGCGCTCACCAAGAGCGCAGGGTTCACCACGCTCTGGCAGATGATCCGCCAGATGAAGGTGCAGCTCGACCGGGTACGCGTTCTCGCTTTGCCGGTCGAGGGTCGCATGGACCAGACATTGACCGAGCACCAGCGCATTCGCGACGCGATCGCGCGCAACGATGTCGGTTCGGCCAAGGCCGCGCTGCACGAGCATCTGGGCGTGATCGCGCCCTACATCGACGAACTCAGCGCCCGCTATCCCGATTACTTTATTCCCTCGACTGCGCGACTGCCGGACTGACGTAGAGCGCAGCGGTCACCCCTGACTTTTACCACCGACAGCCCGACCGAGAAGCGGCGGTTTGCTGAACGGCGAAGCACTGCCTTGTCATCAGCCAAACGCCCGGATCGCGGGTGCGACTCTTACGGAGAACCAAGCAAAATGATCGAAGTTCATCGCTATGCAACCAAGATGGAGAATGCGGCCGCGGCCGCGGCGGCCGGCGCGCGGGCGATCCAGCAGGCAATCGAGCAGCGCGGTCGCGCCAACATCGTGGTTGCCACCGGAGCGAGCCAGTTCGAGATGCTCGACAGCCTGGTCGCGCGCCATGATGTCGACTGGTCGAAGGTGACGGGCTTTCATCTCGATGAGTATATCGATATGCCGGAGACGCACCCGGCCAGCTTTCGGAAATACCTGAAAGAGCGTTTTACCGGTAAGCTGCCGACACTCGGGGCCTTTCACTTCATCAAGGGCGATACCGGCGACGTGACGGCCGAGATTGCCCGCGTCAATGCCCTGCTGGATGCTCACCCCATCGACCTGACGTTTGCCGGCATTGGCGAGAACGGCCATCTGGCCTTCAATGACCCGCCCGCCGATTTCACCACGACCGACGCGTACAAGATCGTGGATCTCGACGAGGCCTGCCGCCGCCAGCAGTTTGGCGAAGGCTGGTTCAAGACCTTCGACGCGGTGCCCGATGTGGCGATCTCAATGACCGTGCATCGCATCATGTCGAGCCGCGCGATCATCCTGACCGTGCCGGACGAGCGGAAGGCCTCGGCGGTGCAGCGAGTGCTGGAGGGGCCCGTGACCAATATGTGCCCGGCCTCGATTCTGCAAACGCATCCGGCCTGCCAGTTGTTCATCGACGATGCGGCCGCAAGCAAGCTCAGCCGCCGCTGACACCAAGCCACAGGAGGGCTCTATGACCAAGCAGCGGCGTGTGCTGATTGCCGGAGAATCGTGGACGGCTCACACCATCCACCAGAAGGGTTTCGACAGCTTCGCGACCACTGAGTATGCCGAGGGCGTGCGCTGGTTGCGCAGCGCCCTCGAGGCAGGAGGATGGCAGGTCACCCACATGCCATCGCATGCCGTATCAAGAGACTTCCCCGCAGATCGCGACGCCCTGAGCGCATTCGACTGCGTGGTGCTCAGCGATATCGGAAGCAACACGCTGCTGCTGCATCCGGACACCTTTGTGCGCTCCATCCCCCTCCCCAACCGGCTCGAGGCATTGCGCGATTACGTGCAGAGCGGCGGCGGGCTGGTGATGGTGGGGGGCTACATGACCTTCCAGGGCATCGAGGGCAAGGCGCGCTATCACGACACGCCCGTCGAGCAGGTGCTGCCCGTCACTATCCAGTCCACCGACGATCGCGCCGAGCAGCCCCAGGGCGTATTGCCCACGGTTGCCGACCCCGGCCACCCGATCGTGCGTGGCTTGAACGGGCAGTGGCCGGCGTTGCTCGGCTACAACCGCGTTTCAGCCAAGCCGGGCGCGACAGTCGTCGCGACGGTGGGTGACGACCCGCTGATCGTGGCCGGCCAGTTCGGCAAAGGCCGCGGCGTCGCCTTTACGTCCGACTGCGGACCACACTGGGCACCCCCATCGTTCCTCGACTGGAGCGGCTACCCCAACATGTGGCAGCAGATCATCGGATGGGCGGCCGGTGACTGACCCCACGGCGACACGCTGCGAGGCGTGCGTCGGGTCACCTGCTTGATATGAGCGATCGCGCCTGGCCCGAGCGCGATCGCTTACGCACGGACGGATGACTTTGCCGGCTTGCCGTGGTTCGTTGCGATCAAGGCCAGCCGGGACGGGGCGCTCCTCGACAGGCTGACGGACCTGCAAGCCCCGAGAGATTGCAACGCAATGACCCATTCACTCGACTTTACCAACCCCTACCCCTCCGCGCGCTCAGCGGTGCTCGGCAGGAACGTTGTCGCCACATCGCAGCCCCTGGCGGCGCAGGCCGGCCTGGCCATGCTGGCGCGGGGCGGCAACGCCATCGATGCGGCGATCTCGGCGGCCATGGTGCTGACTTGCGTCGAGCCGCAGAGCAACAGCATCGGCGGCGACGCCTTCGCCATCGTCTGGGACGGCGCCGCGCTGCACGGGCTGAATGCATCGGGTCGCTCTCCGGCCGCCTGGACGTTTGAGCGGTTCGCGCACCTGCCGCAGATGCCGGACGTCGGCTGGGACAGCGTTACAGTTCCGGGCGCGGTCTCGGCGTGGATTGCCTTGTGGAAACGCTTCGGAAGCCTACCCCTGGCAACCATCGCGGCGCCGGCCATCGACTATGCCGAGCGGGGCTTCGCGCTGACCCCCATCATCGCGCGCGGCTGGTCGGACGGGGCCAACCGGGTCGGTCGTCAACCGGGCTTCGCCGAGACGTTCGTGCCGGGCCGCCTTCCGGTCGCGGGAGAGATTGTCCGGCTGCCGGAACACGGCGCGTCGCTGCGCGCCATCGTCGAGAGCGAGGGGGACGCCTTCTACCGCGGCGCACTCGCCGAAAAGATGGTGGCGCACAGCGCGGCCCATGGCGGCGTGCTATCCCTCGACGACCTTGCTACCCACACCGCCGATTGGGTGGGCACAGTGTCGGTGCCCTTCAACGATTACGCGGTGCATGAAATCCCGCCCAACGGGGCGGGCATCACCGCGCTTATCGCCCTGGGTATTCTGGACGCGCTGGGGGTGGGAGACAGCCCGGTGGACGATCCCGAAACGTATCACCTCGCCATCGAGGCCACGAAGCTGGCAGTCGCTGATGCCGAGCGCTACGTGGCCGATATCGGCAATATGGAGTTTGCGCCCGACCGGCTGCTGGACCCCGACTATCTGCGCGACCGGGCCAAGCTCGTCGATCGCAACCTGGCCGGCGATCCGGGACATGGCACGCCGCGTCAGGGGGGCACGGTTTATCTCGCCACCGCGGACGCAGGCGGTCGCATGGTCTCGTTCATCCAGTCCAACTACATGGGCTTCGGTTCAGGCATCGTGGTCCCGGGTACTGGCATCAACATGCAAAACCGGGCGCGGGGTTTCAGCCTCAAGCCGCAGCATCCCAATGCGGTCGCGGGTGGAAAGCGTCCGTTTCACACCATCATTCCCGGCTTCGCGATGCGGGCGGATGGTCGTCCCGCCATGGCATTCGGGGTAATGGGCGGACCGATGCAGCCACAGGGACATGTACAGGCCGTACTCCGGACGCTGCTCTATCGGCAGAATCCACAGGCGGCGGCCGATGCGCCGCGCTGGCGCGTCATCTCCGGACGAAGGCTCGTCGTCGAAGCACGATTCGACGCAAGCGTGCTCGAAGCGCTGCGGGCCAAGGGGCACGAGATCACCATCGAGCCAGCCGATGCCGTCTCCACCTTTGGCGGCGCTCAGACAATCATTGCGACCGAAGACGGCTACGTCGCCGGTTCCGACCCGCGAAAGGACGGAGCAGCAGTCGCCTTTTGAAGGCGGTGGTCTTGAGGTCCACAGACCTTCGGCGGACGGCGTCGGCGTCGCTGCAGTCTGGTTGCGCCATCCGTCCGTTCAGCCAGGACCTAAATCGACGCGCACCATATGCGACTGCGCCTGCTCGCGCGGCTCTGTGATTGCCGGGTTGCCGGCGGTGAGCCGGCACGGCAGGCCAGCCAGCACATGCGCATGGACCATGTGGCCCTGAGCCCGGTACGGCCGAGCAGGTCGCCGATCTCGTGGTCTTCCTCGTCTCGAATGCGAGCAGCCATATTTCTAGAACGCCGATCTGGATCGACGGCGCGCAATCGCTACTGGTCTAGCAGGCGAGCGCACTCCGGATGCCGGAGATGGCGGCATCCAGGCTTTCGAGGGCATTTTCGACATCGGCGACGCGGCTGTGGCCGGCGACGCCATCGGGAACATCCATCAACTGATGGATCAGATCGACGCGCGCGCTCGCGATCTCGGCAGTCACATCCTCGCAGATGGCCAGCAATTGCTGGCGTTCCTCGGGCGTGGTCTTGCGGGTGACCCGAGCGGCCACGATAAGCAGTGTCTGCCGCCAGGGGCCGATGCGTTTGACCACGCTGGCGACCGAACGCACCGCGTGACGGCGTGTGACCGATTCGGCCGAGGGTGAGCGGCGGAGAGGGGCTTCGAGGCTCATGCCGGCTCGTGCCTTGCGGAAGCGGCAAAGACAAGCTGCGGCAGCGTCAGCCAGCCGATCTCGCCCAGCGCCGTGTCGATGCGGCTGCGCTGCTGCAGCAGCATGGCATCATCGAGCCCCACCGACGCAAAGTAGCGCCAGCTGTAACCGCGCGGATGTGCCGGCAGGAAAGCGGTGGGATCATCCTTGACGAACAGCGTCGGCCCGGTGCCTTCGGGGCTTGCGCCATCGTCGGTGACGAACATGAGGATTTGCATATGCTCAGGTTGCGCGCTCAGGCGGGGCGTCGCCCTAACCTGTGTGTGCATACCTCAAGATTCATGGAAATCGTGATCTCAACCGTCGCGGGCGAGGGAGGCGACGAGCTCTTCGGTGTCGAACGGCTTCTGCCAGCGCGGCCGTTGCGCGTGCCGCTCCGGGATGGTCCGGTTGTCATAGCCGGTCGCAAAAACGAAGGGGATGTGCCGCTCGGCGAGCGCGTCGGCAATGACGAAGCTGATGTCGCCCCTGAGATTGATGTCGAGGATCGCAAGGTCGAGACTAAGTATATTCAGCAACGCCAGCGCCTCGTCGGACGTTGATACCGGTCCGGCGATCTCGGCGCCCGCGGCCCGCAGGGCCGAGGCAATATCGTCGGCGATGAAATATTCGTCTTCAACGACAAGGACATGCCGGCCCGCCAGACCCGCCACTTTTTTCTCCACCGGGCGCGAAATTTCCGCATCCGTAGCGCCGGGGAGGCGGGCTGCACTAACATGGGTTAGGTGGTCGGTTGGGCTTGTCACATAAACCTCTTCGGCGGAGGATTCGTGGTCAATCCGCTAGTCGACAAACTTGGTCAGTTCGTGCGGCTCGCGGCCGCCGATCGCGATCTCGTCGAACACGTCAGTGCCGAGCGGGTGCGAGATTTTTCCGCTCGCGAGGATATCGTCCATGAAGGCGACAAGCCAGCCTACATCAACCTCGTGCTGAGCGGCTGGGCCTGCCGCTACAAGATGCTCGAGGATGGCCGCCGCCAGGTCATCGCGTATTTCCTGCCTGGCGACCTGTGCGACCTCAATGTGTTCACCCTGCGGCAGATGGATCATTCGATCGGCGCCATCACGCCGGTGACGATCTCCGAGATTTCACGCAATGGCTACGACCAGCTGATGCGCGGCCATCTGCGCCTCACGCAGGCGCTGTGGTGGGAGTTCCTCGTTGCCAACGCGACGCAGCGCGAATGGGCTGTCAACCTCGGCCAGCGCGACGCGGTGGAGCGCGTGGCGCACCTCTTCTGCGAACTGTTTCTGAGGCTCAAGTCCGTCGGGCTGACGCGCGGCGACAGCTGCGAGATGCCCCTGACCCAGCCGGAGCTCGGCGAGGCGACGGGGCTCTCGGCGGTTCACGTCAATCGCACCTTGCAGGAACTGAGGGCGAGCAGCTTGATTGTCCTCAAGGACCGCACGCTGTCGATCCCCCGTTTCGACGCGCTGGCCGACGTCGCGATGTTCAACCCCAATTATCTGCATCTCGACCACGAAGGGCGGCACCTCGATGCCAATGAAGCCTGAAGAGAGCGGCGAGCTGCAGCGGCAGCAGGCGTTCCTGCTCGCGCTCAGCGATGCGCTCAGGCCCATCGCGGATGCGGTAGAGATCATGAGCACCGCCAGCCGCCTGCTCGGCGAGTACCTCGGCGTCGGCCGCGTCGGCTATGGCGAAGTAGAGGAGACCGCCAACGGCACCTACCTCAGGATCGCACGCGACTGGACCAACGGCATCATGCCGAGCGCTGCCGGTTTCCATCGCTTCGCGGATTTCGGCGAGGAGATGAATGCGGCGTTCCTGCGCGGCGACGATTTCGTGCTCGAAGACGCCCTCGCGACCTTCGAGGGCGATCCGGACGTGCTGAAGAACTACGAGAGCACTGGTGCGCTGCGCTCTTCGCTGGCCGTGCCGCTGCTCAAGGCAGGACGCGTCGTCGCCGGCCTCTATGCGCAGAGTTCTGCGGCGCGGCAATGGTCGGACGGCGATGCACAATTGGCGCGCATGGTCGCAGACCGAATCTGGTCCGCCGCCGAGCGGGCCCGCGCCGAGACGGGCCTGCGCGAGGCCGAAGAGCGACAGAGCTTCCTGCTGAGACTCAGCGACGCGCTGCGGCTGATCGCCGATCCGGCCGCTATTATCGCGACCGCGTCGCATCTGTTGGGCGAGCAGCTCCGCGTCGATCGCGTCGCCTATGGCGACATGCATGAGGATGGCGAGAACATCACCGTGCCGCGCGACTGGGGCCGCGAGGGGACGAGCGTGCCGCCGCTGATCGGCACCTACCGGGTGGCGCAGTTCGGGCAGTTCGTCGCCGATCGCTTCGCCCGTCAGGAGGTGGCGGCCATCCACGATGCGCGCGACAATCCCGACATTCCCCGCGAGGACTATGAGCAGACCTGGGGCGCCATTGGCGTCCGCGCCGCTATTGCGGTGGCGGTGGTCAAAGACGGTAAGCCGCGCGCCGGCTTCGCGGTCTATTCCGCCACGCCGCGGCAATGGACGCCGGCGGAGCAATCGCTTGTCGACGACGTGGCCCAGCGCATCTGGGACGCGGTGGAACGCGCCCGCGCCGGAGCCGCGCTGCGCCAGAGCGAAATCCAGTATCGCGCGCTGTTCGAGACCATGAGCCAGGGCTATGTCGAAAACGAACTGATCCGGGACGCCGACGGACACGCGATCGATTATCGGACCATGCTGGTCAATCCGCAATTTGAGCGGCTGACCGGCATTTCGGCGGCCCAGGCGGTCGGCCATACCGCGCGCGACCTTGTCGGGAACCTCGACCCCGCCTGGATCGAGACCTATGACCGCGTCGTCCGCACCGGCAAGCCGGAGCGGTTCGAGCGCGAGGAGCCCGCCTTCCACCGCTGGTTCGACGTCCGCGCCTATCCCCTCACCGGCGACCGCTTCGCGATCCTCTACGACGACATAACCGAACGCCGGCGCATCGATGCTGCCCTGCGCGAGAGCGAGGCACGGCATCGCAATCTGCTCGGCAGTTTCGCGCAGGCCGTCTGGGAAACCAGTGCGGAGGGCGTCGTCGTCACCGATAGTCCGAGTTGGCGCGCCTATACCGGCCAGACGCTGGAGGAGTGGCTAGGCTATGGTTGGCTGAACGCCATTCATCCCGATGACCGCGCTTACGCGGAGCGGCAATGGCGAGAAGCCATGGCGGCGCGCCGACTCGTCGACGCCGAATTTCGCCTGCGCGCCCCGGATGGCGGGTGGCGTTGGACCAATGTCCGCGCCACGCCCTTGATCGATGCAGCAGGGAACATCGAAAAATGGGCCGGGATGAACATCGACATCGACGACCGCAAGCGCGCCGAGGCGGCCTTGCGCGAGACACAAGAACGGCAGGCGCTTTTGCTCAGGCTGACCGACTCCGTGAGGCGGGCGGGAGATCGCGATCAAATTCTGAGGGAAGCCAGTCGGCTGGTCGGGCAGCATTTCGGCAGCAGTGCACACTATGCCGAGGTCGTGGAAGAGAACGGCATCGACTATTACGAGGTGCGCTTCAGTCACACCGAACCCGGCCGACCGTCCTTCGACGGGCGCTATCCCGTGGCGAGCTTTCCCGGAGCGACGGACGAACTCTACAAGGGCGTCACCGTCGCGGCCGAAGACGTCCAGACCGACCCGAGGATGACCGAGTCAGACAGGGCGACTTACGCTACAGCCAACGTCCGCAGCTTCATCATGGCCCCTTTGCTGCGGAATGGGCGCCTCGTGGCGGTCTTTGCCGCCCACGGTCCTACTACGCACGTTTACTCGGACGCCGATGCTCGGCTGATCGACGCGGTAGCGGAACGAACCTGGTCGGAGATTCATCGCTTGCGCGCCGAGGAGGCCTTGCGCAAGAGCGAAGAGCGGCGTGAACTGGCGCTCGAAGCGACCAATGTCGGCACCTTCGTGTGGCACGTGCTCGAGGACCGCGGCGAGCCGGACGCCCGCATGCTGGCGCTGTTCGATCAGCCGCCCGATGGCACGTTGACGCTCAGCGAAGCGATCGCGACGATGATCCATCCCGATGACGCTCAACTCTATGCGGACGCCGTAGCGGAGGCCAGCCGGCCGGCGGGGGCGCGCGAACTTCACGAAGACATCCGGGTGCGCCATGGCCAAGGCTGGCGGTGGGTCGCGATCAGTGCCAGGGTTTCGTTCGACGAGTCCGGACGGCCGATCCGCATGGCAGGCACGGGCCTCGATATCACCGAGCGCAAGCGAGCCGAAAGCGAATTGCGTGAAAGCGAGGAGCGGCTGCGCGAGTTCTCCGAAGCGAGTTCTGACGTGCTGTGGACGCGCCGCGCCGACGATCTGCAATGGGAATATCTGAGCCCGGCCTTCCGCCGCATCTACGGTATCGCGCGCGAGGAGGCTCTACGGGGCGACAATCTCCATTCGTGGACCAATCTCATCGTCCCGGAGGATCGTGAGTTTGCCCTCGCCAATATCGAGAAAGCCCGGCAGGGCGAGCGCGTGGCGTTCGAATATCGCGTCCGGCGGCCGGAGGACGGACAAATCCGCTGGCTGCGCAATACCGATTTCCCGATCCGCGATGCGAGCGGCAAGGTGGTGCGCATCGGCGGCATCGGGCACGACCTCACCGAGCTCAAGCGCGCCGAGGAGCACCAGCGCCTGCTGCTCGCCGAACTACAGCACCGGGTGCGCAACACGCTGGCGGTGATCCGCTCGATCACCCGCCGCACCGCCGACACCACCGAGAGCAAGGACGAATTCTTCATGCATCTCGATGGCCGGATCGCCGCCTTTGCGCGGGTGCAGGCGGCGGTGACGCGCGACCCCACCAAGGGTATCGATCTCAGCCTGCTGATCGCCGAGGAGTTGCGCATCGTCGGCGCGCAGGAGGGCGACAGCCTCAGCATCGCCGGTCCCGCCATAGAGCTGACCCCCAGGGCCGCCGAGACGCTCGGCCTCGCTATCCACGAGCTGACCACCAATGCGGTGAAGTATGGAGCGCTGTCGATCGAAGGCGGGGCCATCGGCGTGTCGTGGTTGATCACGGGCGAACCGCGGGAACTCGACTTCGAATGGATCGAAAGCGGCATGAGCGATCTGCCGGCCACGCCCTTACGCCGCGGCTTCGGCACCGACGTGCTGGAACGCTCGCTGGCTTATGAGCTCAAGGCGACGACGACGCTGGTCTTCACGCCGACGGGCCTTCATTGCCGCGTCGCGCTGCCGCTGGCTCAGGTGATCGCGGCTGGCGCCTGAACCTTTCGGCTGCCTGCAGGTTTGGCTCTCTCACCCCCACAGGAGGCCAGCATGGCAATCAACGCGAACGGTACGCAGCGCGAGCCCAAGGGCGACCACAATCGCCGTCTGTCGCTCGGGCTCGATCCCGATCAATTCGCCGCCGAGGCAGGCGTCACGCCCGAGCAGCTCAAGACCTACGAGATGGCGTTGCCCGACGATGAGATCGACACCAGCGTCGCAGCCCGCGTCGGTGCCGCGCTCGTCCGGCTCGAGAACGATCCGCCCGCCAGCCAGAAGGTGCGCAACGGCTGACGGATCCGATGGGCGCGCGGACGTTGCCACGGGAACCGATGCTGGAAAGCGAGGTTGGCCTTTTGCAAGGAGGCCAAGATGGTCAGCTCGACGATCCCCAACTCACCCGATCCGGCGATCCCGGTCGATGACTATGCCGAGAGCATGCCGGACATGGATTTCGCCTCTCACGTGCGGACCTTCAACCGCGTCCTCGCTACAGCCAAATGGTTCATCATTCATCTGGCGATCATCATCGTGGCGCTTTACTTCGCGGTGATCCAGGGCAGTCCCGTGGTTGGCGGCGTCCTCATCCTCTGCTCGATCGCGCTCCTGGTCTTCGGCGCATTGCGCCGTTCGCCCATCCGCGACGATATGGCCGAGGGACTCGCTGCGGGACCTACCGCTTCGGCGCAGGCCGTGCGGGACCAGCGCGACACCGTCTGAAACCGCGGAACCGACCACGCCAAGCTAGGTTGAGCCCGCGTCCCTTCACGGAGTGCGCTCATGTACAGATCGTTCCTCGCCGGCGCCGCGCTTGTCGCTGCGCTCGTTCCCTTCGCGGTCCTCGCGCAATCGGCATCCAGCTCTTATCCAAGTTCGCCCGAGCAGATTCAGCCGGCCACCGTGACCGACCCGCAGGAATTCACCACCAAAGCGGCCGGCGCCGGCGATTTCGAGATTCAGTCGAGCCAACTGGCCCTGACGGCATCGCAGAACGCCGACATCAAGGCCTTTGCGCAGATGATGATCGACGATCACACCAAGGCGGCAGAAGGCCTCAAGACTGCGGCCACCGCGCAGGGCAACATCACGCTGCCGACTGGGCCGGATGCCGACACCACCGCCAAGCTGCAGCAGCTCAAGGCGGCGACGGGCGCCGATTTCGACAAACTGTATGTGCAGATGCAGACCGACGCGCATGTCGATGCGGTGGCGCTGTTCTCAGGCTATTCGCGGAACGGCGCCGCCGGCCCGCTCAAGGATTTCGCGACCCAGACCCTGCCGACGCTGCAGATGCACTATCAGCACGTGCTGGCTTTGCCGCACTGACCCGATGGCGCGCGCCAACACCCGCGACGCCCGCCGCACCGCCATCCTCCCTCCGGTGCGGCGGACTATCCCGTTGGGGTCACCTTAAGAGGAGCTATCCATGAAACACGATCAAGGCCAGCCGACGCGCCCGGCGTCACCCGAACAGGTCGACAAGCAGCAGCTGGGCCGCCGAGTGACCTCGACGCATCAGATCGATGACAACAAGGACGATCTCGGCCGCAGCGTCAACGAATCCGAGAAGGCTGAGGCGCCGCGGCCGACGAAGGATAATTGAGCGATCGGAACGTCACATCGCGGGCCCGGTTCCGGCAGCTCGATGCGTGTCGGCCGGGGATGGATTCCGGGCGGCGGCAATCGCACCCACAAACAGCCACGCAGCGACGAACAGATAGACCAGCCCGCCGGCGGCCATCAGGGCGCCACCGAGATGCTGATCGTCGAGGCGATCGAGCCTGCCCCAGCCGACGCAGAGGTCCGGGCTGTAGATCGGGCGCGGCGCGATGGCGAGTAAGACGCCGAACATGGTCATGTGGCTGAAGGTCAGCCCGGCCACCACCGATGCGGCAAGCCTTGCCCCTGCGGTGCGGGCGGTGAAGACGCAGGTCCACAATGCGACCCCGGCGGCAAGGAAGCTGATTTGCTCGATGGCAAAGACGACGGCGGAAAAGCCGGCGGCGTCGTGCAGAAATGGGATGTGCCAGCCGAGCACGACCAGCGCTTCGAACGCGGCGGCGAGGAGATACCAGCGCCATGCGTCGGCAAAACTTGCTGGCGCGCGCAGGTACTGTGCGAGGGGCGCGGCCATGACGGGCGCGCCAAGCAGCATCACGCCGAGATGCAGCAGCATGTGGGCGGAGAATATCGTGTGGCTCGGTGAAACGAGTACGAGCCAAAGCGCCGTCAGAACAAGGACGCCGGCGACGAGGCTCACGCTCGGAAGCGCTCGCTCGGTCGTCACTTGAGCGTCTCGAGGTAGGCGGTGAGCTGGCGGGCGTCTGCCTCGTCGATCGCCAAATCAGGCATGGCGTTGCCGGGCACGATCTTTTGCGGGAAGCGCAACCATTGGACCATGTTGTCGGGCGTATTGCGCAGCACACCGGCGATGAACTGTCGGCTGGCCATGTGGTCGAGCGGCGGGCCGACCAGTCCGTTGGCATCGACGATGCCGGGGATGCTGTGGCAGGAGCCGCAGCCGAGCTTGGTGATGAGCGCTGCGCCGCCGGCGACGTCGGCGCTTGGAGGCGTGCTTTGGGTGCCGCAGGCTGCGAGCAACAGGAGCAGCGCGAGGGCAAGCAGCGGTCTCATCGCACCCCCAAATATGGCGTGACATAGATGGTGAAGAACACCGCCAGCCAGACGGCATCGACGAAGTGCCAGTAGATGGCGCCGATGGTGAAGGCGGCGTGGCGACGCCGGTCAAAATAGCCGAGGCCATCCCACAACAGCAGCACCGCGAGGATGATCAGGCCAATGACGACGTGCGCCATGTGGAAGCCGGTGACGGTGAAGTAGAGCGCGCTGTAGGTGCTGGAGTTGAAGTGGAACGGCTTTTGCGCCCATTCCACCAGCTGGATAACGACGAACACGGATCCTAACACGACGGTGGCGATCAGCCCGAGCGCCATCTGGCGGCGTGATCCGTTGCGCGCACCGCGTTCGCCCCACCACACGGTGACGCTGCTCAGCAGCAGGATCGCGGTGCCGGGCACAGCAAGATCGAATTTCGGCAGCGACGGCACGAAGCTGCCACTGCCCCAGAGGGCAAAATAGTAGTAGCTGAAGAGCAGATAGAGGAAGAGCGACGCTTCGGTGATGATCAACGTGATCATGCCGAACCAGCCGCTGGCCTTTCTGCCGGGGCTCCCGATCGGCAAAGGGGTGTGGACCGCCGTTTCAGACATGGGGCGGCTCCGCGGTCCGGGCCAGCTTACGCTGCGGCCAGAGCCAGATCGCCGTGCAGGCCAGCAGGCCCACGACCGCAATTGCCACAATCCACCACACCTGCAGCAGAAGCGCGGTGAAAAACACACTCAGCACCAGTGTCAGCACAAACGGCCAGGGCGAGTCGCCGGGCATTTTCAGCACGGCATCGGAGTGTGCATCGAGCACCGTGGTGGCGAGCGCCTCCTTGCCGTGGTCGAGCGCCAGACCTCGATCGAGCACCGAGCGGCGTCGAACGTTGTGCATGCGGTCTTCCCACAGCGGGTGACGGGTCGCAATAGTGGGGATGATCGCAAAATTGTAGGGCGGCGGTGGCGAAGCAACGGCCCACTCCAGCGTCGGCGCATCCCACGGATTTGCCGCGGCGGTTCTGGGCCTGCGAAGCGACAGCCAGACATTGATCACGAAGAGCAGGATGCCGACGCCGAGAAGATCAGAGCCGATCGTGCTGATCAGGTTGACGAGATTGAGCCCGGGATCGGCCGGATAGGTGTAGACGCGGCGCGGCATGCCCATCAGCCCGGTGATGTGCATCGGCATGAAGGCGGCATTGAAGCCGATGAAGGTGATCCAGAAGTTCCACCGCCCGAGCCGCTCGCCGAGCATCCGGCCGGTCATCTTGGGAAACCAGAAATAGAGCCCACCCAGCACGCCGAAGAGATTGATCCCGATCAGCACGTAGTGGAGATGGGCAACGACGAAATAGGTGTCGGTGAGCTGCACGTCGGCCGGCGCCGCGGCGGTTACGACGCCAGAGACACCGCCGACCACGAACATCAGGATGAAGCCCGCGAAATAGAGGAAAGCCGTGTTGAACTGTGGCCGGCCCGACCAGATGGTGGCGATCCACGCAAACGTCGCCACCGCGCTCGGGATGGCGATGATGAAGGAGGCCGCCGAGAAATAGGCCGACGCAATGGCGGGCAGGCCGGTGGCGAACATGTGGTGGGCCCACACGCCGAAGCCGATGATCATCGTCGCGACCGTCGCGCCCGCCACGAGGCCATAACCGACGATCGGCCGGCGGCAGAGGATCGGCAGCGCATCGGACACGAGGCCCATGGCAGGCAGCACGATGATGTAGACCCAGGGATGCGCGAAGATCCAGAACAGATGCTGCCAGAGCAAAGGCTGACCGCCATCGGCGCCGGCGAAGAAATGCGTGCCGAACGTCCGGTCCAGCCACAGCAGGAAGAAGGCGAGGCTCACGGCGGGCAGCGCGAGCAGGATGCCGACCGAAGCGCTGAATGTTCCCCAGACGAGAATCGGCATATGCCATAGGGCCATGCCGGGCGCGCGCATCCGCAGCACGGTGACGACGAAGTTCGCCGCGCCGACCGTCGTCGAGATTCCAAGGAAGATCATCCCCAGCGCATAGAAGTCCATGTTGGGGCCGGGGCTGTAGGCCTTGAGGGCATTGGGCGCGTAGTTGAACCAGCCATCGTCCGGCGCCGCGCCCATCAGGAAGCTCGCATACATGAAGATGCCGGCCGCCAGATACACCCAGTAGGACAGGGCGTTGAGGCGCGGAAACGCCATGTCGCGCGCACCGAGCACGAGGGGGAAGAGGAAGTTGGAGAAGCCCGACAGGACCGGCAGCGCGTAGAGAAAGATCATCGTGATGCCGTGCATCGAGAACAGCTGGTCGTACTGCTCCGGCGTCACGAAGTGCTGGCCGGCCTGCGCCAGCTGCAGGCGGATGATCAGCGCCTCGAGGCCGCCCAGCAGCAGGAACACGAATGCCGTTACAATGTAGCGGCGCCCGATCGACTTGTGATCGACGCTTGCGATCCAGCCATAGAGGCCGGGTGCCGTCTCCCAGATGCGTTGCAGCCGGTCGGGCAAGCCGGGATCGTCGGCGAGACTGACGGTACGGGGCAGGACGTCTTCTTCGGCGACGCTCATTGGTGGCTCACATCAGCGTCGTCAGATAATCGAGCACAGCCTGCAACTGCAGGCCCGATAGCGGAACGGCCGGCATCTTCACGCCAGGCTTGATGCCATCCGGATTGGCGATCCAGCCCGCGAGGTTGCCGCGATTGTTCGGCCGCATGCCGGCGGCGATGGATTCGCGCGACATCAGATGCGTCAGGTCGGGGCCGGCCGCACCAGCCGCCGCCGTGCCGCGCACCGTGTGGCAGCGGCCGCAGCTCTGCACGAACTGCGCCGCACCGGCGGCCGCGCTTGGCGTCGCGTCTGCCGCCTGCTGCGATCGCCATTGGTCGAAGTCGGCTTGCGGCTCGGCAATTACCGTCAGCGCCATCTGCGAATGTTCCTGCCCGCAGAATTCTGTGCACTGGCCGCGATAGACACCGGGCTTGTCGGCCTCAAGCCACATCTCGTTGACCTGTCCCGGGATAGCGTCCGTCTTGCCCCCCAACGCGGGGACCCAGAAGCTGTGGATCACGTCGGCGGCGGTCAGCCTGAGGCGGACCGGCGTGCCGATCGGGATATGGATTTCGTTGGCCGTCGCGAACCCTGGAGCATCGCCTTGCGCCTCGTAAGCGAAGCGCCACCACCATTGCTCGCCGCTCACATCGATGGTGACCGCCGCAGGTCCGGGGATGCTGCTCACACCGGCCATCGTGGTCAACGTCCAACCAATGAAGCCGATCAGGATCAGGGTCGAGGCAATGGTGGCGCCATATATCCACTTCACCCCGCGGCGCGATTCCTCGGTGACGACCTGCGATGAGGATGAGGCCCGGCGCGTTCGCACGATGAGCGCGGCCAGCACTGCAACAGTCACGACCAGCACGACCACGACCGCCAGCCAGATCAATCCCCACAGCAGCGGCGCGACCTGCTGCGCGACCGGCCCGGCCGGATGAAACAGGTCAAGCGCGGTGCTCATGGCCTCGCCTCGCCCTGAGCTGCGTAATAGCGCGCCGCGGCCACGATCTGCGCGTCCGACAATTGCGCCGCGACCGGCTGCATGAACCCGCTCGGCCTGCTGCCGTCGCGATAGGCGCGCAGCGCAGCTTCGAGCTCTTGTTCGGAGCGCCCCGTCAGAGACGGCGCCACGCCGACTCGACCGCGCCCATCGGCCCCGTGACAGCGCGCACACGACACTGCGTCGAAGCCTGGCACGGTTGCCGGCGCAGGTGCCGGCAACCAGCTTGCGCGCGTGTTGCCGATGAGCGCGATGTATTGGGGCGTGGTGAGCGTGCGTAGCTGTTCGACGAACGCCACCATGGCCCAGATTTCGTCGCTACGCTGCGGCGCGGGCCAGGCCGGCATGGCCGTCAGCTTCACGCCATGCTGGATGATCCAGAACAGCTGGCTCGGGTCGAAATCCTTCCACGCGCCGTAGAGGGCCGGCGGCACCGGCGTCATCTGCTGGGCGATCGGCGAGGCGATCTCGCCGGGGCCACCATGACACGCCGCGCATCCCGTCGTGTAGTGCAGCGCACCACGCAAAATCAGCGACCTATCGCTCAGGTCGGGCACGGCCAGCTCTTGTGCATGCGCCGCGACGGAACGCTGCATGACGAAGTGCAACAGCCACTCGACTGGCTCGGTGTGCTTGGTCGTCGCCGCCACGTCGTAGAAGCCGAACCACACCAGTACAACCGCAAGCACGCCGGCGAGCACAGCTGCACCACAGAGGGTGGCGGCGATCACGATAAGCCGCGACCGGGAAGAGCTTTGGGCCAAGAACCCTGACAACGCGACGCTCCGAAGCCTGACGGCACTAAACCCCGCGGCGGCCCCTTCGGTTGCCGCCCTCACTCGCAGCCGGTAGCGCTTGGCCGCCGGCCATGACGAATACGTGTTCGGCGCCGTCATCGCGGGTGGAACTGGTGGATGTGACTGACGTTTTCGGGATGCGTCAGGCTAAGAACATCAGGCTCCCCAAATGACCAGTTCCTCCTCAATGCGCTCCCTCACGATGCCCTGGGGGGCGGCGCTGCTACTCTCGGCACTCGCCTTGGTCGATGCGATCTTCAACTATTTCTGGACCGGCAATGGCATCCACGGCACCGAGGGGGCGGCGCTGGTCATCGCCTCGACACTCCTGATGCTCATCGCGGCCGCGCTGATCGGCCGGCACATCGCGCGGGGGTGGGTCTCCACGGTGCTCGTCATCCTGCTGGCGCTCGACTTTGTCGGGACCGGCCTCGCCGCCTATCTGCTGCAGGCGTGGATCCTCCTCGGCCTCGACATCCTCGCCGCCATCGCCTGGCTGGCGACCTTCGCTACTCCCCGCACTCTGACGACCGCGAGCTGATCATGTTTATTCTCCGTCCGACACTCGTGGCTATTGCGGCAGCGCTCCTCGCCACCTCCTGCGCTCTCGCCGACGATCAGCCCGGCTCCACCGCCAGCGATGGGTCGCAGGCCTGGTACACCTTCGCCGGCCAGCTCAATGCCCAGAAATACGCGACATCCGAGCAGATCACCCCGGCCAATGTCGGCCAGCTCAAGACCGCGTGGGAATTTCACTCGGGCGATGTGTCGGACGGCAAGGATCCGAACGGGCCGAAAGCCTCCGACTGGGGCGCGACCCCGCTCTTCGTCAACGATACGCTCTATGTATCGACCGTGTTCGACCGCATCTTCGCGCTCGAGCCCGATACCGGCAAGGTGAAATGGAGTTTCGATACGCACACGAAGCTGGTCGATCCCACCCAGGGCGAACTGAAGAACCGCGGCCTGTCCTATTGGCAATCGACCAGCCCGGCCTCCGGCCAGCCCTGCCAGAAGATCGTCTATCTGGGCACGATGGACGGCAAGGTCTTTGCGGTCGATGCCGATAATGGGCAGGCCTGTACCGGCTTCGGCCAGAACGGCGTTCTCGACATCAACCAGTGGAACACCGTGAACGCCAAGTGGCCGCTCTCCATCCTGCAGCCGCCGACGGTGTTCAAGAACCAGCTGTTCATCGGCTGGTCCGGGCAGGACTGGACGCAGGCCGTGCAGCCGCCGGGCTCGGTCTTTGCCATCGACGCGCAGACCGGCAAGCTCAACTGGAAGCTCGATACGGTGCCGCCCGACCTCGATCCCAAGACCGGCACCTCCAACGTCTGGAGTTCGATGTCGGTCGATGAGGCCAACAATCTGCTCTTCATGCCGATCAGTTCGCCGAGCCCGGACTATTACGGCGGCGACCGGACAGCGGACATGCCGCTCTCGACGTCAATCGCGGCGGTCGATGCCGACACCGGCACCGTCAAGTGGAGTTACCAGATCGTCCATCACGACATCTGGGACTACGACACCAATTCGGCGCCCGTGCTGTTCGACATCCAGCGCGACGGCAAGACCATTCCCGCACTGATCCAGTCGAGCAAGCTCGGCTTCCTCTATGTGCTCAATCGCCTGACCGGCGAGCCGATCTTCCCGATCGACGAGAAGGCGGTGCCGACCGACGGCGTGCAGGGTGAGACCGTCGTGGCCAAACAGCCCTGGCCGACCACGCCGGAGCCGACCGTGCCCGATCAGTTCCCGGGCATTTCGTGGCTCGCGGACGCGCTCAGCGGTGGCGCCTGCAGCCGGACTATGGACGGTCTCAAATATGAGGGGCGTTTCACCCCGCCCAGCACGCAGGGCACGCTCGCCTTCCCGGCAACGGCCGGTGGCGTGGAGTGGGGTGGCGGCGCGGTCGATCCGACCACCAACACCTACATCGTCAATTCGTCAGCCGTGGCGCAGATCTACAAGCTCATCCCGCGCGACGAGTACAACAAGATCAACGCCGGCGAGAACATGGAGCAGAAGAACGCCAACGGCTACTTCGCGCAGGAAGGCGCGCCCTATGGTTTTGAGCTGCAGACGTTCCTCAACCCGCTCGGCATGCCGTGCTGGAATGGGCCCTATGGCACGCTGTCGTCCTACGACCTCAACACGGGCAAGCTCAATTGGCGCGAGCCGTTCGGCGAGGTGCAGAAGTGGGGCTTCTACATGCCCGACTCATGGGGCTCGGTGACCATCGGCAGCCCCGTCATCACCAAGACCGGCGTGATCTTCCTCGGCGCCTCGATGGACAGCCGCGTGCGCGCGCTCGATCTCAAATCGGGCCAGGTGCTGTGGTCGTCCCTGGTCCAGGCCCCCGCCGTCGCGGAGCCCGCCGTCTTCACCTACAAGGGGAAGGAATACGTGGTCTGGGCCGTCGGCGGCAATTCGATCCTCGAGCCAAAGGTCGCCGACCAGCTGGTGGCCTACACGCTGCCAAACTAACGACGTGCGGGTAAGCGATCACAAAGGTGGCTGGCGCACTCGACACGATTCGAACGTGCGACCCCTGCCTTCGGAGGGCAGTGCTCTATCCAGCTGAGCTACGAGTGCGTGGGGTCACGTCTACGCGACCCACACGATGAGCGCAAGACAGGGCTCAGGCCGGCTGGTCGGCCGGCTGCTCGAGCCACAGGCGGTTGAGTTCGCCGAGGAAGAGGTCCGCCAGGTCCTCGGTTTCCTCCAGCGCCGCGCCGGCGGCCATCACGGCGGCGATTCCTTCCGCGAGGCTGTCGCCAAGCTCTTCAGATTGCTCGGATTTCTCGTTCATCACGCATGACTCCTGCTGCAACCCCCAGCGGGCACGCTAGGCACGCCAAGTGGCACGGATCGGGTCATTTCGGGGTCAGATTGTGACAACCTCCTTGCGTCGCTGAACGCCAAACCGGCATCCACTTTGGCGCGCGACGCCTTGCCTCAGAACGGCGCCGGGCTCACATAGCGCCGGAACTCCTGCGTCGCCGGATGGGCGAAGCCGAGCATTTCGGCATGCAGCTGCAGCCGGTCGGCGGCGTGCAGCGCTTCGGGCGGGGCGTAGAAGATGTCGCCGACGATCGGGTGGCCGAGCGCCTTCATGTGGACGCGCAGCTGATGCGTCCGTCCGGTCAGCGGCGTCAGCTTCATGCGGGTGATGCCCCCCTCGCGGGCCACCACCTGCCAGTCGGTGCGGGCGGCGCGGCCATGCTCGAAATCGACGCGCTGGCGCGGCTTGTTCTCCCAGTCGGTGGCGAGCGGCAGCTCGATGGTACCGCTGTCGCCCGCGACGTCGCCCCAGACGCGGGCGATGTAATATTTCTCGACCTTGCGATGCTCGAACTGCGTGCCCAGCGCCGCCAGCGCCGGCTTGTCGAAGGCAATGACCAGCAGCCCCGACGTGTCCTTGTCGAGCCGGTGCACCACCTTGGTGGCGGGATATTGCGGATGGGCCGCCTGCACGCGAACCTCGAGGCAATCGGCCAGCGAGGGATCCTTGCCGGGGACCGTGAGCAGGCCGCTCGGCTTGTTGCAGACGATCAGGCGATCGTCCTCGTGGACGATGTCGATCCAGGGCTCGGTGGGCGGTCTGTAGTCGAAGGTCGAGGGCATCGGCGGCATTGCGGGGTCACGACAGGCTGCGGGTCGGTGCAAATTCTGCGGCACGTACCGCACAGCCCCTTTTCAGTTCACGGCGCCGAAGTAAAGTGCCGGCGAGGATGAGCGGCGCCTCCGGCCGGAGCGCGCCTCAGCACAAATCGGAGGAAGCTATGGCCGCAAGGCAGCGACTGGGCGTCGGCATCATCGGCGCGGGCAACATATCGAGCCAGTATCTGCGGGCGATGAAGGATTTTCCCGTCCTCGACATCCGCGCTATCGCCGACATGCGGCCGGAGGTGGCGACCAGCAAGGCGGCCGAGTTCGGCGTCAAGACCAGGTCGGTCGATGACCTCCTGGCCGATCCGGGCGTCGACATCATCGTCAACCTCACCATTCCGCGCGCCCATGTAGCCGTCGGGCTGCAGGCGATCGCGGCCGGCAAGCACATCTACAGCGAGAAACCGCTGGGCGTGACCTTCGCCGAGGGCAAGAAGCTGGTGGCGGCGGCCAGGAAGGCCGGGGTGCGGGTCGGCTCCGCGCCCGATACCTTCCTCGGCGGCAGCCATCAGCAGGCGCGCGCCGTGATCGACAGCGGCAGGCTCGGCACCATCGTGGGTGGAACGGCGTTCTTCGGCGTACCAGGGCACGAATACTGGCATCCCGATCCGGCCTTCTACTACGATATCGGTGGCGGACCGGTGCTCGACATGGGGCCGTATTACATCACCGACCTCGTCAACATGCTGGGGCCCGTCAAGGCCGTGCAGGCGATGAGCGCGACACCGCAGAAGAAGCGGCCGGTGCGCTCGGAACCCAAGAAGGGCCAGCTGATGCCGGTCAAGGTGTTCACCCACGTCACCGGCACGCTGCAATTCGCCTCGGGCGCGATGATCACCGTGACGCTGAGCTTCGACGTACCCAAGCACAGCCACGTGCCCTATGAGCTCTTCGGCTCGGAGGGCTCGATGCTGGTGCCCGACCCCAACATGTTCGGCGGCGAGGTCAAGATCGCCAGGCCGCGCGCCGAGAGCTGGGACAATGTCCCGGTGACCATCCCCTATGCGGACGCAAACTATCGCTCGCTGGGTGTCGCCGACATGGCACACGCCATCCTCAACAACCGCCCGCACCGCGCCAGCGGCGAGCTGGCGCTGCACGTGCTCGAGGTAATGGAGGCGTTCGAGACCGCCAGCAAGAGCGGCCAGATCGTCCGCATCAAGACCAGGGTCGAGCGCCCGGCGCCAATGACGGACTCGCTCAAGCGCGGCAAGATAGCCTGAGGATCCTAACCGCATCAACGGTTTCAACACTTGCCCTGAATTCGAAACCTCAGAACATCCGGTCCCAGCTGGCCGGCTCGCCGCCGATGCGGCCGGCGTCGTCGTCCAGCGCCTCGATGCGGTAGCGGTCCTCGGCGTCGAGGGCGAAATCGAAGACGGCGAAGTTTTCGCGGATGCGCTCGGGGTGGGTGGATTTGGGCGTCAGCACCAGGCCGTCGTCGAGATGCCAGCGGATGATCACCTGGGCTGGGGTCTTGCCGTGCTTTTCGGCGATGCCGCGGATGGTGGGGTCGTCGAACAGCCCGGCTTTGGGCTCGAGGCCGAACTGGTGCCACCACGCGGCGGCGCCGGTGCCCGGACCGAGCGGCGTCCAGCTGACGATCTGGATGCCGCGGCGCTTGTGGTAGCCGCGCAGCGCCCGCTGCTGGAAGCGCGGATGGAGCTCGATCTGGTTGACCACCGGCACCACGCCCGTCTCGGCGATCAGCCGCTCGATATGGTCGCGCTCGAAATTGGAGACGCCGATGGAGCTGACGCGCCCCTCGCGCTGCAGCTCGATCAGCGTCTGCCACGCTTCGACATATTTCCCTTCGCTGGGCACCGGCCAGTGGATGAGGAACAGATCGAGCCGCTCGAGCCCGAGCTTGTGCATCGTCTCGTCGAAGCTCCTGAGCGCCGCGTCCCGCGCATGGGCGCTGTTGCGCAGCTTGCTGGTGATGAACAGCTCGGTGCGCGGAATGCCGCTTTCGCGGACCGCGAAGCCGACGCCGTCTTCATTGCCATAGGCTTCGGCGGTGTCGATCGAGCGGTAGCCGGTGGCGAGCGCCTCGCCGACCACCACCGGGCAGTCCGCCGTGGCGACCTGCCCGGTCCCGAACCCCAGCTGGGGTATCGAATTGCCGTCGCTGAGCGCGACTCTTGCCGGTCCGGACATTCCCCCTCCGCCCGTTTGCGGGAGAATCTAGCCTCGGCCGGCGAGTCTGTCGATCAGGCGGCGGCGAGGCGCGGCCGGCGGGGCGGCATCAGCCGGCGCCAGAGCATGAAGCCCGCCACCAGCGCCAGCGGAATGGCGATGGCGGCCGGCAGCCAGCCCGAACCAGCGCCGAACAGCACGTCGTGCATGCGCCGGCCGGGCAGCAGGGTGAAGGCGCCGGTCAGGAACAGGGCGCCGAAATACATCGACACCATCCAGGCGCGGTGCGCCGCCACATTGCCGCGGCGAATGTTCCAGATCGCCATGGTCACCGAGACATAGACCACCAGCACGAAGATGTGGATCGGCGAGAACGGTCCCACGAGGCGAATCTCGTTGATGAACAGCGCGCTGGTGGCCACCACCAGCATCAGGGCCACGTAGAGGCGGCCCGTCAGCTTGTGCATCGGCGTGCCCTTGCGGCGCGCCAGCACCATTGCGCCCAGCAGCATCGCGAGGACCGCGCAGGTCGCGTGGATCTGGATGGCGAGGGGCGCGGCGAGGATCGGCTCGAGGCTCATGGCGTCCCTCAGGCCAGCACGGGCGTCGAGGTGAAGTAGACGCGCAGCCGGGCGGCGACGCGGCCCAGCAGCATGGCCGAGAGCACGGCGGCGACGAAGGCGGTGCCCATGTGCCAGACCGGGTCGCCGCCCAGCGCCGGGTTCATCACCGCCATCACGGTGGTGACGTACTTGAACAGCACGATGGCGACCACCTGCAGCAGCGACCACCATTCGCCGCGCAGCAGCACCCGGCCGTCGGGCAGGCGGCGCGTCGCGCCGTCACGCTCCATCAGCCAGCCGATGACGCCGCCGACGACGAAGCCGACGAGGATGGCCGGCAGGACGCTCAGCCCCGAAGTGACCCACCCGCTGACCGACAGCACCAGCATCACGATGGGCAGCGTCAGCATGCGCCAGAGCGGTACGGTGCGGTCCTTGGTGCGCTGGTAGCCGAGGAAAAACACCAGGGCGAACAGGGCCCACACCCAGATCGGCGTATGGGTGAGGATGGCGAGGAGGGTCTGCACGGCGGCGGTCATGGCTCAATTCCCAATTGGCGGCGCCGGACTGGCGCGGCTTGTGCGGCGCATTTGGCTGCCCTAGATCATGCCCGCAACGCCAACTTCGCAGCCGGGGCTAAGACTTCGTGGACCGCAGACCGCTGCAATTGGCGCTTCGCGAAATGCAGGGCGTCACCACCTCGCGCTACAGCCGCGTCGGCATGGTGCTGGCCGTGGTACTGCTGAGCGTCGGTGGCCCGTTCGGCACGTTCCAGAACTTCAACCTCGGCCAGCGGGTGGCCTACTGGGCGGCCATGGTGGGGGTGAGCTATCTGGTGGGTCAGGGCGCCGCGACCTTCTTCATCGAGATCTTGCGGCCGCAGATCACCCAGAAATGGCCGCGCCTCATCGTCGCCGGACTGCTCACCAGCCTGCCGGTGACCGTGGTGGTGCTGCTGGTCAACGGCATCGCCTACCAGCACATGGATGTGAGCGAGAGCCTCAATATCTGGCTCTATGTGACGATCATCACCCTGGCGGTGGTGTTCACGCTGGTGACGCTGCAGGACGTGATGTCGGAAAAGGCTCCGACGGCGACCACGGCCCCCGTGCCGGCGGATGCGCCCCCCGCTCCTGGGCCAGCACCCACGGCAAAACAGCCGGCGATCCTCGAACGGGTGCCGCTTCCGCAGCGCGGCCGGCTGCTGGCGCTCAGCGTCGAGGACCACTACGTCGACATCATCACCGACAAGGGCAAGGCGCTGGTGCTGCTGCGCCTGGCCGACGCGATGCGCGAGACGAACCCGGTACCGGGCCTCCAGATCCACCGCTCGCACTGGGTGGCGCGCGACGCCGTGGTGCGCACCCACCGGACGGCCGGCAAGGTCACGCTGGAACTCAGCAACGGCCTGATGCTGCCCGTCAGCCGCGGGTTTTTGCCGGCGGTGAAGGAAGCGGGACTGGGATGAGGCTGTAAGGCTCCACTCCCGGGGCACCCCCACCCACCATGCTTCGCATGGTCTCCCCTCCCCGCAAGGGGAGGGAGAGTGCTGACTTCACGCTCCACTCACACGAAACCATTAGTCGGTCTCCCTCCCCCTTGCGGGGAGGAGGGACCGGCGAAGCCGGTGGGTGGGGGTTGCCGCTAGAACCGGCTGGCGCTCCGGTCAGCGAAACGACCAGCGCCCCCCTACTTCGTCAACTTCCAGCTGCGCACTTCGAACGGCATCAGCTCCGCCGGCGCATTGCGCTGCTGCGGCTCTTCCATGATGGTGACCGGCGCCGCCGACCAGCCTTCGGCGCTCACCGCGAAGGCGCCGCGCGCCCCGGCGGGCTCGTAGACGCGGAACACCAGGCCGCGGCCATCCTCGGCGCCCTTGAGGCCCGAGAAGGCGGCCGGAATGCCCGACACCGTCAGCGGTGTCACGGTGCCGAGCGCGAGGTCCGAGGTCTCGCCCACCAGCAACGGCTGGTTGAGGTCTTCAGCCTCCTCGCGCACGCCACCCTCGTGCCAGTCGCCGGCATGGGGCAGCAGCGCGTAGGTAAAACTCTGCGTGCCCTCGTCGGCATGCGGATCGGGGTTCACCGGCGAACGCACCAGGCTCATGCCGAGCCGGTTGCCGCGCACATTGTGCCCGTATTTGGCATTGTTGAGCAGCGCCACGCCAAAGCCCGGCTCGCTCAGGTCGATGAAGCGATGCGCCGCCGCCTCGAACATCGCCTGGTCCCAGCTGGTATTGGTGTGCGTCGGGCGTTTCAGCACGCCATTGGCGCATTCGAACGTCGCCTCGCGGTTGCGGGCGGCAACCGGGGTCAGGGTGCGCAGCATGACGCGGCGATCGTGCCAGTCGAGCGTCGTCTCGATATCGAGGCGCGCGCTGTTGGCGCCCAGCACATAGGTCTGCGTGATGGTCGAGGCGCGGTACTTGCGCACGACCCGGATCGCGGCGCGATGCGGGCCGGTTTCGATGAGCTCGATGCTCTCGAGGCCGGTGAGCTGCTCGCCGCGCTCGGCATAGTCCTCCTCGAGGTCCCAGGCGTCCCAGCTACGCGGCTTGTCGACCGGATAGACCCATAGCTGATTGCCCGGACCGTCCAGCGCCTCGCGGCCGGTCGGCTTGTGGACGAGGCTCGCAATGGTGCCGTCGGCGGCGATGGTGACCTTGAGGACGGCGTTCTCCAGCACGTGGCGGTTGGCGCTCAGCCCCGGCGCCGGCTCGACTTCGCGCGGCATCACCGCGACGCCCAGCGGCGGCACGTTGCCCGCCCCCGACAGCGTCGAGCCGTCCGGCAGCTTGATGGTCAGCCGGCGCGTGCTGAGCGAGGGGTTGACTACCAGCCAGCTGTCGCCCTGTCCGGCCGGCAATTGCGCCGCGATGGCGCCCAGCGATTCCGCCTGCACCTCGAAGCCCGCCATGGCGGCCTCGCCGAGTTCGCGCTCGGCGTCCTGGTAGACCTCGCGGATCGAGGAGCCGGGCAGGATGTCGTGGAACTCGTTCTTGAGCACGACGCGCCAGAGCGGCTCCAGCGAGCGCGGCGCCGGGCCGCCGAGCAGATGCGCCAGCGAAGCCACCGTCTCGGCGGTGATCAGCGCGCGCTCGGCCTGCCGGTGCAGGCGCTTGACGCCGGACTGCGTGGTCAGCGTGGCGCGGTGCAGCTCGAGATAGATCTCGCCAGCCCAGACCGGCAGCTTCACCTGCTTGGCGCGAGCCTGGGCGCGGGCGAAGAAGTCCTTCACCGTGCCCCAGCGGGCTTTGGGCAGCACCGGGAAATCGCGCAGCTGCACTTCGCGCTCGACCATTTCGGGCGTCGTGCCGCCGCCGCCATCGCCATAGCCGACGGCGAGCAGCGAGGTATCGTGGTTCACCTTGCCGCGGAAATTGCGCCAGGTCGGCAGGAAGCTGTCGGGCCGCACCTCGCCATTGTAGCCGCCGATGGGGTTGTCGAAAGTGTGCGCCAGCACGCGGCTGCCATCGATGCCCTCCCACCAGAACAGGTCGGCCGGGAAGCGGTTGGTCTCGGACCAGTTGACCTTGATGGTGAAGAAATTGTCGATGCCGCCCTGCCTGAGCAGCTGCGGCAGCGCGCCCGAGAAGCCGAAGCAGTCGGGCAGCCAGCACACGGTGTGGCGCGCGCCGAACTGCTTCTCGAAATAGCGCTGCCCATATAGTACCTGGCGCGTCAGCGACTCGCCGGTGGGCATGTTGGTGTCGGGCTCGACCCACAGGCCGCCCACCGTCTCCCATTGCCCCGAAGCGACGCGCGCCTTGATGGCGTTGAACAGCGCCGGATCGTCCTCGGCGATCTGCGCGTAGTAATGCGCGGTGGACTGGTTGAAGCGGAAGTCCTCCGAGCTTTCCATCAGGCTCAGCGCCGTGTGGAAGGTGCGGCGCATCTTGCGGCGCGTCTCGTGATAGGGCCAGAGCCAGGCGAGATCGATATGCGCATGGCCGGTGAGCAGCAGCTCGCCCTGCTGCGGATAGATCGCCTGCAGGCGCCTGAGCTCGCCGGCCAGCGCGTCATAGGCGGCAACCACGCTGG
The DNA here is from genome assembly GCA_048498015.1 of Pseudomonadota bacterium. Classification (GTDB taxonomy): domain Bacteria; phylum Pseudomonadota; class Alphaproteobacteria; order Rhizobiales; family Devosiaceae; genus Devosia_A. The sequence goes on from JBEHYU010000006.1 coordinate 49,268, forward strand.
CGCGCTGGCCCTGGTCGAGCGGCGCCGCCACGTCGAGCACCGGCGGGTGCTCCCAGAGCTTCTGCTGGGCGATGGCCGGCGCCATGCGGGTAATGTAGTCCTCGGTGGCCGAGGGCCAGTCGAGCGCCCGGAAGCAGATCTCCGTCGCGGTGAGCAGATGCGGCACCACCTCGTGCCCGTCGAGGATCTTGCCGGCCTCGTAGATCTGCTTCAGCAGCAGGTGCAGGCGATGTACTGGAACATCGATCCACTGCAGCACGGCGCGGTTGAGCCGCGGCGCGCGTACCGGCTGGCCGAACAGCTCGCGCGCCGTGCTGGTCGAGGCGATCGACAGCTGGCGATGCCGCACCGGCAGTTCGCGATGGAACGGATCGACGCCGAACGAGACGCTGTCGCGGTTGGGATAGCTCAGCGTCACGAGGCTCTCGCCGCCGAGGTCGAGATGCAGCCGCGTCTCCTCCAGCGGCCAGTGCTCGGGCACTTCGGCGCTGGCGGCGAATTCGTGCGGACCATGGCGGTCGGGCCAGCCGGCGCCCACCTCGATGGGGTTGCCGTCCAGCGTCCAGCCGGTGACGGCCACGCCCTCGCGGGCGCGCCAGAACCGCAGTTCGTCATTGCGCTCCTCGAGCCGGTCGAGCCGCTGCCCAATGGTCAATGCCATGATCTATCCTCGTCCCTCGGGAGCCCCGTGCGGGCTCCCCCAAATTGCCGGCCGATGCCGGCCGCGGGCCTTACGCCCACTCGCCCTTGCGCATCACCGGGGTCACGGACCCATCCTGGCCGATGCCGTCGATGTCGATCTCGCCCGAGCCGATCATCCAGTCGATGTGGATGAAGCTCTTGTTGCCGCCGCGGCGCTCGACTTCCTCGGGCGTGATGGTCTTGCCGTCGACGAAGCACTCCGAATAGCACTGGCCCAGCGCGATGTGGCTGGCGGCATTCTCGTCGAACAGCGTGTTGAGGAACAGGATGCCGCTCTGGCTGATCGGCGAGGAGTGCGGCACCAGCGCCACTTCGCCGATGCGGCGGCCACCCTCGTCGGTATCCATCGCCTTGGTGAGCACGTCGAGGCCGCGCGTGGCATGCACCTCGGTGATGCGGCCGGCCTCGAACTTCACCGCGATATCGGTGATCAGCGAGCCATTGTGGCTGAGCGGCTTGGTGGAGCGCACCACGCCATCGACCTTGAGCCGGTGCGGGGTGGTGAACACTTCCTCGGTGGGCATGTTGGGATTGCAGACGATGCCGTTGCGCGACTTGCTGGCGCCGCCCTTCCAGGCATGCCCGTCGGCGAGGCCCAGCGTCAGGTCGGTGCCAGGGCCGGTGTATTTCAGCGCGGCGAAATTCTTGCCGGTCAGCCAGGTCCGGCGCTCGAGCAGGCGGGCATTGTGCTCGGCCCAGGCCGCCACCGGGTCGGGCGTCGAGATGCGGGTCGCAGCGAAGATCGCGTCGGCCAGCTTGGCGACCGCCACGTCCTCCGGATCGTCGGGGAACACTTCCTTGGCCCACGACGTGCCCGGATAGGGCACGATGGTCCAGTTGATGTCGAAATTGGTGATCTTCTGCAGCGCCGGGCGGTAGGCCTTCGACATCGCCCGGTTGGCGCGGCCGACCTTGTCGGTATCCTGCTGGCTGAGCAGCATCGGGTTGTCGCCCGCGATGGCGAGGCGCGCGGTGTTGTTCTCGAACGCCTTGGCGACGCCCTCATAGAGCCAGCCGGCGGCCTGGTCGAAGCTCGCATCGTTGCCGTAGCGGTAGCGCGCCAGCGTCATCTCCTCGTCCGAGAAGATGGTCGTCACCAGTCCGGCGCCGGCCTTGTAGGCCTGTTCGGCGATCTTGCGCGCCAGCGGCAGCGCGCCGGTCGGCGCCGTCATGTAGAGGTCCTGCCCAGGCTGCAGGCCGAGGCCGACCTTAATGGCGACTTCGGCGAGCTTCTCGAGCTTTTGCGGATCGATGGGAGACGGCATGAGCGGACCTTGCAGCGGGAGTTGACCGGCAAGGCCTAGCCGCTCATGCCGGTCAAGAAAAGCCCCCGCGGCCTACTGGGCGTCGTAGATGGCCATCACATGGACCGAACTGGTGTTGGTGAACTGGCTGTTGGTCAGCGCCGTACCGGCCCCGTTGGCCGTCTGGTAGAGCGTGATGCGGCTGGTATTGGGGGTGACGCTGGCCACCACGGCGCCGGTGACGCCGGAGAAATTGACGGCGAGGCCGACCGCGCTGGCCTGCGGCACGGTATCGTTGAGCGCGGTGAAGGGCAGCCCGCCGATCTGCGCCCCGCCGCTGGAGCTGCCCTTGCTGGTGAGCGTCAGCTGGCCGAAGGCAATCACCGTGCGGCCGATCTTGGTGTAGCGCCCCACCGTCGCGCCACTATAGGTGACGCCGGTCGAGGCGCCGCCGAACAGCAGCGTCGGGGTCCAGGTGCCCTCCTCGTAATCGTCGAGCGTATTGGCATTGGCCGACGGATTCTGCGTTGCCGGGAAGGCCAGCTGGCCCAGCGGCAGGGTCACGAGGCCCGAGCTCTGGTTGACCTGCAGGGCCTCGACCCAGCTCGAGCCGTTAGGCGAGACCTTGAGATGCAGCGCGTCGTCGCCGGTGAGCCCGATCTCGGCGCGGCCGGAGAAACCGTCCTGCAGCAGCAGGCTCGCGGTGTCGGCGGCGCTGGCCTTGTTCAGCTTCATGCGGTGCGACGTGCCGTCATGGGTGAACAGGCTCGCATCGGCCTGGACGGCGAGCCGGTTGGTGAGGTCGGCGCTGGTATTGATGCCGAACTTGGCCGCGACCGCCGGGGCAAAGCTGGTCCAGGCGCCCGATTGCAGCACCGCCAGCTCGCCGGTATCGACCACATAGGCCAGCCAGCCTTCGGCCGGGGTCCGGAAGCTCCAGGCGCCGCCCAGCCAGCCGGCGAATTTGCCGTCCTTGCCGGCCCAGGCGCCGGTGGCGGCGGGGGCCACCACATAGGTGTCGCCCTCGGCCGGGCTGGCGGGCGGCACGGTGACGGTGCGGCTCAGGACGGCGGGTTGCACCAGCTGGTCGAGCGCCGCCATGGCGGCATTGTAGGTGACCTGCTTCTGGGCCTGCTGCGGGGCAATGTAGGGCAGGGAAAGTCGGGCGGTCTGGGACATCTTGCTCTCATCCTGAGGGGGTTGCGACTGCCGGCACACTAGAACCCCGCTACAGGCGGGCAGGACGAGGGCCGGATGCGCCTCCCGCCGGCCGCAAAACCCGCTGGCCCGCAGGGGACTTGCAGCCGCCTGTGCGGAGGCAGGATCAACGCCCGTTGCGGCGCGCCAGCGGCTCGACTAGAAGGCATCGGGCGCCGCCGAACGGGTGGCGGCCGCCCAGCATGTCCGAGCCGAGCCCCGCGGGCGGGGCGTCAGGGAGAGCCACTTGCCTGATCTTCTGGTCCGTCTCTACGACCTGCCGGTGGTCGAGTCCGAGGCCCGGGTGCGCGCCGCCGGCATCGAGGTGCGCCGGGCCCTGCCGCCCGAGCGCCAGGTGATCCTCGACTGGATCGAGGGCCGGTTTTCCTCGCACTGGATGTCCGAGGCGGCGCTAGGCCTCAGCCAGCAGCCGCCGACGCTCTATGTGGCGGTGGGCGAGGGCCGGCTGCTGGGCTTTGCCTGCTACGACACGACGGTCAAGGGCTTCTTCGGGCCGACCGGGGTCGACGAGGCCGAGCGCGGCAAGGGCATCGGCGAGGCCCTGCTGCTGGCGACGCTGCGGGGGATGCGGGAGGCCGGCTACGCCTATGCGGTGATCGGCGATCCGGGACCGGTCGAGTTCTACAAGAAGCGGCTCGAGGCGCTCGAGATTCCCAACTCCAAGCCCGGCATCTATCGCAACATGCTGCGCAATCCGTGAGCCTGTCGGCAAGAAGCCAGAGGTCAAACTAACCCAATCTTTACGGCACGCCCCTACCCTGAACCTCCGAAAAATCCCGGATTTCCGGCGATTTTGGAGTTGGGCGCATGCTGGCATCGCGGCTGTTCTGGAAAGATCTCGGCGGCTGGCTGGAAGATTCGGAACAATCGGCGTCGCCCGACCTGGTCCTCTATTTCGGCTCGCGCGCCATGCTGCAGGGCCCCCGCGCCTTCGAGGCGCTGCGGACCCGCTTTCCCGGGGCCAGCATCCTCGGCTGCTCGACCGGCGGGCAGATGAGCGGCGGCGACGTCACCGACCAGACTCTCACCGCCCTCGCCCTCGATTTCGCCGCGACCGGCCTCAGGGTCGCGGAAGCCGAGGTGGCCGAGGCCGGGCAGTCCTTTAACGCCGGCGCCGAAATCGGCACGCGGCTCTCCGGCCCCGACCTTGCCGGCATCTTCATTCTGTCCGACGGGCTCAACGTCAACGGTTCGGCGCTGGTGGCGGGCATCGCCAGTGCGGTCGGCCCCGACGTGCCCATGAGCGGCGGGCTCGCCGGCGACGGCCCGGATTTCGCCGAGACGCTGGTGGGCTGCAACGGCCAGCCGCGCAGCCACGCGGTCGCCGCGGTGGGCTTTTACGGCGACGCGATCCGCTTCGGCCACGGCAGCGCCGGCGGCTGGGACGTGTTCGGCCCCAAGCGCCGGATCACCAAGGCACATGGCAATGTGCTGCTGGAGGTCGACGGCAAGCCGGCGCTCGACCTCTACAAGCTTTATCTCGGGCCCGAGGACAGCCAGAAGCTGCCGGGCTCGGCGCTGCTGTTTCCAATGCGCATCGCCGATCCGCGCCACCCGGCCGAGACGGTGGTGCGCACCGTCCTCGCGGTCGATGGCGACACCGGCTCGATGACCTTTGCGGGCGACATGCCCGAGGGCTGGATGGCGCAATTGATGCATGGGAGTTTCAGCCGCCTCTGCGCCGGCGCGGCGGAAGCCACGCACAAGGCGGTGGCGGCGCTCGATGCCAACGGCGGCAGCGCCGCGATCCTGGTCTCGTGCATCGGGCGGCGCCTGCTGATGGGCCAGCGCATCGACGAGGAGATCGAAGCCGCCATTGCCGAGCTGCCCGCCGATTGCCGGCCGGTCGGCTTCTACTCCTATGGCGAGATCGCCCCGCACGACGCGACCGGCCAGGTGCAGCTGCACAACCAGACCATGACCGTGACGCTCATCGGCGAGCGGGCGGCCTGAGACCCGTGCACAAGCTCCTCGCCAAACAACTGCAGAAAGCGCGCGGCTCCGATGGCGAGGTCGATCTCGACCGCCTGCTGGAGCTGGTCGCGACCGCCTATGAGGAAGCCGAGCAGGACCGGCTGCGCACCGACCGCTCGATCGCCCTGATGGTGGAGGAGATCGATGCCGCCTCGGCCGATCTCGAGGCGAGGATCGATACCCGCACCACGCAGCTGCGCGATTCGCGGCGGGCCCTGAAGCTGCAGAATGCCCGCATGGCGCGGGCGCTCGATTGCACCGGCTATGCCATCTCGATCTTCGATGGCGGCAAGAAGCTGGTCTATGGCAACCGGCAGTTCCTCGATCTCTACCATCTGCCCAAGCGGCTGGGCCGGCCCGGCACCAGCTTCGACGATATCCTGCGCGCCCGCATCGCCGCCAATTCCTATGTGGGGGACGATCCGGACGCCTACTACAACGAGCGCTCCCGGGGCGTCGACCGCAACGCCGAGTGGGCCGACGTGCACCGCATCAACACCGGCGAGATGGTGTCGGTGAATCACCAGCCGCTGCCCGATGGCGGCTGGGTGGCGACGCACAAGGACATCACCGAATTCTCGCGCCTGCAGGAGCAGTTGGCACATCGCGCCTACCACGACGCGCTGACCGGCCTGCCCAACCGGCACATGCTGCAGGAGCGGCTGGCCGAATGCGTCAAGGAGGCCGACGGGCTGGGCAGCTTCGCGCTGCTGCTGGTCGATCTCGACGGCTTCAAGACCATCAACGACACGCTCGGCCACGCCGCCGGCGATGCCGTGCTCAAGGAAGTGGCGCGCCGCCTCGAGGCCGCCGCCGGACCCAACGCCATGCCGGCCCGCATGGGCGGCGACGAGTTCGCCGTGGTGATGGATGTGGGCGCGCTGGCCCGCGACGCCCACATGCTGGCGGTAACGCTGACCGAAACCGGACGCGCGCCGTTCCAGGTCGATGGACAGAACCTCGACGTCGCCTTCAGCGTCGGCGTGGCGGTGGCGCCCGGCGACGGCGCGACGCCCGACGCGCTGCTCAAGAACGCCGATCTCGCCCTCTACGCCGCCAAGAGCGACAAGCGCGGCAGCTACCGCTTCTTCGAGCCGGGCATGGACAAGGCGCTGCGCGACCGCCGCCAGCTCGAGCGCGATCTGTCGATGGCGCTGGAGCGCGGCGAGTTCGAGCTCTATTACCAGCCCATCCTCAACCTCAAGACGCAGGGCTTCGCCGGCTTCGAGGCGCTGCTGCGCTGGCATCGCGGCGACAGCGGCCTGGTCTCGCCGGCCGAGTTCATCCCGGTGGCCGAGGAGACGGGCCTCATCATCCCGATCGGCGAATGGGCGCTGCGCGAGGCGATCGCCGAGGCGGCCCGCTGGCCACGCGGGCTGCGCATCGCCATCAACGTGTCGTCGGTGCAGTTCCAGCGCGGCAATGTGGTGGCCACCATCATGAACGCGCTCGGCCAGAGCAGCCTCGCGCCCGAGCGGGTCGAGATCGAGATCACCGAATCGGTGTTCTTCGAGAACAGCACCAGCAACCTCGATGCGCTGCGGCAGCTGCATGCGCTCGGCCTCAAGATCGCGCTCGACGATTTCGGCACCGGCTTTTCGGCGCTGAGCTATCTGCTGAGCTACCCCTTCGACAAGATCAAGATCGACGGCTCGTTCGTGCGCGCCATCGACAACGCGGCCGGGGCCCAGACCATCGTGCGCGCCATCGCGGGCATCGGGCACGGCATGGGCATCACCACCACCGCCGAAGGCGTCGAAACCGCCGCCCAGCTGCGCAACGTCCACGCCGCCGGCTACACCGAAGCCCAGGGCTACCTGATCGCCCGCCCCATGCCGGCGCATCTGGTGCGCAAGCTGCTCGACGGCGAGGACGACCGCATGCCCGCCGCGCCGATGCAGCTGGCGGGCTGACGCCAGTCTGGCGCAAGACTGGCCCCTCACCCGGCGCTGCGCGCCACCCTCTCCCCAGAGGGGCGAGGGGACGAAAGAACGGAATCGCCGCGCGCCTCGAGCTTTCAGTCGGCGTCCCCTCGCCCCTCTGGGGAGAGGGTGCCTTGCGAAGCAAGGCGGGTGAGGGGGCCGTCCGTCACCGCCCTTACATCCCCCCAACAAAAAAGGCGGGCCTCGCAGCCCGCCTCCTTCGCCGTCGCCACCCTTACCGGTGCACGAACAGCAGGATGATGATGATCAGCCAGATCGGCACGCCGAGCAGCCAGAGGAGGATTCCAGTGCCAAGTCCACGCATTCTCGTCTCCTCTCAATAACGGCCGAACATGTCGGCGAACACGGTGTGGTCGTCGCGGTGGCGGCCCCCCTTCATGGCGGCCCAGTAGGCCCCGGCGGCGCTGACCAGCAGGGACGCCGCGGTGATGAAGGCCGCGAGCACCGCCGTCTTGCGGGCCGTCTCGGCGATGTCGGCGGCCTTAGCCTTGGCGTCGTCGATAGCCTTGAGCGTCGCATCGACGCGGGCCGTCGCCTGGTCGGCCGGCAGGCCGGTCTGCTGGGCGACGAGCTGGCCGAGATAGGCCTTGTCGTCATCGGAGAGGCTGCCCGTCGTGGCCGATTGTGCCAGGATGCGCCCGGCCTCGCCGCGGGCATCGGTCACGACCCCCTGCGGCGCGGTGGCGCCGGCCGGCAGGCGGAACAGCTGGTCGGTGAAATAGGCCTGCGGATCGAGCGCGCTGGTGACGCTCGGATTGGCCGCCGCGCCCTGCGCCACGTTCGACGCGGCCGTGGTGGCGGTGCCGACCGCATTGCCGATGGCGCTGGCGGCGGCGCCGATGCCGCCTACGGCGATCATCGCGCCGATCACGAGGGCCCCGGCCCAGACGATCAGCCCATGCGCCCCGTCGCGCACGTCGCTTTCATGCTCGGTGGCGTCGTGGAAGCGCCGGCGCAGGCGGCCGGTCAGATAGCCGCCGGCCATGAAGCTCGAAATCTGCACCCAGAGCAGCCAGCTGGCCGCCGCGATCGCCGCCCAGACCGGGGCAGTATTGGCGAAAGAGTGGAAATTGACGAAGCTCAGGCCCACGGCCGAACCGAAGGCCAGCATCAGCAGGCTGAGCGCCGAGGCCAGCACGATGCCGGCGATGATCGCCGCCCAGTCCACGTAGGAATGATGTTCTTGTACGCCGCCCGCCGTGCCGGGCACGACGGCGACGATGTCGTTGTCGAGAGCCATGGTGACCGCCTCCTCAGCGCAGGCCGAAGAAGGACAGGATGGCCAGGATGACCACGACAAGGCCGACCAGATAGATGATGCCGTTCATTTGCGGAAAACTCCGTGACGCAGTTGTGATGGAGTCACAAAATCGCGACGCCACAATTTGGTTGCGGGCGTTGCTCAAAACATGTGCACGCTCGGTCGTGGAACCGAATGCCACATTCAAGATTGTTGGGTCGCGCGCAGCTTCGCGCTAAGAACGGCCCGTCCAAAAGGGTTAGCCGTCGCATGGACGAGACCTACGTCGCACCCAAAGCTGCCGCGCGTCGCTGGACGTGGCGGATTCCGGCCTATGTGCTGCTGCCGTTCTACCTGATGCTGATCGGGGTGGCGCTGCGCTACGCCGTCTATGTCCGCAACACCGGACACTGGGGCTTCACCGATTATCTCAGGGCGCTGTGCGTCTATGACTGCAACGCCTATGAGCGGCTGTCGCTCTATGGCTATGAAGGCCGGCCCTCGGGCTTCGACAAGGGCGATGCCAACAACTGGGCCTTCTTCCCGTTCTATTCGATCCTGGTGTGGGCCATCAACCGGCTGACCGGGCTGTCGATGCTGGTGGGCGGTTCGATCCTCACCTCGCTGCTCACCGTCTGGGCCGCCATCCTCAGCTGGCCGCTGTTCGAGCGCAAATTCCGGGCCTACTTCCTGTTCTGCTTCTTCCTCTTCCTCGGCCCGTTCTCCTACTACTTCTCGACCCTCTACACCGAGGCGCTGTTCATCCTGCTGACGGTGGCGGGCTTCTCGCTGCTGAGGCAGGGCGAATACGTCACCGCCGGGGCCACCGGGGCGCTGATGTCGGCAACGCGCTCCACCGGGCTGCTGTTCGCCGCCGCCATCCTGATCGCCGCCTACCAGAACCACATCCGCGCCGGTGGCTCCAACAAGCAGTTCTTCCGCTCGCTGTGGAAGCGCACCGATTTGCTGCTGGGCGTGGCGCTGGTGCCGGTGGGCATCTGCATCTTTGCGGTCTATCTGTGGTTCCACTCGGGCGATGCGCTGGCCTTCGTCCATATCCAGCGCGCCTGGGGCCGGGCCTTCCAGGATCCGTTCTCGAACCTGTGGACGGCGCTGACCCTGCAGTTCGAGACCTACAAGAACTATTCCAGCATCTCGACCGATCTCGCCTTCGGCATCGCGGCGATCGTCGGCATCGGGCTCAGCGCCGTGATGGCGTGGAAGGGCAAGTTCGACTGGGCCATCTTCTCGCTGTTCGGCGTGCTGCTGCCGCTGTCCACCAACACCTATTCGATGCTGCGCTTCGTGGTCGGCCTGGCGCCGGTGCTGATCACGGCGGCGCTGCTGCTCAGCCGCTGGAAATGGCTGTTCTATCTGCTGCTGCCGGTGCTGCTGATCCTCGACGTGCTGTTCCTGCCGACCTGGATCGCGCGCTCCTATTATCTGATGTGAGCGGCCGATGGCGGTGATCACCTACAAGCCGAAATACTGGCACCTGCTCGTTGTGGTCGTAATCGCCGTGTTCGACGCGTTCGTGCTCTACATGGTGCTCAACCCGCGCGTCGCGCAGGACTACTACGCCTATTACATCTCGCGCTCGGCCTCGTGCTTCCCGCGCGTCACCTCGGGCTTCTACCCCTATGGCGAGCCGATCAACTTCGTGCCCGGCCGCAATGGCTACGATCGCGACACGACGCGGTTTTGCGGCTTCATGCCGCCCTCGACCACCGGCATCCGCTCGTTCGGCGATTACGGCATCGTCAAGTTCACCAACCCGCCGCCCAAGGGCGACCTGCTGCTGACCTTTTCGAGCTGGGCCAACACCGACGCCAACAAGCCGCGGCGCGACGTGCAGGTGGTGGTCAACGGCGAGCAGGTGGCAAATCTGGTGTTCGCCACCGCGGCGCGCGTCAATGGCCGCGTCGTCATCCCCGAGCGGGTGGCGGCGCTCGATCCAGCCGGCATGGAAATCCGCTTCGACGTACCCCGCACCGGCGCGCCGGGCACCAACAGCGAACCGGTGACGCTGCAGCTCCGCCTCGAAGCCCTGCGCGTCGTGCCGCTCGACAAGGCGCCGCCCGCGGCGACCACCGCGACCGGCTCCCCACCCGCCAAAACAAAATGGGAGACAGGGTCGCCCCCGTCTCCCAGAACCGTTGTCCGGCTGGTGAAGTAGAACCTTACTTCGCCGCGGCGTCGGTGATCTCGGTGGTGTAGGCGCCCGCATCGGGCTCCTTGGTGATCGCCGGGTTGTCGCCACCTTTGTTGGCGAGCAGCGTGTCCACGGACTGCTTGAAGGCCGCCGTATCGATGGCGCCGGTGAAGGTCGGGTCGATCAGCTTGGCCACTTCGCCCATCATGTACTTCTGATGGTCGAGGGTGGCAGCGCCGGTCGGATCGGAATCGACGACGATCTGCGCGGCAGCGTCCGGATCCTTCACGGCATCGGCCCAGCCCTTCATCGAGGCCTTCACGAAGCGGGTCAGCACGTCCTTGAACTTCGGATCGGCCAGCTTGTCCTGCATCACATAGAGGCCGTCCTCCATCATGCCCACGCCCTGGTCGAGGTAGTTGAACACGACCAGATCGTCGGGTTTCAGGCCGCCATCGAGCACCTGGCCGTATTCGTTGTAGGTCATGGTGGAAACGCACGCCGCCTGCTTCTGCAGCAGCGGATCGACGTTGAAGCCCTGCTTCAGCACGGTCACGCCATCGGCGCCGCCATTGGTGGTGAGGCCGAGCTTGGTCATGAAGGCGTAGAACGGATATTCATTGCCGCCGAACCAGACGCCCAGCGTCTTGCCCTTGAAGTCGGCCGTGCTGGTGATGCCCATGTCCTTGCGGCAGGTGAGCTGCAGGGCCGACCCCTTGAACGGCTGCGCGATGTTGACGAGCTCGATGCCCTTCTCGCGGCTCGACAGCGCGTCGGCCACCCAGTCGACCACCACATCGGCGGTGCCGCCGACCAGCGCCTGTACCGGCGTGACGTCGGTCGCGGCCGCGTCGATGGTCACGTCGAGGCCGGCATCCTTGTAATAGCCCTTCTGCGCGGCGACGTAGTAGCCGGCAAACTGAGCCTGCGGCACCCACTTCAGTTTGAGCTTCAGCGCATCGGCGGCGTCGGCGCCGGTGGCGCCGGCCAGCAGCGCAGCGAGGGTCGCTGCGGCGAAAATAGTCTTCTTCATCGTGTTCTCCCTGTTGGTCCTTTACGTCTCTCCACCACGGACAGACGGATGCCAGAACGTCACGGCGCGCTCGACGAGCGCGACGACGCCGTAGAAGACCGACCCCGCCAAGGCCGACACGGCGATTTCTGCCCAGACCAGGTCGATGTCCATTCGGCCGACCGCGGTCGATATCCGGAATCCCATTCCCACAACGGGGGTCCCGAAGAATTCCGCTACGATTGCGCCAATCAACGCCAGAGTCGAGTTGATCTTGAGGGCGTTGAAGATGAAGGGCGCCGCAGCGGGTAATCTGAGTTTGAACAGCGTCTGCCAGTAGGACGACGCGTACGAGCGCATCAGGTCACGCTCCATGCTGACGGTGACGTTGAGGCCGGCGACGGCATTCACCAGCATCGGGAAGAAGGTCATGATGACCACCACCGCCGCCTTGGATGGCCAGTCGAAGCCGAACCACATCACCATGATGGGGGCGATGCCGACCAGCGGCAGCGCCGAGACGAACGAGCCGATGGGCAGCAGCCCGCGCTTGAGAAAAGGCGAGCGGTCGATGGCGATGGCGACGACGAGGCCCACTGCATTGCCGATGGCATAGCCGGCCAGCACGGATTTGAGGAACGTCTGGACGAAATCGGCGCCCAGGATCGGCAGATTGCCGACGATGCGGGCCCAGATTGCCGACGGCGCCGGCAGCAGCACGGTCGGCACGTCGCCGCCGCGCGTGGCGCATTCCCAAAGGACCAGGATGGCAGCGCCGAACATCACCGGGATCAGCGCGCCGAGCAGCGGACTGCCCCCCGACCGGCGGGCAAGCGCGGTGGAGAAGCTCTCGGCGAACAGCCAGGCGAGGAACCAGCTCGACGCGAGCAGGCACCAATAGCCCCCGCCGGCCAGGTCGATCGCCCGCAGCCAACTGATGGCGAGGGCGCCGCCGCAAACGGCCAGCAGCGCCGAAACCAGCGGTGGCGGACGGAGCCGGAAGCCCGAAACGCTGGCGATGACGGCGAGGCTGAAGACGATCTGCACGATGCTGGTCCAGCCGTCGACGCGCAATTCGCCCAGCTTGCCGATGGGCAGCGCCAGTGCGCCGATGGCGCCAAGCGCCGCGATGAGAGCGAGGATGCGCTCGAAGCGATGCCCCGTCATATCGGCCGCGCTCCCATGCGGGCAACGACCACCCGCTCGACCAGTCCGACGATGGCGATGAGCACGCCCGACAGCACCGCCGACAGCAGCAACACCGACCAGATCTGGACCATCTGGCCGTTATAGGAGCCGATCAGCAGCCGGGCGCCGAGGCCCGAGACCGCACCGGTCGGCAACTCGCCCACAATGGCGCCGACGAGGCTCGCCGCAACTGCGACCTTCATCGAGGCAAACAGGAAGGGCACCGCGGTCGGCCAGCGCAACCGCCAAAGGGTTTGCCCGACGGTGGCATTGTAGGTGCGCATCAAATCGAGCTGGATCGCCTCCGGGCTGCGCAATCCCTTCACCATGCCGACCACCACGGGGAAGAAGCTCAGATAGGTGGCGATCGCCGCCTTGCTGATCAACTGCGCCGCATCGGCGTCCAGATGCAGCATCTGCGCGACGGCGTTCTGGCCCGTCAGCAGATTGTAAGTCAGCACCACGATCACCGGCGCGACGGCGAGAATCGGCACGGTCTGGCTGGCGATGATCCAGGGCATCAGCGAGCGGCTCGCCGCCTGGTTGAGCACGATGAACACCGCAAGCGCCACGCCCAGCACGGTGCCGGCGACGAAACCCACCAGCGTCGCCGAGAGGGTGATCCAGGCGTGATAGAGCAGGCTCCGCTTGCTGGAGGGCGCCAGCGTCAGAGTGGTGTTCCACAGATCGATCGCCACCTGATGCGGCGCCGGCAGGATGGGTCGCGTATAGTTCAGCGTGGTGAGCAGGATATCGACGAACGAATGCGGGCTGGCATCGCGCGAGAAGCGATCGGCGATGACGCCCCAGTTCATCAGGATGGCGCCGACATACCAGACAGCGACAAGGACGATCACCAGCACCCCGATGGCGAAGGCTTTGCTGTCTCTCACGCCCATGCTCATTCCTCGTAGGAATGGCCGGCGCGCAACCCTTCGCGCACCCGGTGGGCGATGGCGAGGAATTCCGGCGTCTCGCGGATGTCGAGCGGCCGCTCGGCCGGCAGAGTGGACTCGATGATGTCGGTCACCCGGCCCGGCCGCGGCGACATCACCACGATCTTGGTCGACAGGTACACCGCCTCGGGGATCGAGTGCGTCACGAACGCAATCGTCTTCTGCGTCGCGGCAAACAGCTTCAGCAGCTCCGAGTTCAGATGATCGCGGACGATCTCGTCGAGCGCCCCGAACGGCTCGTCCATCAACAGCAGATCGGCATCGAAGGCCAGCGCGCGGGCGATCGAGGCGCGCTGCTGCATGCCGCCCGACAGCTGCCAGGGATATTTGCGCTCGAAGCCCGAAAGGTTCACCAGCTCCAGCGTGCGGGCGATGCGCTCGCGCTTCTGCGCATCGGAATAGCCCATGATCTCGAGCGGCAGAGCGACGTTCTTCTCGATCGTCCGCCACGGGAACAAGGCCGGCGCCTGGAACACATAGCCATAGGCCCGCGACTTGCGCGCCGCCTCCGGCGTCATGCCGTTGATCGACAGCGTGCCCGAGCTCGGCTGCTCGAGATCGGCGATAGTCCGCAGGAACGTCGTCTTGCCGCAGCCCGACGGTCCGATAAACGAAACGAACTCGCCCTTCTCGATCTCGAGGCTGACATCCGAAAGCGCGACGACATCGCCATCATTGGTGCGGAAGGTAAGGCCGAGATTTTTGGCGGAGACGACGCTCGACATGCGGACCGCAACCTAACCTTTCACTTCGATGCGCTCGCCGAGATGCTTCTCGACGATCTGCCGGACTTCTTCGAGGCCACCCGCGCGGCGCTCGATCTCAGCACGAAGCTTCTGATCGTGGCCAGGCAAAAAGCGTCCGCCTCGCGTCTCTTGTCCACAGCCGCATCGGCAGATGTTGTCCTCCATGCGCGCGTTACACCCCGCTCTGCGGAATGCCGCTGCGCTCGATCTTGCGCGGCGCCGAAATCTCTTTCCAGGTCGAGAGCGCGCGGTTGACCGGGTTGTTCGGCTCGCGCGCCACGAACTGGCCGTGGCCCTGCTCGGCGGTCACCTTGTCCTCGGTGACCGCCACCTTGCCGCGGGTCAGGGTGAAGCGCGGCAGGCCGGTGACCTCGATGCCCTCGAACACGTTGTAGTCGATGATCGACTGCTGCGACTTGGCCGAGATGGTCTTCTTGCGCCTGGGGTCCCACACCACGAGATCGGCATCGGCGCCGACCAGCACCGCGCCCTTCCTGGGATAGAGCCCGAGGATCTTGGCGATATTGGTCGAGGTCACCGCGACGAATTCGTTCGGCGTCAGCCGCCCGGTGTTGACGCCCTTGCTCCACAGCACCGGCATGCGGTCCTCGAGCCCGCCCGTGCCGTTCGGGATCTTGGCAAAATTGCCGATGCCGGTGCGCTTCTGCGCCGTGGTGAAGGCGCAGTGATCGGTCGCCACCACCTGCAGCGAGCCGGCCTGCAGACCGGCCCACAGCGAATCCTGGTGCTGCTTGTTGCGGAAAGGCGGGCTCATCACGCGGCGCGCCGCATAGTCCCAGTCCTTGTTGAAATATTCGGTCTCGTCGAGCACCAGATGCTGGATCAGCGGCTCGCCGAACACCCGCATGCCCTTCTGCCGCGCCCGGCGGATCGCCTCATGCGCCTGCTCGCACGAGGTGTGCACGATATAGACCGGCACTCCAGCCATGTCGGCGATCATGATCGCCCGGTTGGTCGCCTCGCCCTCCACTTCCGGCGGCCGCGAATAGGCGTGGCCCTCGGGCCCATTATTGCCTTCGGCGAGCAGCTTCTCGGTCATGGCCAGCACGACGTCGCCATTCTCGGCATGGACGAGCGGCAGCGCGCCCAGTTCGGCGCAGCGCTGGAACGAGGCGAACATCTCGTCGTCGTTCACCATCAGCGAGCCCTTATAGGCCATGAAATGCTTGAACGAGGTGATGCCGCGCTTCACCACCTCCTCCATCTCGTCGAACACCTGCTTGTCCCACCAGGTGATCGCCATGTGGAACGAGTAGTCGCAGCTCGCCTTGCTGGTCTTGTTGTCCCACATCTGCAGCGCTTCGAGCAGCGACTGGTTGGGATTGGGCAGGCAGAAATCCACCACCATCGTGGTGCCGCCGCTCAGCGCCGCGCGCGTGCCCGACTCGAAATCATCGGTCGAATACGTGCCCATGAACGGCATTTCGAGATGCGTATGCGGATCGATGCCGCCCGGCATCACATAGCAGCCCGAAGCATCGAGCGTTTCTCCACCGCTGAGATTCTGCCCGATCTCGGTGATCGCGCCGCCCTCGACGCGTACATCGGCCTTATAGCTGAGGTCAGCCGTGACGATGGTGCCGTTCTTGATGATGGTCATTTGAATCCACTCGCCTTCAGCTCAGAAAGAGATCGCATTTCTACGTCGACTGAAATCGGCAGCCTCGCCTGCTCCACATCGTTGGCTGCCCATTGCTGGATCTTCTCAACCTCAGCAGTGCTCAGATCAGTACCAACAACAAGGACAAGGATAAGCTTGGCCCCCCGGAGCTCATCGGGAGCAAGCCGATATGACACCGCTGCTAGCCGCTCAAGCTCCTGTCGGATGATGAGTCTCGCGGGCTTTAATGACGATATGAGTTTGACTTCGACGAGGATCGGGCCGGTCGATGCTTGGGCAATGGCGTCGTATCGGATCGAGCTTTGACCGCGCAGCATGGCATCGCGTAGAAAGGTTAGGCCGTATCTGGCACCCAAGCCGCGGATGACCAAATCCTCTGCAAGACGGGCCTCACTAAGACGCTCCTGCCTGTCGGGAGTGGCGAGCGTTGTCGACACATCTGTCGCCGACTCACCATCCGGCGCACCGGGCTGGACTACAGGGTTAGGAGCTTCCCCATCGATGGGAAGGCGCTCTAGGTCGCTTGGCGGCGACTGGACCCAATGCCGCATGAAATTGCTCTCGTCCGCGTAGTCGCTAGGAGCGTATAGCACTTGGTGTTTGAACCAGAGGACCACAAAGAAAACAGCGACCAAAAAGGTCGGAAACAGCATTACAAACCAGACGAAGGTAACTTGGATTTCTTTGCTGAGTTGGGGCAACGCGACAGTCGCAGATATCTCCGCAAGCCCAGCGAATATGGATATTACCGTCAGGGGGTTTCTGACCAACGTCCGGGGACTGGTCACGCCCTCACTCACTCCACAATCTCCGCCGTCTCCGCCACCGCATGGAACAGCACGTCGGCACCCGCCGCGGCCCATTCCTTGCTGATATTCTCCGCCTCGTTGTGCGACAGGCCGTCGACGCACGGGCACATGATCATCACCGACGGGCCGACGCGCTGCATCCAACAGGCGTCGTGGCCGGCGCCCGAGATGATGTCCATGTGGCTGTAGCCGAGCCGTTCGGTGGCGGCGCGGACGCGGCCGACCAGCGCCGGATCGAACGTCACCGGATCGAAATGCCCCACGGCCTCGACCGAACATTTGACCTTCAGCGCCTCGGCGATCTTTGCGGCCTCGGCCTCGATCCTCGCCCGCATGCGGTCGAGCTTGGCCTGCTCGGGCGAGCGGATATCGACCGTGAACACCACGGTCCCGGGCAGCACGTTGCGCGAGTTGGGCGAAAACTTCATCTGCCCGACGCCGCCGACGGCGCCCGGCTGTTCGCTCATCGCGACCTCCTGCACCATCTCGAGAATGCGCGCCATCGCCAGCCCGGCATTGACGCGCATGTTCATTGGCGTCGAGCCGGTATGCGCCTCCTTGCCGGTCAGCGTGAATTCGAGCCACCATAGGCCCTGCCCGTGCGTCACGACACCGATCTGCTTGTGCTCAGCCTCGAGGATCGGCCCCTGCTCGATGTGATACTCGAAATAGGAATGGAATTTTCGCGCCCCGACCGTTTCCTCGCCGACCCAGCCGATGCGCTTCAGCTCGTCGCCGAAGCTCTTGCCCTCGCCGTCCTTGCGGCCATAGGCGTAATCGAGCGTGTGCACGCCGGCGAACACGCCTGAGGCCAGCATGGCGGGCGCAAAGCGCGCGCCTTCCTCATTGGTCCAGTTGACCACCACGATCGGCCGCCGCGTCCTGATGCCGAGATCATTGAGCGTGCGCACGACTTCCAGCCCCGACAGCACGCCTAGAACGCCGTCATAGCGTCCGCCCGTCGGCTGCGTATCGAGGTGGCTGCCGACGAACACCGGATCGAGCGAGGGGTCCGTCCCCTCGCGCCGCATGAACATCGTCCCCATCTGGTCGACGCCCATCGTGAGCCCGGCGCCATCGCACCAGCGCCCGAACAGCTCGCGACCCTTCTTGTCGTCGTCGGTCAGCGTCTGCCGGTTGGAGCCCCCGGCGACCCCCGGTCCAATTTCGGCCAGCTCATGAATGGTGCTCCAGAGCCGGTCGGGATTGATACGAAGGTTTTCGCCGGGTGCTGCCATGGGTCTATTTCTGCGAGGGAAAACTGAATTCCGCGCCGCCCTTGATGCCAGCCGGCCAGCGCGTCGTCACCGTCTTCAGCCGCGTGTAGAAATGCACGCCTTCGGGCCCGTAGATCGCGTGGTCGCCGAAAATGCTGCGCTTCCAGCCGCCGAACGAATGATAGGCCACCGGCACCGGGATCGGCACGTTGATGCCCACCATGCCGACTTCGATCTTGTCGGCGAACTCCCTCGCGGCATCGCCATCGCGGGTAAAAATCGCCGTGCCGTTGGCGTATTCGGTGTTGTGGATGAGCTCGACCGCATCCTTGTAGGATTGCGCCCGCACCACCGAGAGCACCGGCCCGAAGATCTCTTCGCGATAGATCTTCATGTCCGGCTTGACATTGTCGAACAGCGTTCCACCCACGAAGAAGCCGTTCTCGTAACCCTGCAGCCTGAAGCCGCGGCCGTCGACCACCAGCTTGGCGCCCTGCTCGACGCCCGAGTCGATATAGCCGACGATCTTGTCGCGCTGCGCTTTGCTGACGATCGGGCCCATCTGGGCGTCCTTGTCGGTCGCGGGACCGATCTTGAGCGCTTCGACCCGCGGCTTGAGCTTGGCCACCAGCGCGTCGGCGGTCTTGTCGCCGACCGGCACCGCAACCGAAATCGCCATGCAGCGCTCGCCGGCCGACCCGAACCCGGCGCCCATCAGCGCGTCGGCGGCCTGGTCCATGTCAGCGTCCGGCATGATGATCATGTGGTTCTTGGCGCCGCCCAGCGCCTGCACGCGCTTGCCCGCCTGTGTGCCGCGCCGGTAGACATACTCGGCGATCGGCGTGGACCCGACGAACGATACGGCCATGATGTCGGGATGGTCGAGGATCGCATCCACCGCTTCCTTGTCGCCATGCACGACGTTCATCACGCCCTCGGGCAGGCCGGCATCCATCAGCAGCTGCCAGGCGAACATCGGCGCGCTCGGGTCGCGCTCACTGGGCTTCAGCACGAACGTGTTACCGCAGGCGATGGCTAGTGGGTACATCCACATCGGCACCATTGCGGGGAAGTTGAACGGCGTTATACCGGCGACCACGCCGAGCGGCTGGCGGTCGGAATAGGTGTCGATGTTGGGCCCGACATTGCGCGAGAACTCGCCCTTCAGCAGCTGCGGCACGCCGCAGGCATAATCGACGCAGTCGATGCCGCGGGCCAGCTCGCCCAGCGCGTCGTCATGCACCTTGCCGTGCTCGAGGCTGATCAGCCGCGCCAGCTCGTCGGCGTTCTTTTCCAGCAGCTCCTTGAACTTGAACATCACCCGCGCCCGCTTCATCGGCGTGGTGTTGGCCCAGGCCGGCAGCGCCTTCCGGGCCGCCGCGACGGCCGCGTTGATCTCGTCGAGGCTCGACAGCGGCAGGGTGGCGATGGCCTCGCCGGTGGCCGGGTTGAACACCGGCTGGGTGCGCGTGCTGGTGCTGGTGGTCAGCTTGCCGGCGATGGCGTTCTGGATGGTCTGCATGTGCTTTTCCCGCTCACAAATGGAATTTCTGTTCTATCCGTCTCGGAATAGAACAATCGTTCCATCCTATTCAAGCGTCTTGAGGATCTCGGCCAGCTTGCCGATCAGCGTGTCGATCTGGGCTTTTTCGATGATCAGCGGCGGCGACATGGCGATGATGTCGCCGGTAGTGCGGATGAGGATGCCCTGCTCATAGGCCTTCACGAAGGCCGCGAAGGCGCGCTTGGTGGGCGAGCCGGCGATCGGTTCGAGCTCGACGGCGCCGATCAGCCCGAGATTGCGGATGTCGATGACATGCGGCAGGCCCTTGAGCGAATGCAGCGCGTCTTCCCAGTATTTGGCGAGGTCGGCGCCGCGGGTCAGCAGGCCCTCGTCCTTGTAGGTCTCGAGCGTGCCCAGCCCCGCCGCGGCCGCCACCGGGTTCCCCGAATAGGTGTAGCCGTGGAAGAACTCGATCATGTGCTCGGGGCCCTGCATGAAGGCGTCGTGGATTTCCGAGGTGACGAGCACGGCGCCCATCGGGATGGTGCCGTTGGTGAGGCCCTTGGCGCAGACGATCATGTCCGGGGTGACGCCGAAATAGTCCGCCGCGAACGGCGTGCCGAGGCGGCCGAAGCCGGTGATGACTTCGTCGAAGATCAGCAGGATGCCGTGCTTTTTGGTGATGTCGCGCAGCTTCTGCAGATAGCCCTTGGGCGGGATCAGCACGCCGGTGGAGCCGGCGACCGGCTCGACGATCACCGCTGCGATGGTCGAGGCGTCGTGCAGCGTCACGATGCGCTCGAGCTCGGACGCCAGATCCTCGCCGCCGCCCTCGCGTTCGCCGCGGGTGAATTGGTTCTTGCCCGGCGTATGGGTGTGCGGCATGTGGTCGACGCCGGTCAAAAGCGTGCCGAACATCTTGCGGTTGGTGACGATGCCGCCCACCGAGATGCCGCCGAAATTGACGCCGTGATAGCCGCGCTCGCGGCCGATCAGGCGGAAGCGGCTGCCGTCGCCCTTCACCCGGTGATAGGCGAGCGCCACCTTCAGCGCCGTCTCGACCGATTCCGAGCCGGAATTGGTGTAGAGCACGTGGTTGAGGCCTTCAGGGGCGATGCCGACCAGCGCATTGGCCAGCTCGAACGCCTTGGGGTGCCCCATCTGGAAGGCCGGCGCGTAATCCATCTCGGCCGCCTGCTCGGCGATCGCCGAGACGATCTTGGGGCGGCAATGGCCGGCATTGACGCACCAGAGGCCCGCCGTGCCGTCGAGCACCTGCCGGCCGTCCGAGGTGGTGTAGTACATGTCCTTGGCGGCCACGAACATGCGCGGCTGCTTCTTGAATTGCCGGTTGGCCGTGAACGGCATCCAGAAGGCGCTCAGGTCGTTGGGCGCAACATTTTGGCGGTTTGACACGGCAGACACTCCCCGGATTATTTCTTGAGTTTTCTGGTCAAGTTTATTGGCTCTTGACGTCCCGACATGCTAACGAGATTTTTGACCAGTTGGAAAAATGTTAGCACTCTGCCGCCGCCGCGCAAGGCGAAAAACTCGGCAGACGGGCGTTGCGGAGGACAGTTTTGAGCCCTGTGCCAGCCAAGGAGCGGCCTCGCACGCGCATCCAGCGCGAGAAGCGGGACACGATCCTCGACGCGGCGCTCAACGTGTTCTCGCTGCACGGCTATCGCGGCGCTACGATCGACCAGATCGCCGAGGCGGCCGGCATGAGCAAGCCGAACCTGCTGTATTATTTCGCCAGCAAGCAGGACATCCATCGCCGCCTGCTCGAGGGCATGCTCGACTTGTGGCTCGATCCGCTGCGCGAGCTCGACGCGGCGGGCGATCCGATGCCCGAGCTGCGCTCCTATATCCGCCGCAAGATCGAGATGGCGCGCGACTTCCCGCGCGAGAGCCGGCTGTTCGCCAACGAGATGCTGCAGGGCGCCCCGCACGCCATCGACGTGCTGGAGGGCGAGCTCAAGGCGCTGGTGGACGACAAGGCGCAGGTGATCCTGAGCTGGATGGAGCAGGGCAAGCTCAGCCGCACCGACCCCTACCACCTGATCTTTTCGATCTGGGCCACCACCCAGCATTACGCCGATTTCGACGTGCAGGTCCGCGCCGTGCTCGGCCAGGACCGCGGCGGCGAGGGCCGCTTCGAGGACGCCGCGCGCTATCTCGAAAACCTGTTCATGGACGGGTTGCGACCGAAAGCCTGAGGATGGACCTTCCGGCGCGCTGGCATATTGCGGCGGCGCTGGCTAAGGGCCTCTGCCGTGGGAAACGCACTCAAATGGTATGATGGCGCCGTGCTGGCGGCGGCCAATCTGTGGATCGCGCGCCGGCATCGCGAGATCGTCGCCGAGTATCGCCAGAAGCGGCAGGACACACCGGCCTTCGCGACGCCGCGCAACCTCGCCCAGCTGGTGCAGTGGCGCAAGATCTTCGACCACAACCCGCTGTTCCGGGTGTTCTGCGACAAGCTCGAGGCGCGCGACTGGGCGCTCGCAATCGATCCCGGGCTCAGGGTCAGCGAGATCGTCTGGACCGGCAGCAAAACGAACGACATGCCCGAGGCGCTGATGACGTCGCCCGGCTATGTGCTCAAGGCGAGCCACGGCTCAGGCTTCAACTATTTCCCCGGCCGGCGCGGCTGGCCGCCCGCCAAGGTGCGGGCGCGGCTGCGGCGGTGGAAGCGCAAGGACTACGGCGCGCTCCACCATGAATGGGCCTATCTGGGACTGCGGCGCATGCTGTTCGTCGAAAAGCTCATCGGCAGCGGCGACGGCCTGTGGGAGGCGACGTTCCGCTGCCATGACGGCGAAGTGTCGGCCTACTACGTCGTGCAGGACCAGAAGACCGACCACGAATACGGCGCCTTCTTTTCGGGCAACGACAAGCGCCTGCCGCCGGTGATCGACGAGAAGGACCAGTTCGAATTCCCGCGCGATTTCGTGCCGCCGCCGATCATCGCGAAGGCCCGGGAGCATGCGCGGCGGCTGAGTCGCGGCATCGACTATGCCCGCGTCGATTTCATCTGCCACGCGGATAATGTCTATTTCTGCGAGATGACCGTCTATGTCGGCTCCGGCTTCGGCATCGAGGAGCGCGCCCATATCGCGCCCTTCATCGAACGCGGCTGGCTGCGCAGCATCGGGCTCAGCTGGTTCCTGTCGACGCCGCAGCCCTGGCCGATGTCGCTCTACGCCGCCTCGTTCCGCCGCTGGGTCGAGGCCAGGCGGGCGGAGCTCGGCGCCTAGAAGACCGTTTTAGCGGATGATGCGGCGCCGCACTCTCCCACCCACAACGTCATTCCCGCGAAGGCGGATCCAGACCGGGTTTTCGGACGTCCGCGACATCGCCTGGATTCCCGCCTTCGCGGGAATGACGCAGTGGATATGACTGTCCCCCATGCGAATCCCGATCGACATAAATCGGCGTTTTACTTTTCCACCAGCGCCTCGTCGCGCGGAAAGCTCGCATTGGCGTAGGCGCGCCTGGCGGTCCAGTCGATGGCCGGGGCGGTCCAGAACGAATCGCCGGGCGGCAGGCCGAGCGTCAGCGTGCCCTCGGCCGCGATATACATGCTGCCATTGTTGCTGTAGCTGTCCGCCATCCCCGGCTGGTGGCCGGCAAAGCCCAGCGTCAGGAAGCCGTCGGCGGTGAAGTTGGACGGATCGGCGAAGATCCGCCGGTGTGCCGCGACCAAAGCGGCCCGCACCTGACCCTCGGGCAATTGCGTGGGCAGTTGCTTGCGCCACGCCGCCAGCGCCAGCGGCTGGAATACCGCGGTGCGATAGGTCGTCGAGCGGCCGAGCGGCGGGTAGGCGCCATCGGGCCCGATCAGCCGCTCCAGCACGACGCAATAGCGCTGCAGGCGCGCCAGCTCGGTCTTGAAGCTCATGTGCTTGCCGGCGATGCGGGTGCCCGTCGCCTCCAGCACGGCGAGCACCTGGTAGAGCATGGGGTGGATGACGTAGGAATTGTAGTAGTTCGTATTGAGGTCCGGGCCGTCGCCATACCAGCCGTCGCCCTGGTACCAGCCGCTCATCTTGTCGAGCGCCCGCTGGATGATCTCCGGCTCGAACGCCTCGCCCACCGAGAGCAGGAAGGCCTCGTTCATGGCGGCGAACAGCAGCCAGTTGTTGTTGGGCGGCTTGACGCGGCGCAGCTGGGTGATCTCGGTGACGATGCGCCGCTGCGTGGTGGAATCGAGCGGCTCCCACAATTGCGGGCGGGCCCGCAGCAGCGCCTGCACGAAATAGGCGGAATCGACCAGCGGCTGCTTCTCGTCATGCCACAGCATGTAGTCGGGGCTCGCCGGATCGACCGCATGAGCGTAGCCCGCCTGCGCCTGGGCAATCAGCCGGCCGCGCGTCCTGCCCTCGTCGCTGTCGTCGGGCCCGAGGCTCAGCCAGCCCGACAGGCCCGACATCAGCCGTCCGAAGCATTCGAGATAGGCGACGCGCGGATTGCGGCCGTCCCAGATGGGACTGAGCTCCAGCGGAAACACCGCCTGCAGCCGGCCGGCCGAGATCGCCGCCAGCACCGGATCGGCCATGCGGGTGACGAGCCCGGTGAAATAGGCCCGGTCGTCCGGGCCGGCATCGGCCAGCACCGGGCGCGGCAGCGCCGCCGCCAGCGCCGCGCCTGCCGAAGCCGCGATGAACTGCCGGCGCCGCATCAGTCCTTCACCAAAGCCAGCACGACCAGCCCCAGCACCGTCACCCCGGCGCCCGCCATGATCGCGATGCTGGGCAGCCCATGGCCGGCGAGCGCCTCGAAGACGATGACGAAGGCCGGCGTCAGATAGCCATAGGCGATGACCTTAGGGGCCGGCAGCCGCAGCGAGGCGAACTGGATGAGGAAGAAGCAGAGCGCCGTCGGCCCGGCCGCCAGATAGAGCACCACCCACCAGACCACCGGCGGCAGATGCAGCCAGTCGGTGGCGAGGATATCGGGGATACCGCTGAGGGCGATCCAGATCGCGGTGGCGAGCAGCGTCCAGAAGCTCTGCACCAGCGAGGGCTCGCCGCGGCTGTAGCGGCGCAGCAGCGGCGTGTAGATCGCATAGGCGACGCAGCCGATGAAGTAGATCAGTTCGCCGCGCCCGACATCGAAGCTCAGCAGCGCCTGGATGTCGCCGTGGAAGATCACCCACACGGCGCCGAGCCCGGCGAGCACGAGGCTGAAGATCACCATCGGCCCCGAACGCTGCCCGACGAGCACCAGCGCCGTCCCCGCCGTCATCAGCGGCACCAGCGTGTAGACCGCGCTGGTCGCCACCGGCAGCGTCATGGTCAGCGCGATGAACATGGTGACGAAGTAGATCGCCATCAGCACGCCCATCACCGCATAGCGCCACGGCGCCGGCGGGAAGGCGAAACGCTGGCGCGCCACGCCGAACGCCACCGCCCCCATGATGGCGGCGGCCAGCAGGAACCGCACCGCATTGAGCGGGATGGGGTGGATATAGGGCACCACCAGCGCGCCGGTGGTGAACGAGCCGGCGATCAGCGCCGCGAACAGCAGCATGGCGGCATGGGCGAGCCAGCGCTGGCGCGGCGAGGTCGCGCTCATGGAGTGGCGATGACCAGCAGGAAGGCGCCGCAGAGCGCCGCGTTCACGGTGACGAAATACAGATGCGGGTCGCGGTCCTTGCCGGTGAACATCAGCAGGTTGTGGTAGAACGCCGTCGCAGCGATGACGAAGACGATCAGCGCCAGCGCGCCCCAGGCCGGCCACAGCCCCAGCAGCACCGACAGCCCGCCGATGAGCTGCACCGCAAAGCCGATGCCGACCAGCCAGGCGGGCAGCGTGAAGCCATAGCTGGTCCGTTGCGCGGCGCGCTCGGACAGATGCAGGAAGTTCCGCGTCCCGGCGATGACGAACATCAGGCCGAGCAGGAAACGGCCCACGATGATGAGGGTCACGGTCAGGGTCATGGGCACACCGGCAAAGGCACTCGCCCGCCTTCGATGGCCGAGGTTGGGCACGCGGTCAAGCGCCCGCGCGCCCGGCAACCGGCTAGCCGCGCTGGAATTCGTCGGCGGTGAGCCGGCCGTCGCCGTTCCGGTCGAGCCCGGCAAAGGCATTGCCCACGAGTCTGGCCACGTCGGCGCCCGCTACCCCCTCCCTGGGCACGTCGACCATGACCAGTAGCGGCAGCACGCCGTCGGCCGTTCCGGTATCGAGCATGAAGCGGACATAGACGGGCGCACCGGAGCCTTGCGGCGCCGCCACGGCGACAGGAGCGTTCGGCGCCGGCTGCGCGGTCGAGATGTCGGTGGTCACGGCCCGGTCGGGATTGATGAATTCGGCAAGGCTGACGACGCCGTCGCCATTGGCGTCGAGCGCCGTAAAGGCCGCCTTGAGGTCGGGCTGGGCACTGGCGGGCGTCACCGCCACGGTGGCGACCACCGCCGCGGCGAGGCCCGCGGTGAGCAGCAGCAGGCTTTTGGCTCGTTTGCGCATGAACATGATCGATCTTTCCTTCAAGCTGGGGGAGTGCGCCTCGCCCGCCAGGTAGAGATCGATCGATTCCCGCACGATTTCGCTCGCCGGCCGGCCTTCGGCTCGCGCCTTCTGCATGAAGGCCAGTTTCGTCGGCTGCGGGATGCGCACTTCCAGCACCTCGCTTTTCTTGGGCGTCTTGCGTTCGGTCATCGATATCTCCTCGGGCGCTCGCGGCGCCCGCAATGACATAAGCCTGCCGGCGGCGATTGGAACACCAGCCTCGTCGCGACGAGGGCGCAATCGTGTCCGGACAGCCGGAAATGCCGGTCAGGCGTCGAGTTCGGGATAATGGCGGAACAGGCCGTTCTCGTTGAAATCGAGCCGGCGCCTGCTGCGGAAATAGCGCTTCAGTGGCGGATAGGCGGCGACGCGCTGCCGATGCGCAGCCAGCAGCGGATAGTCGCCTTCGATCGAAGCCCAGAGCCGGGGGTAGGCATAAGCCAGCCCCTCGACGATCTGGAACAGCGAGAAATCGACATATCCCGCCCGGCGGCCGATCAGCCACGCCTGCCCCATCGAATTGCGCCGCAGGATTGTCTCGAACCAGCCCATGAACTTCGGCACGCGTTCCTCGCGGAACTCCCGCGCCCGGCGCCTCGCCTCGCGCTTTTGCTGCTCGTAATAGAGCCCGGCGCCGACCGGATGGTGGCTGTCATGCGCCTCGACCACGAAGTCCGCGATGGTCAGCTGGATCTGGTGGGCCCACAGCCGCGCCTCCAGCCGCGACGGCGCGAGTCTGAGCTTCGGCCCGAGATAGAACAGGATCGCCGCGGTCTGCCCGAGGACGAAATCGCCATCAACCAGCACCGGCGGCGCAAAGCTCGGCGTCCGCGCCCGCTGCGCCAGCGCCTCGATCACCCCATCGCCCTCCTCGCGCGCCAGGTCGCGATAGCGCGCGCCGGCCGCTTCGAGCGCCAGCCGCACGAATTCGCCGCGACCCGGAATGCCCGTCCAGTAGTAAAGCTCGTACATGTTCCAGCAATGGCTGGCCCGCCGGGTCGTTCCACCAGTCCTGTCACTTGCCTGATGCTTTGCATGCTGTAACAAAGACCCACGCCCTGGGGGCATCGATCGGGGGATCGACGGGGCGCGGGGGAATATCATCATGACTCTATCCGCACCCGCCAAGTGGGGCAGCGAAGTTCGCGTCAGTGCATCGGGCGGCGCGCCGATCGTCCTCGGCCTCGCCGATGGACGCTACGCGACGGTCTACAACGCCGTCGCCAGCAAGAACGATTTCAACCTGCAGGTCTATGCCCGCCTCTTCAATGCGGATGGCAGCTCGGCCAAGAGCCAGTTCATCGTCAACACGCTCAACCACGACGAGGGCCACTCCTTCCCGGCCGCCGTGGCGCTGCTCGATGGCGGCTTTGCCGCCATCTGGGAGGACAGCGATGGGATTGACGGAGCGATCATCTCCTCGTCCGGCGGCAAGGTAGCGGCGCTCCCGGTTTTCACGGGCTTCGAGTTCAGCCCGTCGATTGCAGTGTTGAGCGGCGGCGGTATTGTCGCCAGCCACACGGACAACGAGCAAGCCATTCCGACCGGGGCGCTGCAGTTTTTCGACAGCGCCGGCGGCTACCTCACCTCGATCACGCAGTTCAACAGCTATGCCCAGCTTGGCGGCACGGTCGATCTCGAGCCGGTCACCGTCGCCCTGGCCGACAATGGTTTTGCGACCTTCTGGACAGACAACAGCCATGGCGGCGGCCTGCCGGATACCGACCACACCTCCATCCGCGGGCGCATCTTCGATGCCGACCGCCATGCCGCGACGGAGTTCCAGGTCAACAGCACGATGACCGGCAGCCAGTACGCGCCGGTCGCCGCCCAGCTGACGGACGGCACGATCGTCGTCGCCTGGGTCGAGGACCAGGACAATGACGGCACCGCCAACCACTCGATCACCAACCAGACCATCAAGGCGCAACTGCTGAACGCCGATGGCAGCCGGGTCGCCGGAGCCCTCCAGCTCACGCTGGCGTCAAGCAGCGGCGGCAACGTCAACCAGCCGGCCATCGCCGCGCTCCATGACGGCCGCTTCGTCGTGGTCTACAACAAGGAAAGCGGCTACCTCGCCACCTACGACAGCAAGATCACCGCGCAGATCTTCAACGCCGACGGCACGGCCTCGACCGGCAGCTTCACCGTCAATACGACCACCGCCGGGACCACCGACACGCCCTATGTCAGCGTGCTCGAGGATGGGCGCATCGTCTTCGGCTGGGACGTCTCGAACACGCCGAGCAGCAAGCACGTCGCCAGCAAGGACGGCAGCTACACGCAGATCTTCGATCCGCGCATCGCCGCGGTGACCGTCAGCGGCCATGATGGCCTCGGCGACCAGCTGATCGGCACCAGGTTCGGCGACACCTTCGACGGCCGGCAGGGCAACGACAAGCTCTACGGCAAGCTCGGCAACGACACGCTGACGGGCGGCGACGGCAACGACAAATTCGTGTTCGACACGACGCTCAACAAGACCACCAATGTCGACCACATCGTCTCGTTCACCCACAAGGGCGACGACATCCTGCTCGACAACGCCATCTTCAAAAAGCTCGGCAGCAGCGGCAGCCTCAGCAGCAAATACTTCTACGCCAAGGCGAGCGCGCACGACAAAGACGACCACGTCCTCTACGACAAGGCGCACGGCAAGCTCTATTACGACGCCGATGGCAAAGGCGGGCACGCGGCGGTGCTGTTTGCGGTGATCGACGACCACGCAACGCTCAGCGCCGCCGACTTCGTGATCGTCTAGCCCTCTCCGATTGGAGAGTAGCGCCGGCCAGAGGCGCCCGGCGATGCTGCCCCAAATGCCCCGCCATCCCGGCGAGGCCCGGGGGACAAGCAGATGGCATCGGTGACGAAATCTGGCGGCGAGATCTTTCTCGGCGCCGGCGGCCTGTGGGACGTCGAAGCCCTGCCGGATGGCCGCTTCGTGGTGATCTACAATGCCAACGACTCCGACGACGCCGGCATCTTCGCCCAGGCCTACACGGCGACCGGCCTCAAGACCGGCGGGGCGCTGTAGCTCGACGGCTTCGCCGACGACATCCAGGCCTGGGCCGCCGTCACGGCGCTGACCAGTGGCAAGCTGGCGGCCGTGTGGGCGGATTCGAGTTCGCACTTCACCGACGAAGACATCGCCATGCAGCTGGTCAATGCGGCGATTACCGGCCTGTCGGGCAGCGAGGCGGCGGCCAACACCACCACCGCGAGCGGGCAGGTCTTCCCCGCCATCGCCGCGCTCACCGGGGGTGGCTACGTCGTCACCTGGACCGACGACACCTTCAATATCAGTCACGACACCGTCGTGCGCTTCCGCGTCTTCGACGCCAACGGCATCGAGACGGTGGCCGAAACGGCGCCGGACGTGAGCAGCGGCTACGCCCTCGACGGCGCGAAAGTCGCCGGGCTCAGCAATGGAAACTTCCTCGAGACCTGGCGCGTCCAGCCCAATGGCGGCAACAGCGATCCCTACATCCAGGGCCAGATCTACACGGCGGCCGGTACGGCGGTCGGCAGTGTCTTTACCGTCTATGACGGCGCCGCGACCGACGCGGTGGCCACAGGGCTCGCCAGCGGTACCGCGGTAATGGCCTACACCGACTGGTACAGCGACCAGGTGAGGTTCAAGCTCGTCGATGCGGGCGGCAACCTCGGCAGCGCCGTCGGCGTCAGCACGGCCGGCCACGTGGTCGGCGACGCGGCGCTCGCCACGCTGCACGATGGCCGCTTCGTCGTTGCCTGGGACGACGGGAGCGGCGCGAGCGAAACCATCAAGGCCGCCATCTACAATGCGAACGGGACGCTCTCGGTCTCGCAGTTCACCGTCAACACCACCCCGACCGGCCAGCAGCACACGCCACAGGTCAGCGTCCTCGAAGATGGGCGCATCCTGTTTGGCTGGACCACCAGTGCGTACGGCGCGGACGCCCACAAGAACGGCGCCTATACCCAGATCTTCGACCCCCGCACGTCTGCCGTCAGCATCACGGGCAGCAACACGCTGGCCGACCAGCTGGTCGGTACCTCGCACAACGACACGTTCAGGGGCCAGGGGGGCCGGGACCTGCTGGCCGGCAGGCTCGGCAACGACAAGCTCACCGGCGGCGCCGACAACGATTTCTTCGTGTTCGACAGCAAGCTCAACAAGAGCACCAATGTCGACCACATCACCGATTTCTCGCACGGGCACGACAAGATCGAACTCAGTCACTCGATCTTCACCCACATCGGCACCAAAGGCACGCTGGCCAGCAAATATTTCACCGCCCACGCCAGCGCCTCCAACAGCAACCAGCACCTCCTCTACGACAAGGCGCACGGCAAGCTCTATTTCGACAGCGACGGCAAATCGCACTCCCACTCGCCCGTGCTGTTCGCCGTGATCGACGGCCACCACACGCTCAGCGCCAGCGATTTCACCATCGTGTAGAATCGCGATCCATCAGTTGCGCGTCCTCCCCTACGGCAAAGCCGTGGGGGAGGTGGCACGCGCCAGCGCGACGGAGGGGTGGCCGCGTGCTCGGTGCTTGTAGCCACCCCCTCCGTCGCTTCGCGCCACCTCCCCCAAGCTGCGCTCAGGGGAGGACCCGACTGCACCCTTCACCGCACCGTCCGAAAAAACGCCCGGATATCCTCGACCAGCAGTTCCGGTTCTTCCATCGCCGGAAAGTGCCCGCCCTCGGCGTGCTCGACCCAGCTCGCATATCGGTGCTGCGGGTCCATGATGCGGCGCATCAGGGGATGGGTGTTGAACACCGACCAGCCCTGCGGCACCGCCGAGGGGGCGATCCAGCCGGTGGTGCCGTGCGCGGTCTCCCAGTAGAACTGCGCCGCACTGCCGCCCGAATTGGTGAACCAGTAGAGCGATATATTAGACAGCAGCTGGTCGCGATCCACCGCCTCCCCGGAGGCCTTGGCCGGATTGGTCCATTCCCTGAATTTTTCCGCGATCCATGCGAGCTGCCCGGCCGGCGAATCCGCCAGCGCGTAGGCCAGCGTCTGCGGCTTGCTCTGCTGCAGCCGCATGTAGCCGTCGCCGTCGTGCATCGTCGCCTTCAGCGCGTCCAACTCGGCCTTCTCCGCCTCGCTGAAATCGGCCGGCAGCGGGATAAACATGTCGGCGAAATTCAGTGTGCCGCGATCGGACGCCACATGCACGCCGACCAGCCGGTCCGGATGGAACGAGGCCAGATGCCCCGCCACGCCCGAGCCGATATCGCTGCCATGCGCACCATAGCGGCCATAGCCCAGCCGCTCCATGATCGCGGCATAAGCGCGGGTGGTGCGCGGCATGTTCCAGCCCGGCCCGCCGAGCGGGGTCGAATAGCCGAAGCCCGGCAGCGACGGGATC
Source organism: Pseudomonadota bacterium (assembly GCA_048498015.1). Taxonomy (GTDB): domain Bacteria; phylum Pseudomonadota; class Alphaproteobacteria; order Rhizobiales; family Devosiaceae; genus Devosia_A. Next base: position 80,693 of record JBEHYU010000006.1, read on the forward strand.
ACCACGTCGAACGCATCTTCCGCCTTACCACCGTGGCCGACCGGATCGACCAGCGCATCCACGATGCGATCGAACTCGATGAACGAGCCCGGCCAGCCATGACACAGCACCAGCGGCAGCGCGTTGGCATGCGGTGATTTCGCATGCACCGCGTGGAAGGTCTGCCCGTCGATTTCAGCAGTGAACTGCGGCAGCCGGTTGAGCCGCGCCTCCTCGGCTCGCCAGTCGAAACCGGACCCCCAATAGCGGGCCAGAGCCCGCGCATAATCCTCCGGCACGCCGCGGCTCCAGTCGCCCGCCGGATCGGGCAGCGCCCAGCGCGTGCCCTCGAGCCGCGCCTTGAGGTCGTCGATATCGGCGTCGGAAACGCTGATGGTGAAAGGGGTTAGCTCAGTCATGTCGGCCTCCTGTTGGATGGCCGACCATGCGCGAGCCCTGCTGACAGGGCGTGTCAGGAGGCTGGAGGCTCGTGCTCCGCTTCCCAACGAGCGAGGGCCTTGTAGACCTCGCCATGCCGCTTAACCGACTCCGCGAGCAGTTTGTCGATCAGCGCTCGCCGCTCCTTAGCCTTGAGCTCCGCGTAATAGTCGGCCGAGACGACCACAGCCGCATCCTGCCCATTCTTGACGATGTGGACGGGCTCGGTCTGCACCATGTGCAGCAATTGCCCAAAGCGGGTGCGGGCCTCGGTGGCAGACATTTTGCTCACGGCATACCTCCACCCCCAAGATAACGGAAGCAGCCTAGGGACGCGAGCACATCTCTCCACCGTCATCCCCGGGTACGAGAGATACGGTGCGACGGGACGCCGGTCGCACCGTCAGCCGCGGCCTACTCCGCCGGCTCGACCGCCTTGCGCATCGGATTGTTCGGATGCGTGGTCCAGTTGGCATACGTCCCCGTCACCACGCGCCCCGTCCGCTCGTCGATGGAGCCCGGCGGCAGCTGCTCCATCGTGATGCAGTTCTCGACCGGGCAGACATTGACGCAGAGGTTGCAGCCGACGCACTCATTGTCGAGCACCTCGAAGTGCCGGCGACCGTCCTTCTCCTTCATGATCGCCTGGTGCGAGGTGTCCTCGCAGGCGATATGGCAGCGGCCGCATTTGATGCACAGGTCCTGATCGATCCTGGCCTTGGTGATGTATTCGAGGTTGAGATACTGCCAGTCGGTGACGTTGCGCGACGCCTTGCCGGTGAAATCGTCGAGCGTGCGGTAGCCCTTCTCGTCCATCCAGTTGGAAAGCCCCGAGATCATCTCCTCGACGATCTTGAAGCCGTAGACCATCGCCGCCGTGCACACCTGCACATTGCCGGCGCCGAGCGCCATGAACTCCGCCGCGTCACGCCACGTCGTAATACCGCCGATGCCCGAGATCGGCAGGCCATGCGTCTGCGGGTCGCGGGCGATCTCGGCCACCATGTGCAGCGCGATCGGCTTGGCCGCCGGGCCGCAATAGCCGCCATGCGTGCCCTTGCCGTCGATGGTGGGCATCGGCGCCATCAGGTCGAGGTCGACATTGGTGATCGAGTTGATGGTGTTGATGAGACTCACCGCATCGGTGCCGGCCTCATGCGCAGCGCGCGCCGGCCGGCGGATGTCGGTGACGTTGGGGGTGAGCTTGGTGATCACCGGCATGCGCGAATATTGCTTGCACCAGCGCACCACCATCGCGACATATTCGGGCACCTGGCCGACGGCCGCGCCCATGCCGCGCTCGCTCATGCCGTGCGGGCAGCCGAAATTGAGCTCGATGCCATCGGCGCCGGTTTCCTCCACCAGCGGTAGAATGGCCTTCCAGGATTCTTCCTCGCACGGCACCATGATCGATGCGATGACCGCCCGATCGGGCCAGGCCATTTTTATGGCCTTTATTTCCCGTAGATTCTTCTGCAGGTCACGATCGGTGATCAGCTCGATGTTGTTGAAGCCCATCAGGCGGCGGTCGCCGGCCCAGATGGCGCCGTAGCGCGGGCCGTTGACGTTGACCACCGGCGGTCCCGCTTCGCCCAGCGTCTTCCACACCACGCCGCCCCAGCCGGCCTTGAAGGCGCGCTCGACATTGTACGCCTTGTCGGTCGGCGGCGCCGAGGCCAGCCAGAACGGATTGGGCGATTTGATGCCGACGAAATTGTTGCGAAGGTCTGCCATGGCGTCCTCCTAGTTGGAGTTTGATGCAGTTCGGACTATATTTGGAAGGTGATCGGCGGAGACGCGGTGATGAGCGAAGTGCTGAATTACATGGTCCATCTGCGTCCGGAGCCCGAGGGCGGCTTTACGGTGCTTGTGCCGGCGCTGCCCCCCGTCGTCACCTATGGCGAGACCTACGAAGAGGCGATGGCCAACGCCCGCGAAGCGATCGAACTGATCCTCGCCGTCTACCGCGACGAGGGTATCGACATTCCCAACGATACCGGCACGCGCGTCGAAAAACTCACTATCGCGGCCTAGCTGGTGGCCTCGCAGCACCTGCCGGTCGTCAGCGGGAAGGCCGTTATTCGAGCGTTGCGACGGGCCGGCTTCGAACTCAGCCGAGTGAACGGCAGCCATCACGCGATGATCCATCGCGGCCCTCCGTTCCGGCTGGTTTCGGTGCCTGTGCACGGCAACAAGCCGCTCAAAGTCGGCACCTTCGCCGCGATCCTCGAACAAGCGGGCCTCACTCCGGAACAGTTCACGGCGCTACTCTGAGGCGTCATCACGACACAGCCTCGGCGACGGTCTGAATTAGAACGAGGTTGCCCTCGCTGTCGTCGATCATCGCCCAGCGCGTGCCGGGCTCCCACGGCGCGTCGTCCGGGCCGCGCTTGATCGGCACGCCGCGCGATTTGAGCGTCGCGCAGGCCGCATCGACGTCGTCGGTCACCAGCACGAGAGCCGGCGTCTCGGTGGGCGTCACCGCGTCCTGCTTGTCGAAATGCAGCAGCGTCTCGGCGCCTGGGACGCGCATGAACACCCAGCGGCTGTCGCCATAGGGATTGTCGCGTTCGACGATGAGACCGAGCTTGTCGCGGTAGAAGTCGCGCGCGCGTTCCACATTGGTCGCCGGGATCGTGTCGAAATGGATGCGCGTGAACATCGCGTGCGCCTCAGCCATTGCCGACATAGACGGTGCCGAACGGGACCATGCCCGCCAGCACGCGGTTGATGCTCTCGGCGGCGTCCCGTCCCTCGGCGACGGCGGTCACCGTGAGATCGTCGCCGCCGGTGGCGCAGTCGCCGCCGGCCCATACCATCTGCATCGAGGTCTGGCCGTCATCGTTGACCTCGATCTTGCCGCCCGCCAGCGTCACGCCTTCGCCATCGGTGGCGAGCGTCTGGCCGATGGCCTTGAACACCTGGTCGCAGGGGATGGTGGTGGTCTCGCCCGTCGGCTTCAGCGCGCCCGAGGCATCGAGCGTCATGTAGCTCAGCTCGATGCCCGTGACCTTGCCGCCCGCGGTGATCACCCGCTTGGGCGCGAGCCACAGGCGGATGTTGACGCCCTTGGCGGCCGCGAGATCCTGCTCGAAGCCCGAGGCATTCATCTGGGCCTTGCCGCGGCGATAGACCATCGTCACTTCCTCGGCGCCCAGCAGCTTGCTCTGCACGGCCGCATCCACCGCCGTCATGCCGCCGCCGATCACCACGACGCGCCGGCCGATCGCCAGCGCGCCAAGATCGGAGGCCTGGCGCAGCTCGGCGATGAAATCGATGGCGTTGTCGACGCCATCCGCATCCTCGCCTTCGGCGCGCAGCGCATTGACGCCGCCCAGACCCATGCCGAGGAACACCGCATCGTACTTGCCGGCCAGTTCCGCGAGCGAGAAGTCCTGGCCCAGGGTCTTGCCGTTCTGGATGTCGATGCCGCCGATGGCGGTGACGTAGTCGACCTCAGCCTGCGCGAAGCCGTCGACCGTCTTGTAAAAGGCGATACCGTATTCGTTGAGCCCGCCCGCCTTGGGCCGCGCGTCGAACACCGTGACCTTGTGGCCATGCATCGACAGCCGGTGCGCGCAGGCGAGGCCGGCAGGGCCCGCACCGACGATCGCCACATGCTTGCCGGTCTCCTCGCCGCGCTTGAAGAACTGCGCGTTCTGCTTCATGGCCACGTCGGTCGCATAGCGCTGCAGCATGCCGATCTTGACCGGCTTGCCTTCGGCTTCCTCGCGCACGCAGGCTTCTTCGCACAATTGCTCGGTCGGGCAGACGCGGGCGCACATGCCGCCCAGAATGTTCTGCTCGAAGATGGTTTCGGCCGCGCCGAGCGGATTGTCGGTCAAAATCTCGCGGATGAAGAGCGGGATGTCGATCGAGGTCGGGCAGGCATTCTGGCAGGGCGCGTCGTAGCAGAAATAGCAGCGGTCGGCTTCGACGAAGGCTTCGTGCGTCTCGAAGGGCGGATGCAGATCGGCGAAATTGGAGACGTACTGGTTTTCGGCCAGCCGACCCGCCGCGATACCGTCCTTGAGAATCCCCTCACCCAAGCCCGCCTCCTGAACATGTCAGGAACGGCGTTTGGAACCGTTCCAGTGAAGGAACGCTAACACAGCCGGAAATTTTATCAATTGGTCAAATTTTGGGACCGCGTGCCCCTCAGAGCAGCTTTGCCGACAGCACCGCGAGCCCCACGATGACGGCGATCACCACCTGCCCGAGCAGCGGTCCCCAGCCCATCCACCAGCCGGACGAGCCCCGCGGCTGCCTGGTCCGCCAGGCGAAAACCACCGCGACCAAAGCAACCACCAGCGCCGCGCCCTGCCAGCTCAGGAACAGCTCGATGCGCTCCCAGGCGCGGGCCTGCGGATCGAGGCCGGCCGGCATGGTGTAGGTCAGGAACAGCGAGCCCAGCACCAGCAGCGACCAGGCGATGACGAGAATGTTGGGCAGCGCTTTCATGCAATTGTCCCGGGATGGCACAGGCTTTTCGCATGCCGGAAGGCGCCGCGCGAGCCCCGGATTCCGGGCGATTCTCCGGCTTCAGTAACGGCTGAATCGAGCCGGAGTCGCCTGTGGTCGATCCGCAACAGTTCCGGGGCGGATTTTTCCTGCCCGGATTCGTCCACAATCTCGCCACGCCCCACCCCTAGCGCGCAACCTGTCGTTAACTAGCGTGAGTAAGTTGTTTGATTAAGCACATCGTTGTCGCCGCTGCTCTGGTCTCGGGCTGTTGTTCGTTCATGACCTCCGAGAGCTTTGCGGGCGCCAATCAATGCGGTAGCGCGTCCTGGTATTCTCTGCCTGGACAGAAGACCGCGAGTGGGGAACGGATGAACCCCAACGCCATGACCGCCGCCCACAAGACCCTGCCGCTCGGCTCGGTCGTGCGAGTGGTGGACCAGAGGACCGGCAAGTCGATCCGGGTCACCATCAACGACCGGGGACCCTACGTGAAGGGCCGCATCATCGACTTGAGCAAGGCCGCCGCGCGGCAGCTGGGCATCATCCCGGCCGGCACCGGCAAGGTCTGCATCACCACGGTCTGACGACTTCGCAGCAGACACCATAAAAGGGCGCTCCCCCGGGGGCGCCCTTTGTGCTTGGTCGCAAGGACCGCCTGCCCGTTAGCCGACTTTCGTGATCGTAAATGGCTTCGCCTCCTGAAGCTCTCCGATGCTGCAGCCATTACCGACTCCGATGACCCCCTGCAGTTTGCCGTTCTTGTTTCCGGTGAAGTAGAAGAAGTAGGTCGGCCAACTCTCCTCCGGGTCCCTCGCGACATTGGTAACGTAGAAACTATCAATGTCACCCGGTGAGTAGCCCTGTCCTTGGAGCCACGGCCGGAGATAGGCGAGCGAACCCTCTTTGGTCACGTCATCGGCGCATGGCGGCGGCTCCTCGATGATCCCCAGCCAGACAGTCGCCGATATCGCGGCCACGACCACGACCGCGGCGCCGATGAGCAGAGGCCGGTTCCGCCCCAACGTTCGGCCGATGACGAGAAACACGAAGCCCACCACGACAGACATGAAGTATGCCGATGTCTCGGTCACGCTGCCACGAAAGCCAAGCCGGAGCAGGGTGGTCAGGCCAAACGCCACGCACAAGGATCCGAGGATGTAGAAGAAGACCCGCAAAAGCCGAACCCCCTGTTGGCCCGAACCTATCAGGGCATACCTGGTCAGCAAGCACGAGGCCCAACGTCGGAACACCTCCGGCTCGCCCTTGACGTCCCGCCGCCTGCCCTCTCACATCGCGCCAAACGCAAGGAGCCCGCGCATGCCCATCCGCCCCTGGTCCGAGACCGCGCCCGAACTGATCGACGTCGCCATGGGCCGCGCGCCGGCCGACATGCTGGTCCGCAACGGCCGCTGGGTGAATGTGCATTCGGGCGAGATCGTTGAGGGTACCGACGTCGCCATCAAGGCCGGGCGCTTCGCGGCGGTCGGCGCCGATCTCGGCTACACGCAGGGCGAGGGCACGCAGGTGATCGATGCGGCCGGCCGCTACCTCGTGCCGGGCCTGTGCGACGGACACATGCATGTCGAGAGCGGCATGGTCACCGTCACCGAGTTCGTGCGCGCGGTGCTGCCGCATGGCACGACGTCGATGTTCATCGATCCGCACGAGATCGCCAATGTCCTCGGGCTCCCGGGCGTGCGGCTGATGCACGACGAAGCGGCGACGATGCCAACCAATGTCTATGTGCAGATGCCCAGCTGCGTGCCCGCCGCCCCCGGCCTCGAGAATGCCGGCGCCACGATCGACGAGCGCGACGTGGCCGAGGCGATGGGCTGGCCCAACATCATCGGGCTGGGCGAGATGATGAATTTTCCGGGCGTCGCCGCCAAGGACCCCAAGATGCTCGCCGAGATTGCCGCGACGCAGCGCGCCGGCAAGACCGTCGGCGGCCACTACGCCTCGCTCGACCTCGGCCGGCCCTTCGCCGGCTATGTGGCGGCCGGTCCCGCCGACGATCATGAGGGCACCCGCATGGAGGACGCCATCGCGCGCGTCCGGCAGGGCATGCGCGCCATGCTGCGGCTCGGCTCGGCCTGGTACGACGTGGCGCCGCAGATCAAGGCGATCACCGAAGCGGGGCTCGACAGCCGCAACTTCATGCTGTGCACCGACGACCGTTTCGCCGCCACGCTGGTGGGTGACGGCCATATCGACCACGCGGTGCGCTACGCCATCGCGCAGGGGCTGAAGCCGATCACCGCCATCCAGATGGTCACCATCAACACCGCGACGCATTTCGGGCTCGAGCGCGAGCTCGGCTCGATCACGCCGGGGCGCCGCGCCGACCTCATCATCAGCTCCGACCTCGTGACGCTGCCGATCGAGCTGGTGGTGGCGCGCGGCCAGGTGTGGGCCGAGGGCGGGCGGCTCGCCCGGGAGATCGCGCCCTATCCTTACCCGGATTTCGCCAAGGGCACCGTCAAGGTCGGCCGCACCATCGCGGCGAAGGATTTCGAGATCGCCGCTCCGGCCGGCAGGAACGCCGTCACCGCCCGGGTCATCGGCATCATCGAGAACAAGACCAATACGCGGGCGCTGGAGCGCACGCTCGCGGTCGAGGATGGGCTGGTCAATGCCGACACGTCGCAGGACGTGGCGCAGGTCGCGGTCGTCGAGCGGCATCGCGGCACCGGCCGCGTCGTCAACGGCTTCGTGAGCGGCTTCGGCTACAAGGTCGATTGCGCCGTGGCGGCGACGGTAGCGCATGACAGCCACCACATGATCGTCATCGGCACCAATCGCGACGACATGGCGCTCGCCGCCAACCGCCTGCAGGAAGTGGGCGGCGGCTTCATCGCCGTCAGCAAAGGCCGCGAGCTGGCACTGGTGGAGCTGCCCATCGCCGGCATGATGTCGGAGGAGCGGGCCGAAATGGTCGCCGAGAAGGTCGAGAAAGTGCTGGCCGCGATGGTGCAATGCGGCTGCACGCTCAACAACGCCATGATCCAGCACATGTTCGTCGCCCTGCCGGTGATCCCCGAGCTGCGGCTGACCGATATGGGGCTGGTCGACGTGACCAAATTCGCCTTCACCAGCCTGTTCGTCGACTAGCGGCTCCCCGAAATACCCCCGCCCCGGCCATTAACCTGTTGTTCACCATGCGATGGGAGTAGTTGGCGCGGGAATGCCAATGGTCAGGGGACCACTCCAGTGAAAGCGTCTGCCTTCGTGGTGGGACAGCGGGACGGTGCCAGCGCATCGCTCGCCGATCTCGCGCGCGCCATCGGTTTTCAGTCGGTCGAGCGCTATCAGGGGCTGGTCAGCAGCGAAAAGCAGCTCGAGCAGACGCCGCTGGTCTATTTCCTGTGCGCCGCGGTGGCCGACGTGCGCAGCCTCAAGCCGATGGCCGACGCCATCCGCTTTTCCCCCAGCCTCAAGCTGCGCTTCTCGCCGATGATCTATTTCGCCCGCGACCTGTCGCTCGACAGCATCCGGCAATGCATCCTGATGGGGTTCGACGACGTCATCGCCCTGCCCTATGGCGGCGGCGACATGAGCGAGCGCATCTTCCGCCATATCGGCAAGGCGACGACCTACTACGAAACCGCCACCTATTTCGGCCCCGACCGGCGCAACCGCCTGGGCAATATCCGCTCGCTCGACAGCGACCATGGCGGCGGCCAATACCGCCGCATCGAGATTTTGCGCACCCAGGAAAGCGGCGTGAACGTACTGCGCGACGATTTCGAGGTTGTCGTTTAGCCGCCAGGTCTGGGCCTCCACTCAAGGTGCCCCCCACCCACCGGCTACGCCGGTCCCCCCTCCCCGCAAGGGGGAGGGATAACTGACTGAACCATCACTGCGCTCGGAACCCCCAGTCGGTTCTCCCTCCCCCTGGCGGGGAGGGGGGACCATGCGAAGCATGGTGGGTGGGGGGAGGCCACGGGCGCAGGATCGCCGACAAGCCGCGCAAGGGTTGTTTCATCGGCGAAAGCCGATTAAGCCTCAGGAAAACTCCTTCTTGCGAGCTTCCCGATGAGATTCGGCCTCGACATGCCCCCGCAGCGGCGGCTGTTTGCTGCGTTTGCCGTGTATTCGTTCTGCATGGGCAACATCTTCCCGCGCCTGCCCGACATCCAGCACCAGATGGGTGTGCCGGAAGGCATGCTGGGCCTGAGCCTGATCGGCACGCCGGTCGGCACGCTGATCGCCTTGACCTTCTTCGCGCCGGCGCTCGAAAAAATCGGCTTCCGCCGCGTGCTGCTCACCGCCATCCCGCTGCTGGCGGCGCTCTATGCGATCGCCGCGCTGGCCTCGAACCCGGTGGCCTTCTTCTTCCTGCTGATCCCGGTAGGCCTCGTCATCGGCTGCATCGAGACGATCATCAACACCGAGGCGGACCGCACCGAGCATCTGATCGGCCGGCGCGTCATGAACCGCGCCCATGCCTTCTGGAGCATCGGCTTTTTCGCCGCGGGCCTTTTCGGCTCGTGGGTGGCGCAGCTGGGCATCTCGCCGCAGGTGCATCTGCTGGTCGTCGTCCCCATGGGCATCATCGGCGTTGCGGTGTTTGTCGGTCGCTTCGAGGCGGCGCCCCATCGCACGGGCGGCAATACCGATGCGCCGCCGCGCTTCGCGCGCCCCACCGGCGCCATCATGGTGCTGGTCGGCATCACGCTCGCCGCCATGATCCTCGAGGGCGGCAGCATGGACTGGTCCGCCATCTACATGCGCAACCTGTTCGACCCGGGCCCGTTCCTCGCCGGCTTCGGCGTCGCCTGCTTCGCCTTCTGCCAGGCGGCGGCGCGCTTCTTCGCCGACGGCTTCGTGGAACGCCATTCGCCCGAACGCGTCGCCCGCGGCCTGCAGTTCGTCATGCTGGTGGGCACGCTGATGGTGTTCTTCTCGCCCGGCCCGATATTCTCGCTGGTCGGGTTCGCGCTGCTGGGCATCGGCACCAGCGCCATCTTCCCGCTCGCCATGTCGGCGGCGGCGCAGATGACTGACCGGCCCGCGGTGATCAACGTCGCGGCGCTGGCGCAGAACTCGTTCTCGATCTTCCTGCTCGGCCCGCCGATCCTGGGCGGCATCGCGCAGGCTTTCGGCATACGCTGGTCGTTCGGCGTGGCCCTGCCGCTGATCGCGCTGTCCTTCTTCCTCTCCAAAGCCCTCGGCAAGAAGCCGGTGCCGCACGCCGTCCCGGCCGAATGATCCAGCCTCAACACCGGTTCTACGCCTGCTTCTTCCTGTTCTCGATGACCTCGGGGGCGATGTATTCGCGCCTGCCCGACATCCAGCGGGCGCTGGGCGTCAACGAGGCCGAGCTCGGGCTCGTGCTGATCGGCGGCGCCATCGGCTCGCTGGTCGCGCTGACGCTCGCCTCGCCGCTGATCGAGCGGCTGGGCGCACGCATCAGCTCCTTCATCGGCGTGCTGGGCGCCTGTGCCGGCTACGCCGCGATGACGCTGATGGACAATGCCATAGTGGCCTTCGCGGTGCTGTTCGTCACCGGCGCGCTGGTGGGCACCATCGAGCTCAACATCAACACCCAGATCGGCCGCATCGAGGCCAAAACCGGCCGCTCGCTGATGAGCCGGGCGCACGGCTTCTGGAGCCTCGGCTTCTTCGTCACCTCGCTCGCCGCCGCCGGCATCCGCCAGGCGGGCGTGCCTGCGCCGGTGCACCTCGGCATCGTCTTTGCCATCGTGGTGGTGGCGGGCGTGTTCCTCATCTGGGGCATCACCGATACGCCGGCCCCGCCGGCACAGCAGGGCGAGAAGCCGCCGCTGATCGCCTTCCCGTCGCTGGCGCTGCTGCCGCTCTGCCTGATCGGTTGCGCGGCGTTCCTGATCGAAGGCGCGGGCGTCGACTGGTCGACCATCTATATGCGCGACGTGTTCCACTCCGTGCCGTTCATCGGCGGCCTCGGGCTGACGCTCTACACCGCGCTGATGTCGGCGGCGCGCATCTTCCTCGGCCCGGTGGTCGAGCGCTACTCGCCGCGCGCGGTCGTGACGGTGCTGATGGCGATCAGCGTCGTGGGACTCTTCGCCGTGTGGCTTGCGCCGCGCGAGGAGGTGGCAATCATCGGCTTTGCGCTGCTGGGGCTCGGCTCCAGCGCGGTCTATCCGCTGGTGGTCTCGGCCGCGGCACAGCGCACCGACCGGCCGGCTTCGATCAATATCGCGGCGCTCGGGCAGATTTCGTTCGTGGTGTTCTTCCTCGCGCCGCCGCTGCTGGGCGGCATCGCGCATCTGTTCGGCATCCGCGCCTCGTATTTGATCTGCCTGCCGCTGGTGATCGCCAGCCTGTTTGCGGTGCGGGCCCTGCCGTCGCGCGGCACGCGGCCCGTGCCGGGCGAGATCGTTACGGAACCGCTGACGCCAAATGGCTGAACCGCTGCCGCAGATCGTCGATCTGAGGCAGTCGCCGACAGCGCTGAAAGTGCAACGCGGCGTGATGCGGCTGCTGCGCTCGACCCACGATTTCTGCTGCTACGCCGAGGTGCCGCTGGCCAATGGCCGCCGCGCCGACGTGCTGGGCGTCGGCCCCAAAGGCGAGATCTGGATCGTCGAGATCAAGTCGAGCCTCATCGACTACCGCGTCGATGCCAAGTGGCCCAACTACAAGGATTATTGCGACCGCTTCTTTTTCGCCAAGCCGCCGGAACTGGAGGCCGGGATATTCCCCGCGGATGAGGGACTGATCGTCGCCGATGGGCATGGCGCCGAGATTCTGCGGCAGGCAGAAGACTTCCCGCTGGCGCCGGCGCGGCGGCGGGCACTGCTGCTCAAGCTCGTGCGGCTCGGCGCCGACCGGGTGCACCAGCTGATGGACCCGCTGACCGGGAGCGGCCCGTGACGCTCACGCCGGCCAACCGCATCCGAACGGTGTTCTTCCTCCACGCCATCGCCTCGGGCGGGCTCTATCCGCGCCTCTCGGCCATCCAGCAGAGCCTCAATGTCGACGTCGGCACGCTCGGCCTGACGCTGGCGGGCTTCACGCTGGGCACCATGGCGACCTTCTTCTTCGTCAGCCGGCTGATGGAAAGTCTTGGGCCGAAGCGCGTCATCGTCGGCTGCCTGCCGCTGATCGCCATCGGCACCGCGCTGCTCGCCGCCATGCCCAATGCCGTGGCGTTCTTCATCTGCTTTGCCGCCTACGGCATCATCTATTCGCTGCCCAATGCCGCCATGAACATCGAGGCCGATCGCATCGAGGCGTCGAGCGGCCAGCGCGTGATGAATTCCTGCCACGGCGTGTGGAGCGTCGGCTACCTGATCGCCACGCTGATCGGTACCTCGGCCGAATATTACGGGTTGAGCCCGCTGATGCATCTGAGCCTCCTCGCCATTCCGGTCGTCCCGGTGGCCATCTGGATCGCGCTCGGCATCGAGCCGGCGCCGCCGCGGCCGCACGTGGCGCGGACGGTACAGAGACTGGCGCTGCCGACGCTGCCTATCCTGTTGCTGGTGATCTACGCGCTCGGGCCCAACCTGCTCGAGGGCGGCCTGCGCAACTGGAGCGTCATCTACATGCGCGAGAGCTTTGCGGCGCCCAGCTGGGTCGACACGCTGACGCTGCCGGTGTTCCTCGTCTCGCAGGCCCTCGGCCGGCTCAATGCCGACCGCTGGGTGACGCGGTTCGGCGTGATGCCGACGGCGCGCGCGCTCAACTGCTTCGCGCTTGTCGGCGCCGCGATCGTGGTGCTGGCGCCGAACCTCTATTTCGCGCTGGTCGGGTTCCTGTTTATCGGCGTCGGCGTGTGCACCACCTATCCGCTGACCACCTCGGCGGCCGCCCGCATCGGCGACCGGCCGTCGTCGCAGAACGTCGCCTCGCTGACCTTCGCCAACCAGCTGTTCCAGTTCGTGGCCCCGCCCACCCTGGGCTGGGTCGCCGCCAACTGGGGCATCCGCAATGCCTTCACGGTCGTGCTGCCGCTGGTGCTGGCCTCGATCTTCCTCGCGCGCTTTCTCGCCACGCGCTCGGTGGTGTCCACCGAGCCCGCGACCGTCGCGCCCGACGCCGAGTAGTTACTCGCCCGACGGCTCCTCTCCCACTGCGTCATTCCCGCGAAGGCGGGAATCCAGGCGGAGTGCGCGGACGTCCGAAAGCCCGGTCTGGATTCCCGCCTTCGCGGGAATGACGGCGTGGGTGTGACGATGCCCTTTACTCGCCCGACGGCTCGCCGTGGATGATCGTTCCACTCGCCGCGACCGGGGTGATCGGCGTCGGCTGCGGGATCACCGGCGGCACGCCGAGCTTGTCCTTGAGCCCCGCCATCAGCTTCAGCCGCTCGGCATCGGTCGGCGCCGCCTGCAGGCGGTTGCTCAGATCGATGATGAAGCTCGAATAGGCATTGTGCCAGTCGGCATTGAGCTGGTTGAGGTCCATGCGGCGCTCCTGCGGCGCCACGATGGTGCGCTCGCCGCCGGCCCTCAGTTCCACCGCGTCGTCGAGCAGCGGCATGATCACCTGGTCGCCGGCGATGCCCTGCGCCAGCAGCGCATTGCGCAGCGCGTTGCGCTCCTCGTCCTCGCCATGGGTGAGGAAGATCGCGCCATGCGCCGGCAGGCGGGCGGTGATCCAGTGCACCAACTCGGTGTGGTCGGCATGCGCCGAATAATTGCCCATCGAGCGGATGCGGGCGCGGATCGGGATGTCGTCCGAAAAGATGCGGGCCTCGCGCGCGCCGCTAAGGATGATCTGCCCCAGCGTGCCCGGCGCCTGGTAGCCGACGAACAGCACCGTCGCATTGCTGCGCGGCAGATTGTTGACCAGGTGGTGCTTGATGCGCCCGGCATCGGCCATGCCCGAGGCCGAGATGATGATCGCCCCACCCTTGATCTGGTTGATCGCCTTGCTCTCTTCGACCGCCTCGATGATGCGGAAGCGCGGGTCGTTGAACAGCTCGTCGGCGCTCAGCTGCACGTCGTCGAACATGGCGGCGTATTTCTTGTAGACCGCCGTCACCTTGCTCGCGAGCGGCGAGTCGAGGAACACGGCCGAGGGGTTGATCTCCTTGGCCTTGATCAGCACGCCGATGTCGTGCAGCAGCTCCTGGCTGCGCTCCACCGCGAAAGCCGGGATCACCAGATTGCCGCCGCGCCCCAGCGCGTCGTTGATCTCGGTCTTCAACGCCTCGCGCCGCTGGTCGAGCGTGTAGTCGGCGCGGTCGCGGCCGCCATAGGTGGATTCGCTGAGGATGTAGTCGAAGCCGGACGGGGCGTTCGGGCCTTTGTAGAACACCTTTTCATCCGGCCCTAGATCGCCCGAGAACAGGATCGTGACGGTCTTGTCGCCATCCTCGACATCCACCTCGATCGAGGCCGAGCCGAGGATGTGGCCGGCGTTCCAGTAGCGCGCCCGAACGCCCGGCCCCGGGTCGATCCACTGCTCGTAGTCGGTGAGCTGGCGATGCTTCAGCGTCTCGGCCGCGTCCTCGATGGTATAGAGCGGCACCACCGGCTCGTTGCCCTTGCGGCCGCGCTTGCGGTTCTCGTACTCGGCTTCGCTCTCCTGGATGCCGGCCGCGTCGGGCAGCAGATATTCGAGCAGGCCGGCCGTCGGCCCCGTGCACCAGATCGGCTTGCGGTAGCCGTGATGGCTGAGTTTGGGCAACAGCCCGGCGTGATCGATGTGCGCGTGCGTCAGCAGCAGGAAGTCGATTGTCTTCGGATCGAAAGGCAGCGGCTTGTTGTTGAGGTCGCGCACCGTGCGGTTGCCCTGGAACATGCCGCAGTCGACGAGGAACTGCCCCTTCTCATGCACGATACGGTAGCAGGAGCCGGTCACGGTGCCCGCCGCGCCGTGGAAGTGGATCGTAACGGTCATCGCGTCGTTCCTGTCGCTGCCTGGAAGGATGAGGGGGCCTTCGCCGCAAGCACGACGCTACTTCGGCGCCCGCTTGGCGAGAATGCGCTGCAGCGTGCGGCGATGCATGTTGAGCCGGCGCGCCGTCTCCGAGACGTTGCGGTCGCACAGCTCATAGACGCGCTGGATGTGCTCCCAGCGCACCCGGTCGGCCGACATCGGATTCTCGGGCGGCGCCGGCGGCGCCTCGCCGGTGGCGAGCAGCGCGTTGATCACGTCGTCGGCGTCGGCGGGCTTGCTGAGATAATCGACGGCCCCGAGCTTCACCGCGGTGACGGCGGTGGCGATGTTGCCGTAGCCGGTCAGCACCACCGCACGGGCATCGGGCCGCTTCTTGTGCAGCGCATCGACCACGTCGAGGCCGTTGCCGTCCTCGAGGCGCAGATCCACCACCGCATAGGCGGGGGCAGCCGCATCGACGGCGCTCAGCCCCGCCGCGACGCTTTCGGCGCTGCGGACTTCAAAGCCGCGTTTTTCCATCGCCCGTTCGAGCCGGGTGAGGAAGGCCTTGTCGTCATCGACAAGGAGCAGGGTCTTGTCGCCCTGGAGGAGTGCGTCAACATTGCTCATTTTCTGACCATTTAGGCGTTCACACGCCAAAGGTCAAAGGAGCTCGATCGCCTTGCGGGGCCAGACGATGCGCACCCGCGCCCCGCCCGAGGGGGCATTTTCGAAGGCGAGCTTGGCGCCGGTGCGCTCCAGCAGGGTCTTGGCGATAAAGATGCCGAGCCCCAGACCGCCCGGCGCGACGCTTTCGGCCGCCGTGTTGCGGGCGCGGGTGGTGAGATAGGGCTCGCCCAGCCGGGCGATCAGCTCGTCGGCAAAGCCCGGCCCGTCATCGGTGATGATGACGCCCACCCCGTTGCGGTCCCAGCTGGCCTCGACGTCCACTCGGGTGCGCGCAAACTGCGTGGCGTTCTCGATCAGATTGCCCAGCCCGTAGAGCAGCCCGACATTGCGCTTGAACACCGGCTCGCCGGGGGTTTCGGGCACTTCGATGAAGATCGATTTGCCGGTGCCCTCGAGCGGCGCGGCGACTTCCTCGAGCAGCTCGCCCACCGGGATCGCGGCGAACGGATCGCCGCTTTCGCCGCTCCTGAGACTGCGTAGTTTTGCGAGGATGGCGCGGCAGCGGGCCGATTGGGCGATGATCAGGTCGACGTCGTCGGCGAGCGGGCCGGGCGGAATATCGGCCTTCATCTCCTTGGCGGCGAGCGCAATGGTCGAAAGCGGCGTGCCCAGTTCATGCGCGGCGGCGGCGGCCAGCCCGTCCAGCGCGCTCAGCTGTTCATGACGCGACAAAGCGAGCTCAGTGGCGGCCAGCGCGTCGGCGAGCTGGCGGGCTTCATGCGCCACCCGGTTGGTATAGCCGGCGACGAACACGACGCCGCAGACGAGGCTGACCCAGATGCCGATCACATAGATGCGGTCGAAGACGATGTCGTTGTCGGGATCCCAGGGCAGCGCCAGATGCAGCACCGAGATGGTGGTGGCGATCAGCACCGCCAGTGCGCCCAGGATAAAGGTCGAGCGCTGCGGCAGCGTCGTCGCCGAGACCGACACCGGCGCCAGCAGCAGCAGCGAGAACGGGTTCTCGAGCCCACCGGTCAGCGACAGCAGCCCGCCCAGCTGCAGCAGGTCATAGCCGAGCTGGATGGTCGAAACCGTCGCCGACGGCCGGTCGCTGGTGCCGAAGCGCAGGATCAGCACCAGATTGACCACCACCGAGAGCGCGATCAGCGACAGGCACTGCACCAGCGGCAGCGGGTAGCCGAGCCCCCAGGCGACGAACAGCACGCCCACCGTCTGGCCGATCACCGCCAGCCAGCGCAGTCCGACCAGCGTCGCGAGGCGGAGCGGGCGCCAGTTGCCGGGCAGCAAGGGGCGGATTTCCGTACTCAGACTCATCTATTTTTCAGTGCTTTCGACCGGAAAACGGGGCTGCATGGGAATCGATTTCGGCGCTTTCAAGGGGAAAAATCGGACTCGCATTCGGTTGATCCGCCCGGCTTGCGGGCCACATCCCTGCTGTTCGTGACTGGGAGTAAGACACAATGAACCACGCGATTATCAAACCGCAATGGGGCCCCTTCACCATCGCCCTGATGGTCCTGGGGTTCGTTGTCTGGTGGCCCCTCGGGCTCGCCATGCTCGCCTACATCCTGTGGGGCGAAATGTTTGGCGGCTCGTCCGAGAAGGCCGAGGCCTGGATGAACAAGTCCAGGGCCTGGTGCCAGAACAACAACTACCGCCACCACGGCCACGGCAACTGGCGGCAGTCGAGCGGCAATGCCGCCTTCGACGACTACCGTGCCGAGCAGCTGAAGCGGCTCGAAGAGGAGCGCAAGCGCCTCGACGAGGAAATCCAGCAGTTCCACGACTACATGCGGAACCTCCGCATGGCGCGGGACCGCGAGGAATTCGACCGCTTCATGCGGGACCGTGGCAACCAGAACGGCAATCGTCCCAATTGGGGCGGCAGCCAGAATGGCGGCCAGCAGGTCTAACGCCTACCCGGGAGTGCGGACAGCCCATGGACGCACTCCCAATCGTTTCCCGACGCTCCTTCTTGGCGTTGCAACTGGCGTCTTCCTCCCGGAAGGCGCTTTTTTCATTTTGGCCGCATTGAGCGGCCCCCCGATTCCGTCCTAGGCTTTGGCCATGATCCCCTTGCTGCAGAAGCGCTGGCCGCCGGCGGCGGAAGTGCAGATCGACGGCTCACCAGTCGCCGTGACGGTGAAAGTCTCTGCGCGCGCAAGGAGTTACCGCCTGTCCCTGCCGCATGGCGGCGCCCCGCTGCTGACCGTGCCCAAGTTCGGGCGCTGGGCCGAGGCGAAAGCCTTCCTCGATCGCCACACGCCATGGCTGGCAGAGCGGCTCGAAAAGTCCGTCAAGCCCGTCGCCTTCGTGCGCGGCGCCATCGTGCCGCTGCGCGGCATCAACCACCGCATCGTGCCGACCGGCAAGGTGCGCGGCGTGGTCGAGGTGGGCGAGCATGACGGCGAGCGGGCCCTGCTGGTACCGGGCGACGCCGAGCATCGCGCCCGCCGCCTGACCGACTGGCTGAAAGGCGAGGCCCTTCGCGAGCTCGAAAAGCGCACCGCGATCCACGCCGCGACGCTGGGCGTGACGGTCAAGTCGATCGTCATGCGCTCGCAATCGACGCGCTGGGGCTCATGCTCGACATCGGGCAAGCTCAACTTCAACTGGCGGCTGATCCTGGCCCCGCCCTATGTGCTCGACTATGTGGCCGCGCACGAAGTCGCCCACCTCGTCGAGATGAACCACTCCGACGCGTTCTGGCACACGGTGGAGAAGGCCCTGCCGACAATGGCCCGCGGCCGCGACTGGCTCAAGGCGCATGGCCGCGAGCTGATGGTGTACGGGCTGGAATAGACGGACGTTCTAGTTCGGTCCTGACTGATAGCAAGAACCCCCTCACCAAGCTGCGCTAAGCGCTAACGCGCTAGCTACGCTATCCTCCCCCACCAAGGGGGAGGATGACATCGTGCCAGCGGCTAATCCGATGACGAAGTCGGCATGGATATCCTCCCCCCTAGTGGGGGAGGATAGCGGCGCTAGGGCCACAGGCCCGTAGCAAGCTTGGTGAGGGGGTACTTGCCCACAGTCAGCACCCTCGCAAAAACCCGCATCGTTTCGTCCTCGACCTCACCACCCCACCGGCCGTCATCCCGGCGAAAGCCGGGACCCACGGCTCCGTTGCCCGCAACGAGCACCGAGGGCGCCCGCCCATCC
>JBEHYU010000007.1:0-99177 GCA_048498015.1 Pseudomonadota bacterium
TGCCTCCCCCCCCCCCCCCCCCTCTGCCCGGCTGATGCAGGACCGGTGCCTCGATGCCCTGGTCCTGAGCCAACCGGAATCGATCAGCTACGCCACCG
Organism: Pseudomonadota bacterium; assembly: GCA_048498015.1. GTDB lineage: Bacteria > Pseudomonadota > Alphaproteobacteria > Rhizobiales > Devosiaceae > Devosia_A. The sequence goes on from JBEHYU010000007.1 coordinate 99, forward strand.
GCGCGTTTCCAGGGGTTGCGACCTACTGGAGGCGCGCCGGTGCCGTTTTCGTGGTGGTGCCGGCCGATGCCGGCGCACCGCTCGCCGCCATCGTCGGCGATTTGCAGGCGAAGGCTTTCGCGGCGCAATCGGGCATCGCCGATGTGCGCGGCCACCGCATCTGGGTCGAGACCGGCGAGTATCCGGTGATGGAACCGTCGCGGCCGGTGCGACAGCCACGGCCGGCGCAATACGATCTTGCGGGCGTCGTCGGCCTGCTGCGCGATGTGCTTGCCGAGCGCGGCCTGCTGCACGGCCGCATCGGACTGGAACTCGGTTTCATTCCGGCCGCCGACTATCCGGCTTTCACTGCCCTGCCGACAGCATGGGCCGATGCGACGCGGCTGGTCGAGCGGCTGCGATCGGTCAAGGCGCCGGGCGAGATCGAACACCTGCGCCGTGCCGCGCTCTATGCCCGCGCCGGCCTGCTCGAACTGACCTCGGCCATCGCGCCCGGCATGGACGCCGCGCGCATGACCGATATCTGGCGCAACGCGGCAATTGCCGAAGCCGCACGGCTCGGCCATCCGGCGCCGCAATCGAGCTGGGCCTACATCTCCGTGGCCGGCGACGGCTTCGCTCCCGGCGGCCCGGCAGCGGCCGGCGACCTCATCAAGATCGATGTCGGCACGGTGATTGCCGGCTACAGCTCCGATGGCGGCCGCACGGCGGTGCTCGGCACGCCGCATCCCGAGGCGCAGCGCATCTACGACGCCCTGCACCGCGCCTTCGATGTGGGCTTCGCCATGCTGAAGCCCGGTGCGCGCCTCGCCGACATCTACCGCGCTACGGCGACCGCGATGTGGGACCAGGGCTTCGACACCTACAATCGCGGCCATTTCGGCCACGGCGTCGGCGCCTCGGTATGGAGCGAGGAGTGGCCGTTCATCGCATCCTCGTCCGACGCGGTGCTGGAGCCCAACATGGTGCTGGCTTTCGAGACGCCGTGGTACGTCACCGGCCTCGGCGGCTTCATCATCGAGGATCAGGTGCTGATCACCGAGACAGGCTGCGAGGTGATGGGGCCGCTGCCGCGCGACCTGATCAGGGTCGGCTGAGCGCTTCGCCGACGCGACGCACCGCATCGAGCGTCGCGCGGGTCCAGCGGGCATTGCTGAACTCGGGCCAGCTCGACAGCTTCACCGCCACCATGTCGAATTCCCAGCTGACATAGATCAGCTGCCCGAACACCCCACGCGCCATGACGGTGCGGTTACCGGGGCTCTCGATCCAGAACTGGTTGCGGTAGGCGCCCTCGGGCAGCACGTCGCGATAGGAGCCGGTGAACAGCGCGTGGTTGCCGTGACGCGTCGCTTCGATCCACGCCGGCGGCACGATGCCGGCGCCATCCTCGATGATCATCTGGCCGAAGCGGGCATAGTCGCGCAGCGTGGCGTTGAGCCCGCCATCCGCCAGCGCGAAACCGGCCGCGTCGACGGTCATGCGCCCGCTCTGCTCCATGCCGAGGGGCTGCCACAGCTCTTCGCTCAGCAGTTGCGCCAACCGCTTGCCGGTGGCGCGCTCGAGCACGAAGGCAAGGACATCCGTCTCGATCGACCGATACGAGAACAGCGCGCCGTGCGGACGCTCGGCAGCCCTGAGGCTGAGCACGAAATCGAGCATGTCTTTGGGCCAGATGAAGCTCGGGTCGGCACCGGCCGGAATCGGCTTCCAGCCGGCCGCCACATCGGTCTTGCCGATGTCCGAATAGGGATCGGTGTAGGTCTCGGTAAACCGCACGCCGCTCGTCATGTCGAGCACCTGCTGCAGCGTCGCGCCGCGATAGGCGGTGACCGCCAGTTCCGGCATGTAGTCGCTCAACGGCGCGCCCACATCGACGACGCCGCGCTGCGCGAGGATGCCGGTCAGCATGCCGGTGAACGATTTCGCCACCGACTGCGACAGGTGCAGCGTCCGCTCGTCCATGCCGTTGAGATAACGCTCATGCACCATCGCGCCGCGATGCAGCACCAAAAAACCGTCGGTGAAGCTCTGCTCGAGGAAGCCCGCGAGCGTCGTCGCGGCCCCGTCGAGCCCCATCACCGCGAGCCCGTCAAGATCGCGCTCGGCGCGCGGCAACGCGCGAAGCGGCCCGCCGCGCGGCACCTCTATCGTCGGCAGGATTTCCGCCACGTGCTGGAACGACCAGCGATTGTGCGGGGCCCGGTCCCAGTCTTCGCGCGGCACCTTTGCAGCAGTCACAGCGTCACACCCGGTTGCTTGATCACCCCGAAAACTGTCAGCATGGGCGCTGCGCCGGCGCAAGACCGGCCCCGAAAGGACTTTCGACGTGACGGACATCCTGCCCTTTTTCGACGGCCACAACGACTTCCTGCTGCGCCTGTTCAATGCGCCCGCCCTGCGCGACGAGCTCTGGCTCGGCGAAACCGGCAAGGGCCATCTCGACCTCCGGCGCATGAAGCAGGCGGGCTTCGCCGGCGGGCTGTTCGCCATCTATGTGCCCTCGCCCAAGGAAGGCCTGGGCTACATGGCGCGCATGAAGGAAGCGCCGTTCGAGGTGCCCCTGCCGCGGCCGCTGACGGCGGCAGAGGCGCAGCCGGTGGCGCTCGCCATGGCGGGGGCGCTGCACTGGATGGAGCGCGTCGCGCCGAACGATTTCGTGGTGTGCCGCACCGCCAAAGCCGTACGGGAAAACTTCGGCAAGAAGATCGCCGGCGTCATGCATATGGAGGGCGCCGAGGCGATCGGCGCCGACCTCGACGCGCTCTACTCGTTCTACGACATGGGCCTGCGCTCGGTCGGCCCGGTATGGAGCCGCCCGACGGTGTTCGGCCACGGCGTGCCGTTCAAGTTCCCCGGCGATCCCGATATCGGTCCGGGCCTCACCGAGGCCGGCAAGGACCTCGTGCGCCTCTGCAACGAGCTGGGCATCCTGATCGACCTGTCGCACATGAACGCGGCCGGCTTCGACGACGTGGCCCGCCTGTCCACCGCCCCGCTGGTCGCCACCCACTCCAACGTCCACGCGCTCGCCACCACGCCGCGCAACCTCACCGACCGGCAGTTGGGCATGATCCGCGACAGCGGCGGCATGGTGGGGCTCAATTTCGCCACCTCGTTCCTGCGCGCCGACGGCATGTCGGGGCCGGACAAGGGCTTCGACGAAATGGTGCGCCACCTCGACTATCTCATCGACAAGCTCGGCGAAGATCATGTCGGGCTCGGCTCGGATTTCGATGGCTGCACCCTGCCCGACCCGATCAAGGACGTGACGGGCGTGCCGCTGCTGTTCGCGGCGCTGCAGGCCCACGGCTATGGCGAGGCGCTAATGGCCAAGCTCGCCAGCGCCAACTGGCTGGCCTGCCTCGACCGCACCCTCAAGCAATAATCAGGACTCGCGCACGGCGACGGCCAGGCCGCCCCGCGCGTCGATATGGGCGCCGGCGAGAAACCGCGCGAGCGCCCAGTCATGGATCATCTCGAGCGCCTCGAGCTGGGCAATCCAGCGGCGCTCGCGCTGCTCCATCTCGGGCCAGGCCTCGAGCTCGACGACGTCGCTCATGCCGTAGACCGACATGATGCAGGGCATTTCGGTGCCGTCGAACAGCGCCTTCTGGAAGCGGTAGCTGCCCAGCGGCAGGGTCGAGCCCGTGCCGCGGATACCCGCCTCCTCATAGGCCTCCTGCATGGCCGAGGCGCGATCCGACTGGCCGGTCATCGGCCAGCCCTTGGGGATCAGCCAGTGCCGGCTGGCCCGCGAGGTGACCAGCAGGAACTCCAGCCGCCGGCCCCCACCCAGCCGCCACGGCAAGGCGCCGACCTGGCGTCCATCCCTGACCGATGTGGGCTTCAGCATTGAGGCACGACCGATCGCCGGGCACCGCGATCGGGGCACCCGGAAATATCATTTGAATTGAAGCCCTTTCGGCGCATTATGACAGTTTAGTGACAGCGAGAGTCGATGAACAGGCGCTGGAGCGCCACCGGCATCAACTTTCCACCGCTCAAGGAGTTCGGCACACCGCATGGATTTTACGCTGGCAATCGTCGGACTCGCGGGGGCCATCGCGCTCTTCCTGTGGGGCACCCACATGACGCAGACCGGCGTGCAGCGCGGCCTCGGACCCCGCCTCCACCGCATCCTCGGTCTCACGCTCTCCAACCGCATCAAAGCGTTCCTTGCGGGCATGGGGCTGACGCTGCTGCTGCAATCGAGCACCGCGACCTGCCTGATGGCTGCCGGTTTTGCCGCCAGCGGCATGGTCGACCTGCTGCCGGCGATGGCGGTGATGCTGGGCGCCAATGTCGGCACGGCGCTGATCGTCCAACTGCTGGCCTTCGACATCGCCATCGCCTCGCCGGTCCTGATCCTCGTGGGCTTCCTGGCCTTCCGCCGCAGCCCGAACGCGATGCTGCACGATCTGGGACGGGCCGGCATCGGGCTCGGACTGATGTTGCTGGCGTTGCATCAGATGCTGGCCCTGATGGCCGCCGCGCAGGGTGCGCCGGAATTCCGCGCCGCCATCGGCATCGTCGCGAGCCTGCCCGCCATTGGCTTCGGGCTGGCGGCGCTGGCCGCCTGGGCGGTGCACTCGAGCGTCGCGGTGGTGCTGCTGATCGTCTCGCTCGCCAGCGGCGGCGCGTTGCCGCTCGACGTGGCGCTGGTTGCCGTGCTGGGAGCAAATCTGGGGACGGCAATCAACCCGCTGCTCGAAGCCGGCAGCCAGACGCCAAAGGCCCGGCGCCTGCCGATGGGCAATCTCGCCAACCGCGTGATCGGCGTCGCGCTGGCGCTGCTTGTGGTCGAGCCCATTGCCGGCTGGCTGGGCGCAGCCGTCGGCCCGACCCACGCCGTCGCACTGTTCCATTTGGGCTTCAACCTTGTCATCGCGCTAGTCGCGCTGCCGCTGCTCGAGACCTCGAGGCGCCTGCTGGAGCGGATGCTTCCAGACATGCCCAGCAGCAATCCCGGCGCGCCGCTCTATCTCGACCGTGCCGCCCGCGAGACGCCGATCGTAGCGCTGGGCGGCGCCGCGCGCGAAGCCCTGCGGCTCGCCGACGTGCTCGAGGAGATGCTGCACGGCGCGCACGACGCGCTGCTCAAATCCGACCGCAAGCTGATCGAGGAGACGCGCGATCGCGACGACGTGCTCGACAGCCTCAACACCGCGATCAAGCGCTATCTGACCTCGATCGATGCGGACGATCTCACCGACGACGACCAGCGACGGCTCGACCAGATCCTGGTGTTCTCGATGAACATCGAGCAGGCCGGCGACGTGATCGACCGCAACCTGCTGCCGCATGTCAGCAAGCGGCTGAAGCGCGGCCTGATCGGTGCCACCGAGGATGCCGAGCTCGCCGAACTGATGGACCGGCTGGTGGTAAACCTGCGCACCGCCGCCTCGCTGTTCATGACCGACGACGCCCGGGTAGCGCGGCGGCTGGCGGAGGAAAAGCTCGCCTTCCGCCAGGCCGAACGCGAGGCGGTATCGTCGCACTTCCACGTCATGCGGGCCGACGAGAAGAGCCGTTCCATGCAGAGTGCGCTGCATCTCGACCTGCTGCGCGACATGAAGCTGATCAACTCGCTGATCGTCGCGGCCGCCGCCTACCCGGTGCTGGACCGGACGGGCGAATTGCTACCGACCAGACTCGTGGCGCGCGGCTGAGTCGCGACGCCCTTCGTCGGGCGGAAAGTGCTGCCGCGAGGGCGGTTTTGGCGCTTCATACGCGTGTCACACGCAGCGCTCATCTAGCACTGTCGACGATCACGGAACGGCTCGCGCAATGTGACGTCACAATAGAATTTCTGGTCCATTTTTCGCTTGCCAGCGGTCACCTTAGGGTTAGTGTCCTCACTAAGGTCGGCTGGAACGATCGGGGCCGGGAATGTCCGGCAGCACAGGGAGTGAAGCTATGAAACGTCGCGACTTTATGATCTCGGCCACGGCCGCCGCCGCAGGTATGACCCTGCTGCCCAAGATGGCGTTCGCGGACGCCAACCGGATCGACTGGTACACCAGCTCGGATGCCAACATCACCGACTTCTGGACCAACATCGTCGTCCCGAAGTTCGTGGCCGCCAATCCGGGCGTGACCATCAATCTGGTGGATACCGATGCCCCCGGCCTCCAGGCGATCGAAGCCCGTGCCCTCGCGGCGCTGGCCAGCAAGACCGACCCGCAGGCCGATTTCTTCGAAGGCTCCGAAGCCCGCCTGCCGCCCGGCGCGCTCGATGCCGGCCTCTATGTCGACTTCAGCAAGGAGAACCTGTCGAACTACTCCAAGCTGAACCCGCTCGCGGCGGACATTCCGCAGAACATCACCTATCGCGGCAGCCAGGTGCTGCTCGCCTATGACACCACCAAGCTGAGCCCCGACAAGGCGCCCAAGACCTGGGCCGATCTCGTCGCCTGGATCAAGGCCAACCCGGGCCAGTTCATCTACAACCGTCCCGACAAGGGCGGCTCGGGTGGCAATTTCGTGGTACGCGCCATCTGGGAAGCCAATGGCCGCGACCCCTCGCTGTTCAAGGTCGACAATTACAAGGCCGGCGACAGCGACGCGATGCTGCAGAAGGGCTTCGACATCCTCAAGGATCTCGCTCCCTCGCTGATGGACCAGGGCGCCTACACCTCGGGCAACACCCAGTCGATCCAGCTGCTGAGCCAGGGCGCCGTGACGATGATCCCGGCTTGGTCCGACCAGACGCTGTCGGCGATCAAGACCGGCGTTCTGCCCGAGACCACCGGCCTCGTCCAGCTCTCCGATCTGGCGCTGGCCGGCGGCTTCACCAAGAACACCGTTCCGGTGAACGGCGTCAACAAGGCGCTGGCGATCAAGCTGCAGGATTTCATCCTCTCCGAGGAAATCCAGTCGGCGGTGATCACCGAACTCGGCGGCTTCCCGGGCGTGTCGTGGGACTACGTCTCCAAGGAGCTGCACGACAAGTATGCGGACGTCATCCCGTCCACCATCCCGACCTGGCCGGGCGGTGACTGGGACAAGAACATGAAGGACGGCTGGTACCGCAACGTCGCCCCGAACGTGGACCGCAACGCGTGACGCTCGGCGCCACCAGCGACATCGTCGGAACTTCACAAAAACGCAGGGGGCCCATCGGCCTCCTGCTCGTCGCCATTCCGGTCCTGCTGATCTTCTGGTTGATCATCTACCCGATCGTTTCGGCGATGATCACGACGGTCTGGCATCCGGTGGGAACCGACAGCAAGGCGCCGGTCCTCAGCTTCGACACCTACAAATTCTTCTTCACCGACTCCTACAGCCTCGCCAACCTGTCGCTGACGCTGTGGACGACGTTCATTTGCGCCTTCTTCCTCATCCTGATCTGCCTGCCGATCGCGCTCTATCTGCGCTTCGCGACGGGCAGGCTGTCCGCCTATGTGCAGGGGCTGGCGATCTTTCCGCTGTTCGTGCCCTCGATCATCCTGAGCTACGCCTTCATCCGCGTGCTGGGGCCGAACGGCATGGTCGACATCCTGCTCAATGCCGTGCATCTGCCGAAAATCCGCACGCCCTATCTGACGCCATGGGGACCGCTGATCGGGCTCGTGTGGGATCATATTCCGCTGACGGTGCTGATCCTCGCCGCCGGCCTCGGCGCCGTGTCGGACGCCTCGATCGAGGCCGCCAAGGACGTCGGCGCCGGGCCGATCACGCGGCTGTGGTACATCATCCTGCCGCGCATCGGTAACTCGATCCTCGTGGCCGTCTCCTTCGCGGTGCTCGGCATCTTTTCGGCCTTCACCCTGCCCTATGTGCTCGGGCCGGCGGCGCCCGAAATGATGGGCCCGTTCATGCAGCGGACCTTCCGCGACCTCTACGATCCGACCAATGCCATCACGCAGGCGGTTATCTCCTTCGGCTTCTGCATCGCCTTCGGCCTGTTCTACGTGCGCTCGGTCGTGCGCAATCAGAGGGCGCGCTGATGGCCGACGTCACCGGCTACAGACCGCCGCGCCAGACCGACTGGACCGGCATCGCCTTTGCGGTCGCCCTCAGCCTCGTCATCATCTTCCCGCTGATCGTCGTCGCCACCTGGGCCTTCGCCAATGTCTGGCGCTACCCCTCGATCATCCCGCAGCAATTCGGCCTGCGCTACTGGGGCGACACGCTGGCGCGGCCGGACGTCTGGCAGGCGATCACCACCTCGATCGAGCTGTCGGTGGTCGTCACCGCCATCTCTGCGATCATCTGCCTGCCCGCCGCCTTCGCCTTCGCCCGGCTGGAATTTCCGTTCCGCAGCCTCCTGTTCTTCTCCTTCATCGCCGGGCAGGCCTTTCCGAAATTCGGCCTGCTGGTCGCCATCGCGGGCATCTTCCTCAGCCTCAATCTGATCGGCAATTTCTGGGGCGTGGTGCTGATCCAGCTCGTGGGCACGCTGCTCTACATGATCTGGATACCCGTCGCCGCCTTCCAGGGCGTCGACCGGCGCATGGAAGAAGCGGCGCGCGACGTCGGGGCGAGTCCCTTGCGCGTTTTCTGGTCGATCACCCTGCCGCAGGCCGGCCCGACCATCGGCGCCGCGGTGCTGCTGACCTTCGTCAACACCTTCTACGAGACGGAAGGCGCCTGGCTGATCGGCGCGCCGCAGATCCGCACCATGCCGGTGCTGATGATCTCGTTCATCAACAATCAGCCGGTGATCCAGTACGGCGCGGTGCTCTCGGTGCTGCTGTGGATCCCCTCCTTCTTTGCGCTGCTCTTTGCACGGCGCGTCATCAGCGGCGGCTCGTTCGCGCGCGGCTTCGGCGCCTAGGAAACACACATGGCCGTCCTCGACATCAAAGGCGTCACCAAGCAGTTCAGCGCCAGCGTGCGCGCCGTCGACAATTTCTCGCTGACCGTCGCCGATGGCGAGCTGGTCTGCCTGCTCGGGCCGTCCGGCTCGGGCAAATCGACGCTGCTGCGCATGATCGGCGGCTTCGAGACACCGACCGCCGGCAGCATCACCATCGACGGCGAAGAGGTGATCCATCTGCCACCGGAGCGCCGGCCGACCGGAATGGTGTTCCAGAGCCATGCGCTGTGGACCCACATGAACGTCTTCAGGAACATCGCCTTCGGCCTGAAGCTGCGCCGCCGCCCGGCCGACGAGATCAAACGCCGCGTCGATACCGTCATGGAGCTCGTCGGCCTCACCGGCTATGGCGACCGCCAGACGCACCAGCTCTCGGGTGGCCAGCAGCAGCGCGTCGCGCTCGCCCGCTCGCTGGTGCTGGAGCCGAAAATCCTCCTCCTCGACGAGCCCTTCGCCAGCCTCGACCAGCATCTGCGCGAGCGCCTGCGCGAAGAGGTCCGCGACATCCAGCAGCGGCTGGGCATCACCACTTTGTTCGTGACGCACGGCCAGGACGAAGCGCTCTCGATGGCCGACCGCATCGTCGTGCTGCGCGACGGCAAGATGGAACAGGTCGCCGCGCCCGACATGCTCTACCGCGAACCGGCCACGCCGTTCGTTGCCGGCTTCATCGGAACCATGAATTTGATCGAAGGCGCGGTCGCCGGCGGCACCTTCAGCCGCGCCGGTTTCTCCAATCCGCTGCCCATCGGCGACGGCCCGGCGACGCTCGCAGTGCGCCCCGAAGCCCTCGGCATCGTGCCGGCGCGCGCCACCGGCACCGGCAAGGTCCACCGCGTCACCGACTATGGCACGCACGGCCTCGTCGACATCGAACTGCCCGACGGTACGCGCCTCAAATCCATGGTCCCCGAGGCGCGCGACTGGAAGGCCGGCATGCCCATCGACCTCAAGCCGCGCGCCTTCGCCGCCTATCGCGACAACGCCGTCGCCTATCGCTCCAGCACCGCACCATGACCGATCCTGTCTCGGTGACCCGCAACGGGCACCGTACTTTCCTCAAGTGGCATCGTGGCCGCCGCTATGCGGCCGATCCGGTGTTCACCGGCCGCCGCATCCTCGAGGGCATGGCGCTGGGCGCCAGCGTCGAGGTGGATTTGGTGGTGCACAAGGATCGCGGCTTCGCCGTGCTGCACGACCATCTGTCGATTGCCCGCGAGACCACGGGCACCGGCAGCGCCGTCTCGCACAGCGCGGCGGAACTGCGTGCGCTCAACCTGCGCGGCAATGACGGTGCGCCGATCGCCGACCACGTGATGCTGCTCGAGGACCTTTGCGCCCTGCTGGTCGCGACGCCGCCCCATCCCGATGCGCTGCTGCAGCTCGACTACAAGGAGGACGAGACGGTCCTCGACGCCACCACCATCGCCAATTTCGTCGCCAGCGTCGGACCGGTCGCGCGCAACATGATCGTCTCCTCCGGCAGCGCCGAGGCTGTGCGCATCCTGACCGATGCGACGCCGGGACTGCACATCGGCTACGATCCGTGCAGCGACGAGAACATCGCCGAACTGCAGCGCAATCGCGATTTCAGCGGCTTCGTCGCCGATGCCCTCGCCGCTTCGCCCAAGGCCGAGATGATCTATCTGAGCTGGGAGCTGGTGATCGAGCTCGATCGCGCCGGCTTCGACATCATCGCGGCCTTCCACGCCGCCGGCAAACGCGTCGATACCTGGACCATCAAGGCCGCCGACGACGCCAACGTCGCGGCAGTGAACCGCCTGCTGGCGCTCGGCGCCGACCAGATCACCACCGACGATCCCGAAGGGCTCGCTAGCCGTCTCGCGGAGCACCAGCATGGCTGAGAACTACGATCCCATCCTTGCCGACATGGTGGCCGTCGCCCGCGAGGCCGGCGCGCTGACGCTGCAGCATTTCGCCCGCTTCCGCGATCTCGAGATCGGCATCAAAGGACCGGCGGACTTCGTCTCCGAGGCCGACCGGCAGTCCGAGCAACTGATCCGCAAATATCTGTTCGCGCGCTACCCCGACTGGAGCTTTACCGGCGAGGAATTCCCGCCGGTCGATGGCGCCGACCGCGAGTATCGCTGGCTGGTCGATCCGATCGACGGCACCACCAATTTCATCAACGGCCAGCACTACACCATCTCGATCGCGCTCCGGCGCGGCAACGAGACGGTGTGCGGCGCGCTCTACAATCCCGTCGCCGACGAGATGTTCACCGCCATTCGCGGGCACGGCGCCTTCCTCAACGGCACCCGGCTCGAGGTCAGCGAAAAGACCGACATCGGCATGATGGCGATCGGCACCTCGATCCCCACCAGTCAGCGCGCCACCTGGCCCGGCTTCTACGAGCATCTGGCCCGGATCACCGAGCCGGTGGGCGGTGTGCGCACGATCGGCAGCGCCGCCAATTCCTGCGCCTATGTCGCCTGCGGCCGGCTCACCGGCTATTACGAAGAGGCGGGGCTGGTCGACTGGGCCGTCGGCGTGCTGCTGGTGCAGGAAGCGGGCGGCATCGTCACCGACTGGTGGGGCCGCGGCCCGGAATTCTACGAAAAGACCGGCATCGTCATCGTCGCCAACCGCGCCACGCACGCTTATCTGCTCGACCAGCTCAAGGACCTGCCGCCGATCGACGGCAAGAGGGCCAAGGCCTAGGCGGCCGCCACCGCCGGCCTGGGCGCGGCCCGCAGGCCGAGCGCGCAGGCCGCCACGATCAACGCCCCGCCGATCCAGAAGCGCGGCTCGGGCACCTCCGAGAAGAACACGAATCCATAAAACGCCGCCCACAGCAGGCCGGAATAGTCGACGATCGCGAAGCGCGAGGCCGGCGTGGTGCGCAACCCGATGGTCAGCAGCACATAGCCGCAGCCGCCCAGCAGGCCGATCAGCGCCATAAGCAGCCACACGCCCGGTGGTGGCGCGACGAACCCCGGCACGGCCAGCGGCAGCATCAGCAGCGCCGCGACGATCGCCGGGCTCAGCGTCAGCGCCGCCGCGCCCTCATCGTCGGACTGATGCTTCAGCAGCACGATGGAGGCCGCATAGGTTATCGGCGCGAGGATCGCCGCGACCCAGCCGGCAATATCGGTCGCGCCGCCGAACTCGCCACCGACCACCATCACCGCCGAGCCGGCAATGCCGAGCAGGATGGCGAGGCCGATCCGCGGCGACGCAGGCTCCTTGAGGAAGATCACGCCCGCCAGCGAGGTGTAGATCGGCGCGCTCATGGCCAGCGCCGTGGCGATGGCGAGCGGCAGATGCGTGACGCCGTAGAAGAACAGGCAGGCCGTCGCGACCATCAGCAGGCCGCGCGGCAGGTAGCGTCGCCAGTTGCGCAGTTGCGGCCATTGTCCGCGGGTGGCCGCGATATAGATCGCCAGCCAGATCGCCGCGCCGCCATAGCGGACGAACGAGATCTGGAACACGTTGAGATGCGCCCCCAGCGCCTTGGCGACGGCATCCATGGCGCAGAGCAGCGCAATGCCGGCGACGCAGAGCAGGAACCCGCCCAGCCTCATGCCGACCGGTCGGGATGCGTGACGTCGCGCGTGCGCTGCAGCGCGTCGATGGTCTGCTCGTAGCCGAGCCGCGCCACGCCCAGGAACAGGCAGTCGACGATCACCAGTTGCGCAATGCGGCTGACCATGGCGCCGGCGCGCAGCGCACTCTCCCGCGCCCGGGCGATCAGCACCTCGTCGGCGGCCTGCGCCAGGTCGGATTCGGCGACGCCGGTGATCGCCACCGCCAGCGCCCCATGCTGCCGGGCCAGCGCGAGGAACTTTACCGTGTCCGCCGTCGAGCCCGAATGCGAAAAGCCGATGGCCACGGTGCTCCTGGGCGACAGCAGCGCCCCCGACCATGCCTCGTGCGCATCGGCGAGCAGGAAGGCGTTGCGACCGACACGGAACAGCTTGTGCTGCAAATCGCGCGCGACGAAATGGCTGGCGCCGATGCCGAACAGCAGGATGCGCTTGGCGCGGTCGAGCGCGGTGACGACCCGCTCCAGCGCCTTGAAGTCGAGCCCCGAGACGGTCTCCTCGATGGCCAGCATTTCGAGCGAGGCGACCTTCTGCGCCATGTGCTCGAGCGTATCGGTGCGGGCGATCTCGGCGCCCAGCGTCCGGTCCGCCCCGAACTGGGCGGCTTCCTTGCCGAGCTCGGTGGCGAGCGACATGCGTAGCTCGGCATAGCCGCTGACGCCGATCGCCCGGCAGAACCGCACGATCGAGGCGACCGAGGTCCCGCAGAGCTCCGCCAGCTCCGAAATGGTCTTGTCGAGCACGATGGCGGGATTGTCGCGGATGGCGCCGGCGACCCGCCGCATCGTCGGGGTAAAACTCGCCGCGGAGGCCTCGATGCTCGACTGGATGCCCATGCGTCACTCATAGCCTGCCGAAACAAAAGTTCAAAGCCATGGATATTTCTGAAAACCATTGACAGCCAATGCCGCCGCTTCCTAGGCTTGGGTCGGGAGGTGGAGCAGTTGGACGTCGAGGATCGCAGGGGAGGTGTGCCGGTGAGCGCCGCGAGCGATCGCGAGGCGCTGCTGTCCGAATTGCAGGGACTCGTCTCCGAAGAGCGCAATCCGCGCACCATGGGCATCGACCTCATGGCGACCGCGGACATCCTCCAGACCATCAACAGCGAAGACCAGATCGTCCCCGCCGCCGTGGCCAAAACCATCCCGCAGATCGCCCGCGCCGTCGATGCGATCGTTGCCGCCTTCGGCAAAAGCGGGCGGCTGATCTATGTCGGCGCCGGCACCAGCGGCCGGCTCGGCGTGCTCGATGCTTCCGAATGTCCGCCGACCTTCGGCGTGCCACCCGGCATGGTCGTCGGCCTGATCGCCGGCGGCTACGACGCGCTGGTCAATGCCTCGGAGGGCGCCGAGGACCGCACCGAGATTGGCGCCACCGACCTCGCGGCCATCGGCCTCACCGGCAACGACGTCGTCGTCGGCATCGCCGTCAGCGGCCGCACGCCCTACGTCATCGGCGGGCTGAACTACGCCAAATCGCTCGGTGCGGTGACGGTCGGGCTCACCTGCAACCCCGACTCGGCCATCGCGCGGCTGGCCGATATCTCGATCGCGCCGCTGGTTGGCCCCGAAGTGCTGACCGGCTCGACGCGGCTCAAATCCGGCACAGCGCAGAAGCTCGTGCTCAACATGCTGACCACCGCCAGCATGATCCGCATCGGCAAGACCTACGAGAACCTGATGGTCGACATGGTGGCCAGCAACGCCAAGCTGCTGGCCCGCGCCGTGCGCATCGTCATGCAGGCGACCGACTGCACGGCGCCCGCCGCCGAAGCGGCGCTGGCGCAGACCAGCAACGACGTCAAGCTCGCGATCCTCACCATCCTCACCGGCAAGTCCGTCGCCGAGGCGCGCGCCGCCATGGCTGGCGCGGGCGGCTTCCTGCGCCGTGCGCTCGAGGGAACCCAGCCGTGAAACACAATTCTACTTTCTGCCCAGACCAACCTGAACAAGCCGGCAACCGGCGAACCAACAATCGATAGGGAGACCAACATGCACTTCAGCCCAACGAAACGACTACTGGCGGGCCTTGCCATCGCCACGGCGCTGAGCACCGCCGCCATCGCGCTGCCGGTGGAGGCCGCGAGCCTCCGCATGGCCTGGGCGCAGGACGCCACCGGCCTCGATCCGCACAAGCAGACGGCGTTCTCCTCGCTGCGCCTGCTCGAGCTGATCTATGAGCCGCTGGTGCGCCTCGACGCGCAGCTCAACGTCGTCCCGGCCGTCGCCGACAGCTGGGAATTCTCGGCCGATGGCCTGACGCTGACCTTCAAGCTCAACGCCAACGCGAAATTCTCGGACGGCACCGCCGTCACCTCCAACGACGTGAAGGCCTCCTTCACCCGCCTGCTCGATGAAGCGACCGCCGCGGCGGCGCGCTCCAACTTCCTGTCGATCGCCTCGATCGATACGCCCGACGCCGGCACGGTGGTGTTCCACCTCAGCCAGCCCGACGCGCCCATCCTCGTCGCCATGGCGACGGTCAACGCCGCGATCGTCCCGGCCGCCAGCATCACCGCCGGCACGGTGGAGACCAAGGCCGTCGGCTCGGGCCCGTTCAAGCTCGACGAATGGGACCCGAACTCCAAGGAAGTGCTGAGCCCCAATGCCAACTGGGCCGGCGGCAAGGTCGGCGTCGACGGCATCACCATCTCGGTACTGCCTGACGAGACCGCCATCCTCGCCTCGCTGCGCGCCGGCCAGACCGACTTCGCGCTGCTCAACGACCCGCTGGTCGCCACGCTCGTGCCGAAGGAAGCCAACCTCCAGCTCAACGCCATCCCGGGCCTCGCCTACAACGTGCTGCAGCTCAACCCGGCCCGCAAGCCGATGGATGACCTGAAGGTCCGCCAGGCGATCTCGTGCGCCGTCAACCGCGACGACGTGCTCGCCACCGCGCTGGTCGGTGAAGGCAAGGTCACCGGTCCGCTGACCATGCCGGCTTACGCGTCCGATCCGAGCACGCTGTTCTGCTACAAGCAGGACCTCGCCAAGGCCAAGGAACTGATGGCCGCCTCGAGCTCGCCCGACGGCTTCACCGCCAAGGTGATCGCCGCCACCGGCGAGCCGCCGGTCGCCTCGTCCGAAGCGCAGGTGCTGCAGGCCCAGCTCGCCGAGATCGGCGTCAAGCTCGATATCGAGATGCTCGACCTGAAGGTCTATGTCGACCGCTGGCTGGCCGGCGACTTCGACATGGCCGTGGCGCAGAATGGCGGCCGTCCGGATCCGTACCCGATGTACAACCGCTACTTCACCAAGGACGGCAACCTGCAGAAGGTCTCGAACTTCGTCGACGCCGATATCGACAGCCTGCTCCAGCAGGGCCGCGTCGAGACCGACGTCGCCAAGCGCAAGGCGATCTTCCAGCAGTTCGAGGCCAAGATCACCGAACTCGCGCCGTGGATCTGGCTGTCGACCTCCAATACCTATACCGCGCAGCTCAAGACCGTGCACGGCTTCGAGCCGTCGCCGACCGGCACGCTGTTCGGCCTGAGCAAGGTCACCATCGACTAAAACTCACAGTCGTGCATCCTCCCCTGTGCGATGCACGGGGGAGGGGGACCTGAGCGCGGTCCCCCTCCCCCGCGATCTTTTGGCGAGGAGCGGACGCAGAGGAGCGGCATGAACTACGTCACCCAGCGGCTGCTGACTTTTCCGCTGATCCTGCTCGGCGTGTCGCTGCTCGTCTTCGTCGCCATCCGCCTGATCCCGGGCGACGCCATCACCGCGATGCTGGGCACCGAGGCCGGCCTCCTCACCCCCGCGCAGCGCCAGGCGCTCGCCGCCTATTTCGGCATCGACCAGCCCATCTACGTGCAGTACTGGCGCTGGCTCACCGGCCTGTTCGAGGGCAATTTCGGCATCTCCACCACCTATGGCAAACCGGTGCTGCCGGTGATCCTCGAGCGCTTCCCACTGACGCTGGAGCTGGCGCTGCTGTCGATGCTCATCGCGCTTGCCGTCGGCGTGCCCGCCGGCGTGTTCGCCGCGACGCACAAGGAGCGCGCTTCCGATCTGGGCGTGCGGCTCTTCGCCATGATCGGCCAGTCGACGCCGAGCTTCGTGTTCGGGCTGCTGATCATCTACGTGCTCTCGGTCTATTTCGGCTACCTGCCGGCGATGGGCACCTTCACCTCGCTGTTCGCCGATCCGCTGGCCAACCTGGCGCAGCTGGTGTTCCCGGCGATCACGCTGGGGCTGGCCTTCGCCGCCTCGGTGACGCGCATCTCGCGCGCCGCGATGCTCGACGTGCTGAGCGACGATTACGTCCGCACGGCGCGCAGCAAAGGCGCCTCGGCCCGCAGCGTCGTCTGGTATCATGCGCTGCCCAATGCGCTGATCCCGGTGGTGACGCTGAGCGGCGTCGAGTTCGGCTATCTGCTGGGCGGCGCCGTGATCGTCGAGCAGATCTTCGCTTTGCCAGGCATCGGCCGGCTGGTGCTCGATGCTATCAACCAGCGCGACTACGCACTGGTGCAAGGCACCGTGCTGTTCATCGCCCTCAACTTCCTCATCGTGAACCTGCTGGTCGATCTCGCTTATGCGGCGCTCGATCCGCGCATCCGGCTCGGGGCGAAATGATGGGCCTGCTCCGCGCCATCGTGAAACATCCAAGCGGCCGCATCGGCGCCGTCATCGTTCTCGTTTATCTACTGGCCGCCCTGCTGGGCGCGCTGCATCTGACGCCGCACGATCCGCTGAAGCAGTTCCGCCTCGACCGGCTGACCGGCCCGAGCGCCACCTACTGGATGGGCACGGACCTGCTCGGCCGCGACACGATCAGCCGGCTGATGCTGGGCATCGGCCAGAGCTTCATCATCTCGTTCTCGTCGGTGGCGCTGGCCACCATCGCCGGCACCATCATCGGCCTGTTCGCTGCCTGGTGGGGCAATCTGTGGGACGGCATTCTGATGCGCGTCATGGATGTGCTGCTGGCCTTCCCGGCAATCCTCCTGGCGCTGCTCATCGTCGCCATCGCCGGCACCGGGACGTGGACCTCGGTTGCTGCCATCGCCATCGTCTACACGCCGATCTTTGCCCGTGTCGTACGCGGCCCGGCGCTATCGCTCAAACGGCGCGATTTCGTCGATGCGGCCCGTACTTTCGGCAGCTCGCAGACCTTCATCCTCACCCGCCATCTGCTGCTCAACCTCGTCGCGCCGCTGACCGTGCAGGTCACGCTGGCGCTGGCCTGGGCGCTGCTCACCGAAGCCGGCCTCAGTTTCCTCGGGCTGGGTACGCAGCCGCCCACTCCCTCGCTCGGCGTCATGCTGGCCGACAGCAAGAGCCTGATGACGCAGGCGCCCTGGCTGATGCTCTTCCCCGGGCTCACCATCATGCTGGGCATCCTCGGCTTCAACCTGTTCGGCGACGCGCTGCGCGACATCCTCGATCCGCGCACGCAGGAGCGCGCCACGTGACCGCCCTCCTCTCCGTCCGCGATCTGCATGTCGGCTTCGGCCGCGACCCCAGGATCAACGAAGTCGTCAAGGGCGTGAGCTTCGAGCTCGGCGCCGGCAAGACGCTGGCCATCGTCGGCGAAAGCGGCTCGGGCAAATCGGTGACGGCCCTGTCGATCAACCGGCTGGTGGATTTCGGCGGCGGCCGCATCACCGCCGGCAGCATCGTGCTGCAGCGCGGCAACGGCACCGCCCTCGACATCACCACCGCCGACGAGCACGCGCTCACCCACGTGCGCGGCCGCGATATCGGCATGATCTTCCAGGAGCCCATGACCTCGCTCAATCCGGTGCACACCATTGGCGCTCAGATCGAAGAGGCCTTCCGGCTCAATCGCGGCCTGACCGGCGCGGCGGCGACTGCCGCTGCCCGCGAGGCGCTCGAGCGCGTCCGCATTCCCGACGCGGCGCAGCGCCTGACCTACTACCCGCATCAGCTGTCGGGCGGCATGCGGCAGCGCGTGATGATCGCCATGGTGCTCGCCAGCAATCCGCGCCTGCTGATCGCCGACGAGCCGACCACCGCGCTCGACGTTACCGCGCAGGCGCAGATCATGGCGCTGCTCGCCGAACTGCGCGACGAGCTCGGCATGGCGATGATCTTCATCACCCACGACATCGGCCTCGTCGCCGGTATCGCCGACGACATCATGGTCATGCAGCAGGGCGTCGCGGTGGAACAGGGCCCGGCCGACGCCGTGCTCGACCACCCGCAGCACGACTACACGAAACATCTGCTCAACGCCGTGCCGCATTTCACCTTCGGCAACACCGTGCGCAGCGACGGCAAGGCCGATCGCGCCAGCCCCATCGTCACCGTCGACAATCTCGCGGTGCGCTTCCCGGTGACGAAAGGCCTGTTCCGCACGAGGGCCGGCGCCGTACATGCGGTCGACGGCGTCGATTTCGACCTCGTGCCCGGTGAGACGCTGGCCATCGTCGGCGAAAGCGGCTCGGGCAAGTCCACCACGGCCCGCGCCATCCTCGGGCTGGTCAAGGCCACCCGCGGCCGCATCGAAGCGAAGTCGGGCCGGAGCGGCCGGCCGGTACAGATGGTGTTCCAGGACCCCTATGCCTCGCTCAATCCACGCCTCAAGGTCGAGGGCCTCTTGGCCGAGCCCGCCATCGCGGCCGGCCAGCGCGTCGATGCGAAACTGCGCGAGCGCATGATCGTCCTGCTCGAGCGCGTCGGCCTGAGCAAGGAGGCGCTCACCCGCTACCCGCACCAGTTCTCCGGCGGCCAGCGCCAGCGCCTCTGCATCGCCCGCGCCCTGATGCTCAACCCCGACGTCGTCGTGCTCGACGAAGCGGTGTCCGCCCTCGACGTCAGCGTGCAGGCGCGCGTGCTCGACCTGCTGATCGACCTGCAGCACGAGTTCGGCCTCGCTTATCTCTTCATCTCGCACGACATGGCGGTGGTCGAGCGCATCGCGCACCGCATCGCCGTGATGTATGCCGGCCAGATCGTCGAAATCGGCGATGCCGCCGCCGTGCTCGCCTCGCCGCAGCACAGCTACACCAGGCGGCTGATCGCCGCGGTGCCTGCCATCGAGCGCCGCCGCCAGCGCTTTACGCTGGATGCCACGCAGGTGCCCTCGCTGGTCCGCCCGCCCGGCTTCGAGCCGCCGCCGGCGCAGTGGCGCGACGTCGGCGCCGATCACCGCGTCCGCGTGGAGGAGACCGCATGAGCGTCGATGCAATTCTCGATCGTGCCTTCGCGCCGTTGCAGGTGGCAGTTGAAGCCAAACGCATTCCCGGCGGCGTGCTGGGTGTGGTCGACCGCGACGGCCGCCGCGCCATCCGCTCCATCGGTTCGGCGCAGCTGATCCCCATGCAGCGTCCGATGACCGACGAGACCTGGTTCGATCTCGCCTCGCTCACCAAGGTGATCTTCACCACGCCGCGCATCCTGGCACTGGCCGCGGCGGGCACCATCGACCTCGACGCGCCGCTGACTTCCGTGCTGCCCGACTTTCGCCAGTACAATGCCGACAATTGGGAGCGGAAGATCACCTTCCGCCAATGCCTCGGCCACCAGACGCCCTTCCCCGGCGTGTTCCCGATCTACACCTATGGCCGCGACCCGGACCTGCTGCGCGCCTTCGTGCTGCAGCACGAATGGTCGGCCGGGCCGGCGGTCTATTCCGACATCAATTTCATCCTGCTCGGCCTCGCGCTGGAGCGCCTCGAGCGCAAGCGCATCCGCGACATGGACGCCGGCCCCGGCTTCGCCTGGTCGGCCGATCCGGCGACAGCCGCCGCCACCGAGGACGACACCTGGCGGAATCGCGTTCTATGCGGCGAGGTGCATGACGACAATTGCTCCGCCCTGCAAGGCTCCGGCCATGCCGGCCTGTTCGGCATCGCCGCCTCGGTGCTCGATTTCGCCCAGGGCCTGCTCGATACGCCTGCCACCGCACCGATCCGCACGCCGCTCTCGGCGCGCCGCACCCATGGCTGGGAGCGGCCCTACGAAGGCTGGTCCGGCGGCGAGCGCTGCACGCCCGAGACCATCGGCCACACCGGCTTCACCGGCACGGGCCTGTGGATCGATTTCGCCCGCGGCCGGGCGTGGACGCTGCTCACCAACCGCATCCATCCCACCCGCCATTTCGACAGCGGCATCGTGGCGCTGCGGCGCGCGACCGGCGACCTGATCAACGGAGACTAAGCGTGGACCCCATCTGGGCCGTCGGCCTCATGACCGGCACCGTCCTCGACGGCAATATCGACGTCGCCTTGCTCAAGACCGACGGCGAGATCATCGAGAGCTTCGGCGCCTACACCCTCGCACCCTACCCGCAATCGATCCGCGACACGCTGGAAGAGACGCTGGCGCAGGCGCGCAAGTGGAATTTCGACGGCCCCGATCCGGCGATCTTCGCCGAGGCTGAAGACGCGCTCACCCGTGCCCAGTCGGCCGCGGTGAAGGAGCTGGTCGAGAGCGCCGGCCTCAGCCTGAGCGATATCGGCGTCGTCGGTTTCCACGGCCAGTCGGTGCTGCATCGCGCCCCGCAGCCGGGCCGCATCGGCGCGACGCGCCAGCTCGGCAACGGCCAGCTGATGCATGAGCTGCTGGGCGTGAAGGTGGCGTACGATTTCCGCTCCGCCGATGTGCGCGCCGGCGGCCAGGGCGCGCCGCTCGCCGCCATCTACCACCAGGCGCTGCTGCGCGGCCTCGGTACGCATGGCGAGACAGCCGTGCTCAACCTGGGCGGCGTCGCCAACGTCACCTATTGGGACGGCGGCACGCTGGTCGCCTTCGACACCGGCCCCGCCAATGCGCCGCTCAACGATTTCATGAAGGAGCGCGGCCTCGGCAATATGGATCGCGACGGCGCCCTGGCGCGCTCCGGCAAGGTCGATGAAGCCCGCCTCGCGCAATTGCTGCGCCACCACTATCTCAGCGACCCGCCGCCCAAATCGCTCGACCGCTTCGATTTCACCTCGGCGATGGCCGAGGGCCTCGACGACGCCACCGGCGCCGCAACGCTGACCGCCTTCACTGCCTCCGCCGTCGGCAAGGGGCTCGACCTGCTGCCGGCGCGGCCAACCAGGCTGGTCGTCTGCGGCGGCGGCCGGCACAATCCGCTGATCATGGAAATGCTACGCACGCGTGTCGGCGTCGAGGCGGTCCCCGCCGAAGCCGTCGGCTGGCGCGGCGACGCGATCGAGGCCGAGTGCTTCGCCTTCCTCGCGGTCCGCGTCCTGCGCGGCCTGCCGATCAGCTTTCCGACCACCACCGGCGCCCCGCGTCCGCTCACCGGCGGCCGGCTGGCGGCCTAGAGCTTTTTCTGCAGGAAAGTGCGCGTCCGCCCGAGCGGGAAATCCTCGAGCACGCCGAACGGCAGGTAGCCGGCGCGATGATAGGTCCTGAGCGCCACCGGGCTGAACGTATCGATGTAGGAGCCGTGGCAGCCACGCTTCCGCGCTTCGGTCTCGGCGCTCTCCAGCATGCGCCCGGCAAGGCCATGGCCGCGCTGGGCTTCGCTGACCCACAGCCACTGCACGTAGAGCCAGCCCCACGCAGTATAGCCCGACAGGCCCGCCGCCACCTCGCCGCGCCCATCGCGCACCACCACGGCCAGGGGCATGCGCCCGGCGGGCCCGACATCGCCCTCGTTGAACGCCGCAAGGGCTCCGCCGATGGCCTCGAGCTCCTGCGCCGAGGGTGTGCTCGTCACGCTGATCGCCAGGTCGCTCATTGAGTCCAATCCCATCGGGAGACAGTAGTCGACCCGGCTGCTGCTTGCCAACGCCTGGCCGTAAGGGCGCGCCGACTCGCCCCCCGTATGCCTGGCCCCCGCGGCGTGAAGGCCAGAGCCGCTCGTGACCTTTGATTTCTGCGCGGGCGATTCGCGCCACGGGCGGTCCAGAAGTTGCCGTCCAGCGGCACTGCGCGGCTACCGCATCCCGCCCATGCGGCTCGACGCGAGAAGCGGACGTCACCCGAGCAGTCGATAGCCGACACCAGGTTCCGTCATGATGAGCCTTGGGTCCGCGGCGTCGTCACCGAGCTTCTCGCGGATGTGACCGATCGCGATGCGCAGATAGTGGGAGTCTTGGGCATGTGCCGGCCCCCACACCGTCGTCAGCAATTGCTTGTGGGTGACGAGGCGGCCGGCATGGCGGGCGAGGAGCGCGAGGACGTCGAACTCCTTTCGGGTGAGTTTTGATCCGATGCCGGCGCGGGTCACCGTGTGGGCGGCGAAATCGATGGTGAGATCGCCGGTGGTGAATACGGCCTTGTCGGTCGCCGCCGGCTTGCGCGAGCGGAGCAGGGCGCGCAGGCGCGCCAGCAGCTCGCCGGTGGCGAAAGGCTTGGTGACGTAGTCGTCGGCCCCGGCATCGAGGGCGGCGATCTTTTCGGTCTCCGCATCACGCACCGACAGCACCAGGATCGGAACGGCGCTCCACTCGCGGATGGCGACGATCACCGCTTTGCCATCCATGTCCGGCAAGCCAAGATCGAGCACGACGATGTCGGGCGCCTCGGTGGCGGCAAGCTCGATGCCGAGACGACCGCGGTCGGCCTCCAGCATGGTGAAACCGGCGCTCTCGATGGCGATGCGCAGGAACCGCCGGATCGGCGTCTCGTCCTCGATCACGAGGATGCGGGCCTCGCTCATGCTCCGGCCACCGGAAGCTCCATCTCGATCGTCGTGCCTCTACCGCTGGGGCCGGCCAGTGCCCGCACCGCGCCGCCATGCGCGCCCACGAAGCCGCGGACGATGGCGAGGCCGAGCCCGGTGCCGGTCGGTCGCCGGTCCCCTTCGGTCACACGATAGAACAGATCGAAGATTTTTTCGCGCTCGGCTTCGGGAATGCCAGGGCCCTGGTCGCTGACCGAGAGGATCAGGCGACCGGGAGTGGCGCGAGCGCCGATCGTGATCGTCGAGCCCGCCGGCGAGTATTTCGTGGCATTCTCCAGCACGTTGACCAGCGCCTGCCCGATCAGCACCGGATCGGCATCGATGGCGGGCAGATCGGCCGGCAGATCGATCGCGATGGGGTGGTCCGCCAGCACGCGCCTGAGGTCGGAGCGGGCCGCGCCGACCAGCTCGCGCACGTCCACGGCGCCACGCTTGGGCTTCAGCGCGCCATATTCGAGCCGGGTCATGTTGAGCAGGTTCTGCACGTAGCGGTCGAGACGGCGGGCCTCGTCGAGGCCGGCCTCGACCAGGGCATTGCGGGTCGGCTCGTCCACCCCGGGCTCGGCCAGTCCGCTGAGCGAGCCGATCACCGACACCAGCGGGGTGCGCAAATCGTGGCTCAGCGAATTGAGCAGCGCGGAGCGGAGCTTCTCGCCCTCGGCCTCGACGCGGAGGTTCTCGAGATCGCCGGCCATGCGGGTGCGCTCGATGGCGACCGCGACCTGATCGTCCACCGCCTGCAGCAGGCGGCGCACTTCTGCGTCGGCGCCTCGCCGCGGCTCCTTGAACTGCAGCCCGACGACGCCGAGCGGCGCGGCAGTGCGCAGCGGCACGAACATCCACTCCGATGTCGGCAGCGTCGGTGTGCCGGCGCCCGCCGGCTCATTCTTCTCGAAAGCCCAGCGCGCGGCGGCGGCAGCACGCGGATCGAGCTCCTCCTCGATCGAAGGGTAACCCTGCACCTGCTCGAGCGCCTCCGATGCGCCCGGCATCAGGATCAGCGAGCGGCAATCGAGCGTCGCGGCAATGTGGTAGGCGCCGGCGTAAAGGACGTCGTCGAGATCGGATTTGGCCGCGATGCGCTTGCTGAAATCGTAGAGCATCTCGGTGCGCTTCTGGTTGGCACGCATCGTGGTGACCTGCGTCCGCAGCCGCCCCGCCAGCGTGCCGGTGACGATGGCCCCCATCAGGAACAGCACGATGCCGACGACGTCTTCGGGCTGCTGGATGGTGAAGCTGAAGCGCGGGCCGGTGTAGAACCAGTTGTGCGCCAGAAAGCAGAGCACGCTGGTGACCACCGCCGGCCAGAGGCCGTAGCGCGCGCCCACCAGCAGCACGGCGACCATGTAAATGACGACGAGCGAGGTCGGCGCGACGAGGCCGAACGAGTCGATCGGCCAGGCGACGAGCGTCGCCAGCGCAGCCCCCGCGAGCCCAGCCAGCAGCGACTCCCAGCCGATATTGAACTCGACGCTCGGCCGTCGGGTGGGACGTGCCGGCGGGCCCTCGCCGGCGACGATGGTGACCTCGAAATCGGTCGCCGCATCGAGCAGGCGGTCGGCTACCGCCTCGCGGCCCAAACCCAGTGGCCCGCGTGGCCGCGGCCGGCCGATCAGCAGGCGCGTGACATTGCGGGCGCGCGCATAGGCGATGAGGTCGTCGGCCGCGCTCTGTTCGGCGTGCAGCGTCACCGTCTCTGCGCCGAGCGTTTCGGCGAGCTGCAGTGCCTCCGTCGTCATGCGCCGCGCGCTCTCGGGCAGCGCCTCGTGCTTCGTCGTCACCACGGTCGCGACGATCCACGGGATATCGGCGCGCTCCGCCATGCGGCGGCCGGCGCGCACCAGCGATTTGGCCAGCGGGCTCTCATTGATGCAGACGAGGATGCGCTCCTGCGTCGGCCACGGCCCCTTCACCGCGCCCTGCTGCATCAGCGACAGCATCTGCGCATCGACCCGCGACGCGGCGGTGCGCAGCGCCAGTTCGCGCAGCGCGGTGAGGTTGGGTTTGGTGAAGAAATTGTCGAGCGCCCGCCCCACCGTGCCGGCGCGATAGACCTTGCCCTCGCGCAGCCGCGCGATCAGTTCCTCCGGCGGCAGGTCGATCAGCTCGATGTCGTCGGCGCGCGCCACGATCGCGTCCGGCACTGTCTCCTGCACGCGCACGCCGCTGATGCGCGCCACGGCGTCGTTGAGCGATTCGATGTGCTGGATGTTGAGGGCAGTGACGACGTCGATGCCGGCGTCGAGCACCTCTATCACATCCTGCCAGCGCTTCAGGTGCCGCGAGCCGGGCACGTTCGAATGCGCCAGTTCGTCGATCAGTGCGAGTTTTGGATGCCGCGCCAGCAGGGCATCGATATCAAGCTCGTCGAGAAACTGGCCGCGATACTCGACGCTGTGCCGTGGCAGAACTTCGAGGCCGGCGAACAGGGCCTCGGTCTCGGCTCGGCCATGCGTCTCGACCAGCCCGACGACGACATCGACGCCCTGCCGCGCGCGCGCCGCCGCTTCCTGCAGCATGGCGTAGGTCTTGCCCACGCCCGGCGAGGCGCCGAGGAAGATCTTCAGCCGGCCCCGCCCCTCGCGCGACACAGCGGCGAGAAGCGAGTCCGGCGACGGGCGGTCGGGGTCGGCGGTGGCTATGGCTTCAATCCGTCGAGCGCGAGGTTGAGGGCGAGCACGTTGACGTGCGGTTGGCCCAGTATACCAAGATCGCGGCCCTGTGTGTGTGCGACGATCAACTGCCTCAGCTGGTCTTCGGAAACCCCACGCGCCGCCGCCACGCGGGAAACCTGGAACAGCGCTCCGGCCGGGCTGATGTCGGGATCGAGCCCCGAGCCCGAGGCGGTCACGAGGTCCGACGGGATGTTCGTACCGCCGAGCGCTACCACCCGATCGTTGAGCTGGCCGATCAGCGTCTTGCTCGACGGCCCCAGGTTCGAGCCCGACGAGGTCGAGGCATCATTGCTAACCGCCGAAGGGCGGCCGTGGAAATATCTGTCCGCCGTCCAGTTCTGGCCGATAAGCGCTGAGCCGACAAAGGCGCCGCCGCGGGTCACCTGCGAGCCATTGGCCTGCATCGGGAAGATCGCCTGTGCGGCGCCGGTGATCGCCAGCGGATAGGCGATGCCGGTGAGGAGCGTGAAGAACAGCGTCAGCGTGATTGCCGGACGAAGCTGAGTGAGCATGGTCGCCTCCTTTCAGGCGAGGTGCAGCAGGTCGACCAGCAGGTCGATCAGCTTGATGCCGATGAACGGCGCGATGAGGCCGCCGACGCCGTAGATGAGCAGATTGCGGCTCAGCAGCGCCGAGGCCGAAGACGGCAGGTATTTGACGCCGCGCAACGCCACCGGGATCAGGGCGACGATCACCAGCGCGTTGAAGATCAGCGCGCTCAGGATCGCCGAGGTCGGGGTGCCGAGCCCCATGATGTCGAGCACCCGCAGCCCGGGATAGGCGGTCACGAACAGCGCCGGCAGGATGGCGAAATACTTCGCCACGTCGTTGGCGATCGAGAAGGTAGTGAGCGCGCCGCGCGAGATCAGCAGCTGCTTGCCGACCAGCACGATCTCGATGAGTTTGGTTGGATCGCTGTCGAGATCGACGAGATTGCCGGCCTCCTTGGCGGCGGCCGTGCCCGAGTTCATCGCCACGCCGACATCGGCCTGCGCCAGCGCTGGGGCATCGTTCGAGCCGTCGCCGCACATCGCCACCAGTCGCCCATCGGCCTGCGCCGTGCGGATCAGTTCGAGCTTTTTCTCGGGCGTCGCTTCGGCGAGGAAGTCATCGACGCCGGCTTCCGCGGCGATCGAGGCGGCCGTGAGCGGGTTGTCGCCGGTGACCATCACCGTGCGGATGCCCATCTTGCGCAACTCGGCGAAGCGCTCGCGAATGCCCGGCTTCACCACGTCCTTGAGATGCACCACGCCGAGCAGCGTGTTGCCGTCCGCCACCACCAGCGGCGTGCCGCCCGACGAGGCGATGGCCCGCACGATGCGGTCGAGCTCGGGGCTCGCCGCCTGGTTGACGTGCCGCAATATCGCGTCGGAGGCGCCTTTGCGGATCATGCTGCCATCGGCGAGATTGGCGCCCGACATGCGGCTCTGCGCCGTGAACGGCACGAAGCTCGCGCTCCTGGCCGCATCGCCGCGCAGCTCGAATTTCTTCAGCGCCAGCTCGACGATCGACTTGCCCTCCGGCGTCTCGTCGGCGAGTGAGGCGAGATAGGCCGCCTCGGCCAGCCGACGCCCGGTTATCCCCGGCAGGGGCTCGAACGCATCCGCCATGCGGTTGCCGAAGGTGATGGTGCCGGTCTTGTCGAGCAGCAGCACGTCGATGTCGCCGGCCGCTTCCACGGCGCGGCCCGATTTGGCGATGACATTGGCCTTCACCAGCCGGTCCATGCCGGCGATGCCGATGGCCGACAGCAGCCCGCCGATCGTCGTCGGGATCAGCGTGATGAACAGCGCCGCCAGGTAGATCACCGGGATCTGCGTGCCGCTCCAGATCGCGAATACCGGCAGCGACACCACCACGAACAGGAACACCAGCGTCAGCGCGGCGAGCAGGATGTCGAGCGCGATCTCGTTGGGGGTCTTCTGCCGCCTGGCGCCCTCGACCAGCGCGATCATCTTGTCGAGGAAGGTCTCGCCGGGCCGCGCCGTGACCTTCACTACCAGCCAGTCCGACACGAGCCGCGTGCCCCCGGTGACCGAGCTGCGGTCGCCGCCGGACTCGCGGATCACCGGGGCGCTCTCGCCGGTGATGGCGCTCTCGTCCACCGAGGCGACGCCCTCGATCACTTCGCCGTCGGTCGGCACGATGTCGCCGGCCTCGACGAGGATCACGTCGCCCTCGTCGAGCGCCGCGGCGTCCTTGGGGTGGAAAATGTCGCGCCGGCGCGGATCGGCCAGCACTTTCGCACGGGTGGTCGAGCGTGTGGCGCGGAAGGCGTCGGCGCGGGCCTTGCCGCGGCCCTCGGCGATGGCCTCGGCGAAGTTGGCGAACAGCACCGTGAACCAGAGCCAGATCGCGATCTGGAGCCCGATGCCGAAGCTCGGAGCGCCGACGATGAAATCGCGGGCGACGAGGATCGTCACCAGCACCGATGTGAGGCCGGTGACGAAGATCACCGGATTGCGGGCGAGGCCAGGCGGGTTGAGCTTCAGGAACGCCTGGCCGGCGGCGCGGCCGAGGATCGCGCCGTCGAACAGGCCGATCTCTGCATGGGTCGATGTGGTCTTTGCCATGATGAAACCTCAGAAGCTCGTGCCGGCGACGATCGACATCTGTTCGGCGATCGGCCCCAGCGCGAGCACGGGCAGGAAGGTGAGCGCGCCGACGATCAGGATGGTCGCGACGAGCAGGGTGATGAAGACCGGCCCATGGGTCGGGAAGGTGCCGGCCGAAGCCGGCGCGGTTTTCTTGGCCGCCAGCGAGCCGGCGATGGCGAGGATCGGGATGATGTAGCCACAGCGCCCAAGCAGCATCGCGAGGCCGAGGAAGGCGTTGTGCCAGTCGACATTGGCGGTGAAGCCGGCAAAGGCCGAGCCATTGTTGCCGGTGGCCGAGCTATAGGCGTAGAGGAGCTCGGTCAGGCCGTGCGGACCTGGATTTAGAATCGCGCTCTGGCCGGTACCGGCGACGATCGAGAGAGCCGACAGGGCCAGCACGCCGATCGGCATTACCAGCAGGGTCAAAGCGGCAAGCTTCACCTCGCGGGCCTCGATCTTCTTGCCCAGATATTCGGGCGTGCGCCCGACCATCAGCCCGGCGAGAAACACCGTGACGATGACCAGCAGCAGCATGCCGGTCAGCCCCACGCCGACGCCGCCGAATACCACTTCGCCCAGCTCGATATTGAGCATGGCGATCATCCCGCCGAGCGGATTGAAGCTGTCATGCATGGCATTGACCGAGCCGTTGGACGCAGCGGTGGTCACCTCCGCCCAGAGCGCGGCGTTGCCGGTCCCGAGCCGGACCTCCTTGCCTTCCATGTTGCCGGAATCCTGCGCGATGGCGGTCGGATAGATCGGGTTGGGCTGCGCTTCGCTGGCATAGATGCCGGCGAGCCCGATAATGAACAGCACGCCCATCGCGGCGAACAGCGCCACGCCCTGCCGCCGGTCGCCGACCATCCGGCCGAAGGTGAAGCAGAAGGCGGCCGAGATGATCAGGATCGCGAAAACTTCGAGGAAGTTGGCGAGCGCCGTGGGGTTCTCGAACGGATGCGCCGAGTTGACGTTGAAGAAGCCGCCGCCATTGGTGCCGAGCTGCTTGATGGCGAGCTGCGACGCCACTGGCCCGATGGCGATGGTCTGCTGGCCGCCTTCGAGCGTGGTAGCGCTCAGCGAGGTCTGCAGCGTCTGCGGCACGCCCTGCCACACCAGCATCAGCGCCAGCACGATCGCCAGCGGGATCAGGATGTAGAGCGTCGCCCGCACCATGTCGGCCCAGAAATTGCCGATGGTCTTTTGCTGCCTGCCCGCGAGGCCGCGCGCTACCGCGGCAGCTGCCGCCATGCCGGTCGAGGCGGAGACGAAGTTCTGCGTCGTCAGCCCGGCCATCTGCGAGAAATACGACATCGTCGTCTCGCCGCCATAGCTCTGCCAGTTGGTGTTGGTGACGAACGAGATCGCCGTGTTGAAGGCCAGATGGCCGCTGAGGCCGGGCAGGCCGAGCGGGTTCCACGGCAGATGGTCCTGGAACACCAGGACACCGAACAGCAGCACGAAGCCGGCGAGGTTGAACGCGATCAGCGCCAGCGCATAGGCGGCCCAGCCCTGCCCTTCGTTCGGCTTGATACCGGCCAGCGCAAAGATCGGCCGCTCGAGCCAGCCCAGGAAGCCGGTCTCGCCGGCGAAGACGCGCGCCATATAGGCGCCCAGCAGGATCGCCAGCGCCACCAGCACCACGCCGTAAATGACGAATTGGAGGATGTCCTGAGTCATGGCGGCCTCAGAACTTTTCCGGCCGGATCAGGGCGATGAGCCCGTAGACCAGCACCACGGCCGCAAACGCCAGCCCGAGCACGATGTCGAGGCTCATCACAGCCTCCCCGCCGCACGGACGGAAAGCCCGATCAGCCCAAAGGCCGCGAGTCCGCCAAGGAAATAGAGAATGATCGCAAGCATCGCCTGCTCCACCGATTGAGATGGAGCGGACGTAAGGACGAGGCGCGTAAAGCCGCTAGGATGAAACCTGTGCTAACGCGTAAAGCGAGCGTAAGGCCCCGTCCGGGCCATCGCTTGCTGCTGCCGAAACCGGCGCTGCTACCGGTGTTGTTGTTCACCAACGCCTGGAAGGGATTCCTGTTCGCGTTCGTTGTTCATCCCGAGCGAGACACTTCGCACCCGGCGCGAATCCCTCCGATGTCGTGGCGACCACACGCTTCGCCGGTGACTCTTTGGCAGTTACCGGCAACCGATGCCTCCGCCCCGTCTCGGATATCCCCGACGGCCCGGAGCGAGACCCAGCCCACGACGGACGTAGGACGGTGGACGAGCCGGTGATCACCATAGCGCTTATGAGGATGGTGGGTGCGACAGGGATTGAACCTGTGACCCCCGCCGTGTGAAGGCGATGCTCTCCCGCTGAGCTACGCACCCATCCTGTCGGGACGCCGAAAGGCGTTTCGTTTCAAGGAGATGGTGGGTGTAACAGGGATTGAACCTGTGACCCCTACCATGTCAAGGTAGTGCTCTCCCGCTGAGCTATACACCCATCTCGCATGGCTCGCCGAAGCGAACCGGGCGGATACACCATAAAAGCCCGGCAGGGGTCAAGCGCGAATGCGGCCCGCTTCACCCAACTCGAAAATGAAAGACCCGGCTAGGAGGTGGAACTCCGGCCGGGCCTAACCGATCAGAGCGGCGAAGCTTCGATCGGCAGCGCCCAGATAGGCCGCCGGCAGCTTCAATGCAAGTAGGCCTCAGGCCGCCAGCAGCCGCTCGACTTCGTTGACCAGGTCCTTGAGGTGGAAGGGCTTGCTCAGCACCGAGGCGTCCTTGGGAGCCTCGCTGTCGGGGTTGAGCGCCACGGCGGCGAAACCGGTGATGAACATCACCTTGAGGTCGGGGTCGAGCTCGGTGGCGCGGCGGGCGAGTTCGATGCCGTCCATCTCGGGCATCACGATGTCGCTCAGCAGCAGCGAGAACGGCTCCTCGCGCAGCCGCTCATAGGCGGATTTGCCGTTGTCGAACGAAACCACCTCGTAGCCGGCGTTTTTCAGCGCCCGCGTCAGGAACTGGCGCATGTCGTTGTCGTCTTCCGCCAGAAGGATTCGCTTCATCGCCGTCCTCGATCACCCGCCCAAACCATGGGCGGGCAATGTTTAATCGAGTTTTGTTGAAGTGCAACGGCCCTTGTGCGCGGCTGGACAAAGCCGGACCCCGGATGCAGGATATTTGCCACAGAACACCCGGGGAATGATTTGCGCTCCGACTATTGGGACCGGCCGGCGTTCGAGACCATCAGGCCTCGCCGCATGACCGCTCCGATCGTTTTCAACTCCGCCCATTCCGGCCGGGATTATCCCCAGCGCTTTCTAGACATGACCCGGCTCGACCATCTGTCGATCCGCCAGTCCGAGGATGCCTGGGTCGACGAGCTCTTCGCGCGGGCGCCGCATCTGGGCACCCCGCTGCTGCGCGCCCACTTCCCGCGCGCCTATCTCGACGTCAATCGCGAACCGTGGGAACTCGACCCCCAGATGTTCGACGAGCCGCTGTCGGACCGCTTCAACACCACGTCGCCGCGCGTCGCCGCCGGCCTCGGCACGCTGGCCCGGGTCGTGGCCGAGAACAAGCCGATCTATCGCGAGCGCCTGACGCTCGACGACGCCCGCATGCGCATCGAAGGCATCTACCTGCCCTATCACGCGACGCTGCAGCGCCTGTTGACCGACGCCGTCAGCACCTTCGGCGCCGCGGTCCTCGTCGATTGCCACTCGATGCCCCGCATTGCCCGCACCGGCGACCGGCTGGCGCCCGATATCGTGCTGGGCGACCGCTACGGCACGACCTGCGCCGCCGGCGTCATCGACCTCTGCGAGATGGTCTTTGCCGGCGCCGGCCTGCGCGTGGCGCGCAACCGTCCCTATGCCGGCGGCTTCATCGCCCGCACCTATGGCCGGCCGCAGCACAATATCCACGCGGTGCAGGTCGAAATCTCGCGCCACCTCTACATGAACGAGGTGACGCTCGAGAAAAACGAAGGCTTCGGCATGATCCGCCAGCTGGTCGAGCGGCTGACGCTGGCGCTGATCGGCTACGACCTCGGCCTGCTCAACGGCCCGCAACTGATGCCGGCTAAGGCGGCGGAATAACCCTCCCGACGAAGAAGGGGCCGCGCGAGAGGCGGCCCCAGTCAAGGGAGGAAACGATGACGGTTCGAATCGGCCTAAGCACGAGGCGGAAGTCACGAACCGCCCATCCATCATGCCCTCTTGGGGTGAACTGATTTGCGCGCGGCGACAATCAGCAGCTGACTCTTCCACAGCACGCCCGTCACAAATGTTGCATAAATGAATCATTCGGGAACCGCACCAAAGCGGCTCCCCTGGCCCGCCGAAGCTGCTATGGCTTTGCACCAGAACAACAATCTTGTCGGGAGCATCCGATGACCAACTCCGCCCTCGGCGGCCTCGATTCCAGCCAGGTTCGCGACACCATGCTGGCCGCCGCGGACGCCGCGGCGGGCAAGACGCTCGCCGGTTTCCGCACGCCGCTGGCGGTCGAGAACAAATGGACCGAGGGCTTCGACCCCGTCACCGCCGCCGACAAGGATGCCGAGATCGCCATTCGCGCCGTATTGTCAGCGGCATTCCCCGATCACGGCATCATCGGCGAGGAATGGGATCCCAAGGCCTCCTCTGGCGCCTTCGACTGGATCGTCGATCCAATCGACGGCACCCGCGCCTTCATTTCCGGTGTCCCCGTCTGGGGCACGCTGATTGGGCTGCTGCATAAGGGCCGCGCGGTCGCCGGCCTGATGGCCCAGCCCTTCACCGGCGAGACCTATATCGGCCTGCCTGGAGAAGCGTTCTATACGCGCAACGGCAAGACCTCCCCGCTGCGAACCTCCGGCGTCACCGAGCTCAAGCAGGCGAAGGTCACAGCGACCTCGCCCGACATCTTCGAGATCGCCGGCACCACCGCCAGCATTGCCCGCCTGCGCGCCGCGACCCTGCAGCTGCGCTGGGGCCTCGACTGCTACGGCTACTGCCTGCTGGCGGCGGGCCACATCGACATCGTCGCCGAGTCAGCGCTCAAGAATGTCGACATCGCCCCGTTGATCCCGATCATCGAGAACGCCGGCGGCGTGGTGACGACCTGGGATGGCGGGCCGGCCGAAGCCGGCGGCAGCTGTGTAGCGGCGGCAACGCCGGAGCTGCATGCGGCGGCGATGAAGGTTCTCAGGGGGTAGTGTCGGGCCGCTGTTCTTCGGCCCGGCGACGGACATCGGCGCGCTCGGTGGCGCGGATCGTGCTTGCCTTGAGCAGAGCAAAGACCACCAGCGAAGCCCAGCCACCGACGATCGCCATCCAGACAAACGGCATGAACATCGCCACAACCATATCGCCGTCGCACGAACCGCCGTCGCAGCTGGTCGAGTGCTTCGGCATCAACGTCGACAGCAGCAGTGGCACCGTGAGGAAGGCGAGCGCCACAGCGAAGATGATCCCCACCACTACAAGGCTGCGGCGATCGCGCGTCAACAGGATCAGCGCCGGTATCGCCCAGAAGACCAATATCGGCACGATCAGCATGGCTACCCGCTCTGCTCCGTAATAAACGCATCGAACGCCGCCAGCACCTGCGCCCGGATCGCGTCGCTCTCCATGAACAGCTCGTGCCGCGCTGCCGCGATCACCGCATGCCGGCCGGTGCGCATGCGCAGCCCCAGCTGTTCGATCACCGACGTCGACACCACCTCGTCGCGTGCCGCCGCGAGCATCAGCACCGGCACCTTGATGGCGAGCGGGAAATCGTCGCGGCCGGCCCGCGCCATGGCGTGCATCGCCGCGGCGCCCCAGCGGAAGGTCGGCTTGCCGATCGTCAGGTCCGGCCGCTCGCGATAGACGTCGACCATGCGCATGTAGCGCACCGGATCAGAGGTCAGCGGATTGGACGGAAAGTTCTTCTCGCTCGGCATCTCGTCGGCGGCGCGGCCGACCGGCATCTGGCCCAGGCCCAGCAGCGACAGCGTATCGCCCAGCAGCGCCATGCCGCCAAAACTCAGCGGCTGCCGGTCGAGCCCGACCATGGGCGCGCTGAGGAAGATGCGGTCGAACATCATGCGGTCGCGCGTGCCGGCGATCAGCGACACCAGCCCGCCCATCGAGTGGCCGACCAGATAGAACGGGCTCGGGCAATCGGGCAGCAGCACATTGGCGTGGAAGGCCTTGAGGTCCACCCAGTAATCGTCGAACGAGCGCACATAGCCGAGCTTGCGATTGCCGATCAGCCGGTCCGAGCCGCCCTGCCCGCGCCAGTCGAACGTCGCGACCGCAAAGCCGCGCTTCTGGAAGTCCGCGATCGTCTCGAAATACTTCTCGATATACTCCGTCCGCCCCTGCACGAGGCAGACGGTGCCCTTCGCCGCGCCGGCCGTCTTGGGGAAGGTCGCAAAGCGGATGCGCACCTTGTCGGGGGTGAAGAAGTAGCCCGCCTTCATGCCCTCCGGCACGGGGTTGGAGGGCAGCACGGCCATCTTGGGGCCATCGGCATCGACGCGGGCGTTCATGGCCAAGTGATAGCCGCGCCCCGCTCACGCGCAAACCCTCAAAAGCAAAAAGCCAGCGCCTCGGAGAGACACTGGCCTTTCGCTGAACGGATCGCCGTGCGGGGGGCGGGTGACGGTGACCGTTCGTTTGTGCCGTTGCAGCAGACAGCGAGCACAGTGCTGGTTCTATAGGGGGTCCGCTGAAGCCACCCTGAGGGGGGCGTTCAGTTTCGGTTCATCTTCGAAATCCGGCCCTTGAACGGCCGGAACCCCCGCCTATCTCTAGGCAGTCAGCCGGCAAGCGCCGGGGACCGGGCCACCCGGGAATACGTCTTCGCCGCTTACGGGAGGACGTGTGGGACACCCGCCAAATTCACGTTGCTCACACGGAGAATGTGTCATGCAGACCTACGATTTTTCCCCCTTCTATCGCTCGACCGTCGGCTTCGACCGGCTGTTCAACCGTCTCGACGGCCTCGTCGGCCAGGAGGCCAAGACCTATCCTCCCTACAACATCGAGAAGGTCGGCGATGACGCCTACCGCATCTCGATCGCCGTCGCCGGCTTCGCCGAGAGCGACCTCGTGATCGAGTCCAAGGAGAACGGCCTCGTCGTCAAGGGAGCCAAGGCGCCGGCTTCCGAGGAGAAGACCCGCGAGTTTTTGCATCGCGGCATTGCCGAGCGCGCTTTCGACCTGCGCTTCCAGCTCGCCGAGTATGTCGAGGTTTCGGGCGCGTCGCTCGAGAACGGCCTGCTCCATATCGAGCTCAAGCGCCAGCTCCCCGAGAGCAAGAAGGCCCGCACCATCGCCATCAACGGCGTGGCGCCCAAGGCGATCGAGACTTCGGTCAACTAAGCATTCCGGTCACGAACGGCCTGACCTTCAGGCTCTTTGGCTTCTGACCGGCAGGCGACCAGAATTGAGAGGCGTGGCCCCATGGAGCCACGCCTCTTTTGCATTCCGGCCCGCGCTTTTTCGTCCAAGACGGAACCGGGCGGCTGGAGTATGGGTTTTCGCACTCAGCATAAGCGTCACCGAGGACATCCCATGAAATCCCCCGATATCGGCCTCAAGTCCAACACCAAGACCGCCATGATCGAGCTGTGCAATGCGCGGCTCGCCGACAGCCTCGACCTGTCGCTCGCCGTCAAGCAGGCGCACTGGAACCTCAAGGGCCCGACCTTCATCGCCGTGCACGAGCTGCTCGACATGCTGCGCGCTCATCTGGACGTGCACACCGACACCGTCGCCGAGCGCGTCATGCAGCTTGATGGCGTGGCCCTCGGCACCACCCAGACCGTCGGCGACAAGACCGCGCTCGCCGCCTATCCCACCGACATCAAGAAGGTCGCCGACCATGTCGGCGCGCTGGTCGAGCGCTACGGCGCCCTCGCCAAATCCGTCCGCGAGGCCATCGACACCGCCGATGACGCCGGCGACGCCGGCACCGCCGACATCTTCACCGCCATGTCCCGCGACCTCGACAAGGATTTGTGGTTCCTCAAGAGCCACCTCGAATAACGCCAAGCCATGGCCTTTTGGACGCGAAAAGGCGGGCATTTGCCCGCCTTTTGTGCATCTGGGTCACTGCCACAAAAAAGTCGTACGCGCCGCTTGCCCGTAGTTTAGACTTATGCAAATGTAGCCCCAATAGGACAGCTTTGCTGTCTTAAAACGTGGGCCGCCGGTCTCCCCGGAAAGGTTCACACGCCGGACCGGCTGGCCCGCTTGTCGAAAGCGGAAACGGGAGGCGGGGCGCATAGCCCGAACGAGCGGCCATTTGGATGCAGCGCCGCTCCCCACTAAGAAGATTGCGCCGAACCGGCTGAGCCGTACGATAAGGTACGACCCGGACGCGCGGCGTGTCGAAAGGAATGACGCCCGGCTCGCCGGTCTCGACGAACCCTCGAACGAAGGAACATTGCAAATGGCTCAGACAAGGATCGGATCAACCCCCGCCTCGGACCTCGCCATTCGCAAAAATACCCGTCCGGAGGCGTTCGGCCTGTTCGACCCGGTGCGTGAGCACGATGCCTGCGGCGTCGGCTTCATCGTCAATCTCAAGAACGCGCCCAGCCACAAGATCGTCGAGAACGGTCTCAACATCCTCGAGAACCTCGAGCATCGCGGTGCCGTGGGCGCCGATCCGCTGATGGGCGACGGCGCCGGCATCATGGTGCAGATTCCGCACGCCTTCTTCGCGCGCGAAATGGCCAGGCAGGGCATCACCTTGCCTGAGCCCGGCAAGTACGCCGTGGCGCACATCTTCATGCCGCAGGACCGCGACCTGCGCATCAAGATGGAAAAGGTGGTCGAGAAGGTCATCGAGGACGAAGGCCAGACCGTGCTCGGCTGGCGCGACGTGCCGCATGACAATGCCTCGCTGTCCAAGGCGCCCGAGATCGTCGCCACGGAGCCCTATCACCGCCAGGTGGTGATCGGCCGCGGCACCCGCGTCGCCGACGACGAGGCGTTCGAGCGCAAGCTCTACATCATCCGCAAGGTCTGCTCGGGCAAGATCTACTCGGCCTATGAGGGCGAGCCGACCGATTTCTACATCGTGTCGATGAGCTGCCGCACGCTGGTCTACAAGGGCATGTTCCTCGCCGCCCAGCTGCGCGCTTACTACGCCGACCTCTCCGACCCGGAATTCAGCTCCGCGCTGGCGCTCGTCCACCAGCGCTTCTCGACCAACACCTTCCCCAGCTGGCGCCTCGCGCACCCCTATCGCTTCGTCTGCCACAACGGCGAAATCAACACCGTGCGCGGCAACGTCAACTGGATGGCGGCGCGCCAGGCCTCCGTCAGTTCCGATCTGTTCGGCGCCGACATCCAGAAGCTCTGGCCGATCTCCTATCCCGGCCAGTCCGACACCGCCTGCTTCGACAACGCGCTCGAATTCCTGATGCGCGGCGGCTATTCGCTGCCGCACGCCGCCATGATGCTCATCCCCGAGGCATGGGCCGGCAACCCGCTGATGGATGAGGATCGCCGCGCCTTCTACGAGTACCACGCCGCGCTGATGGAGCCGTGGGATGGCCCGGCCGCCATGTGCTTCTCGGACGGCATCCATATCGGCGCGACGCTCGACCGCAACGGCCTGCGTCCGGCCCGCTACATCGTCACCGACGACGATGAGGTCATCATGGCCTCCGAGATGGGCACCCTGCCTATCCCGCCCGAAAAGATCGTCCGCAAGTGGCGCCTGCAGCCGGGCAAGATGCTGCTGATCGATCTCAAGAAGGGCGCCATCGTCTCCGACGAGGAGATCAAGGCCGAACTCGCCACCGCCCAGCCCTACAAGCAGTGGCTCGCCCGCACCCAGATCGTGCTCGAGGACCTGCCGGAAGTCCCCGCCCAGGCGCCCCAGAACGACGTTCCGCTGCTCGATCTGCAGCAGGCCTTCGGCTACACGCAGGAAGACCTGAAGCTGATCCTGCCGCCGATGGCGACCACCGGCCAGGAAGCCGTCGGCTCGATGGGCACCGACACGCCGATTTCGGCCATGTCGGACAAGTCGAAGCTCCTCTACACCTATTTCAAGCAGAACTTCGCGCAGGTCACCAACCCGCCAATCGACTCGATCCGCGAAGAATCGGTGATGAGCCTCGTGAGCTTCATCGGCCCGCGCCCCAACATCCTCGACCATGAGGGGCACGGCTCGCGCAAGCGCCTCGAAGTCCACCAGCCGATCCTGACCAACGCCGATCTCGAAAAGATCCGCGCCATCGGGGCGATGGAGGACAATCCGTTCCGCTCCAAGACGCTCGACATCACCTACCCCGCCTCCGAGGGCGCCGACGGCATGGCGGCGGCGCTCGATGCGCTGTTCGCCGATGCCGAGATGGCCGTCCATTCGGGCGACAACATCATCATCCTTTCCGACCGCCTGACCGGGCCGGATCGCATCCCGATCCCGGCGCTGCTGGCGACCGCGGGCGTCCACCACCACCTTATCCGCAAGGGCCTGCGCACCTCGGTGGGCCTCGTGGTCGAGACCGGCGATGCGCGCGAGGTGCATCATTTCTGCGCGCTGGCCGGCTACGGCGCCGAGGCGATCAACCCCTATCTGGCGTTCGATACGCTGGCGGCGCTGCGCACCCAGACGAACGACATTCCGGAAGAAGTCGACGAGCACGAGCTGGTCTACCGCTACATCAAGGCGATCGGTAAGGGCATCCTGAAGGTCACCGCCAAGATGGGCATCTCGACCTATCAGTCCTATTGCGGCGCGCAGATTTTCGACGCCGTCGGCCTAAGCTCGGAGTTCGTGTCGACCTACTTCACCGGCACCGCCACCACCATCGAAGGCGTCGGCCTCAAGGAAGTCGCCGAGGAAACCGTGCGCCGCCACAAGGATGCGTTCGGCACCAGCCCGATCCTCGAGGACAGCCTCGAGGCCGGCGGCGACTACGCCTTCCGCTTCCGCGGCGAAGCCCATATGTGGCGCTCCGAGACCGTCTCGAACCTGCAGCACGCCGCGCGCGGCAATGCCCGCGACAAGTACCGCGAATTCGCCCGGCTGGTGAACACGGTCGAAGACCGCTACGTCACCATCCGCTCGCTGTTCCGCATCAAGGACGCGAACGAGGATGGCCGTACCGCCGTGCCGCTCGAGGAAGTCGAGCCCGCCGCCGAGATCGTCCGCCGCTTCTCGACCGGCGCCATGTCCTATGGCTCGATCAGCCGCGAGGCGCACACCACGCTCGCCATCGCGATGAACCGCATCGGCGGTAAGTCGAACACCGGCGAGGGCGGCGAGGAAGTCGATCGCTTCACACCCATGCCCAATGGCGATTCCATGCGCTCGGCGATCAAGCAGATCGCCTCGGGCCGCTTCGGCGTCACGGCGGAGTATCTCGTCAACTCCGACATGATGCAGATCAAGATGGCGCAGGGGGCCAAGCCCGGCGAGGGCGGCCAGCTGCCGGGCGACAAGGTCGACAAGATCATCGCCAAGGTCCGCAACTCGACGCCCGGCGTCGGCCTGATCTCGCCGCCGCCGCATCACGACATCTATTCGATCGAAGACCTGGCCCAGCTGATCTTCGATTTGAAGAACGTCAATCCAGCCGGCATGGTGTCGGTCAAGCTCGTCTCCGAAGTCGGCGTCGGCACCGTTGCCGCCGGCGTCTCCAAGGCGCGCGCCGACCACGTCACCATCTCGGGCTATGAAGGCGGCACCGGCGCGGCGCCGCTGACCTCGCTCAAGCATGCCGGCTCCCCGTGGGAGATCGGTCTCGCCGAGACGCACCAGACGCTCGTCGCCAACAAGCTGCGCGGCCGTATCGCCGTGCAGGTCGATGGCGGCGTGCGCACCGGCCGCGACGTGGTGATCGGCGCCCTGCTCGGCGCCGACGAGTTCGGCCTCGCCACCGCGCCGCTGATCGCGGCCGGCTGCGTGATGATGCGCAAGTGCCACCTCAACACCTGCCCGGTGGGTATCGCCACGCAGGACCCGGTGCTGCGCGCCCGCTTCACCGGCAAGCCCGAGCACGTCATCAACTATCTGTTCTTTGTCGCCGAGGAAGTGCGCGAGCTGATGGCGGCGCTCGGCTACCGTCACTTCGACGAGATGGTCGGCCAGATGCAGATGCTCGACAAGACCGAGGCGGTCACCCACTGGAAGGCCAAGGGGCTCGATTTCTCAAAACTCTTCCACAAGCCGCCGACCGTCGAAGGCGTTGCCATCTCGCACACCGAGAAGCAGAACCACCCGATCGAAAAAATTCTCGACCGCAAGCTGATCGACAAGGCGCAGGCGGCGCTGACGGCTGGAACGCCGGTCCAGATCGCCGAGACCATCGCCTCGACCGATCGCACCGCCGGCGCCATGCTGTCGGGCGAAGTCGCCAAGCGCTATGGCAGCGCCGGCCTGCCCGAGGACACCATCGCCATCTCGCTCACCGGCACCGGCGGGCAGAGCTTTGGCGCCTTCCTCGCCCGCGGCGTGTCGATCGACCTGCTCGGCGAGGCCAACGACTATGTCGGCAAGGGCCTGAGTGGCGGCCGCCTGGTGGTGCGCCCGTCCGAAAAGTCGGGCGCCAGGCCGGAAGAGTCGATCGTCATCGGCAACACCGCGCTCTATGGCGCCACCTCCGGCGAAGTCTACTTCCGCGGCATCGCCGGCGAGCGCTTCGCCGTCCGCAACTCTGGCGCCATCGCGGTGGTCGAGGGCACGGGCGACCATGGCTGCGAATACATGACCGGCGGCGTCGTCGCCGTGCTCGGCAAGACCGGCCGCAACTTCGCGGCGGGCATGTCGGGCGGCATCGCCTACGTCCTCGACGAGGACGGCAGCTTCGAGAGCCGCTGCAACATGTCGATGGTCTCGCTCGAGCCCGTCGTCGAAGAAGAGATGCTCAACGAGCGCGAGTACCACCACAGCGGCGACCTCGAAACCGCCGGCGTGGTCGAGATCATGACCAACCTCGGTGGCGACGATGCCAACCGGCTGCGGGCCCTGATCCAGCGCCACAAGAGTTTTACCGGCTCCAACGTCGCCGAAAAGATCCTCGCAAACTGGGCCGAGTATCTGCCCAGGTTCAAAAAGATCATGCCGGTCGAATATCGCAAGGCGCTCGCCAAGCTCGAGCAGGAACAGGCCCGGTTGCAGGTGGCGGCGGAATGATCACCAGCACTCAGCTGGCGGCCGCCACACTCGCCGCGAGCATCGGAGCAGCGCAAGCGTTCGACGGTCACGCCTCCCTGGTGTTCACGAAGGGTCAGGCCGTGCAGATCGAAGAATATGACACGGATGTTCCGCTGTACTCCAAGTCCGGCTCCGCCTGTGCCGATGGCCTCGGAGACCGGGCCATCACGTTCGAGGAGGACGCTCGAAAAACCAAGGCGCTCGACGGCTGGACGCTCCAGAGCATCCAGTGCCTGGCACCCGGCGACCATTGGGCAAAAGTGATTCAGCGCGTCCCCGTAGATATGAATTTGTCAGCAGACGGTGAGGGTAAGTAAAATGGGCAAGATCACCGGCTTCCTCGAGATCGACAAGGACGATCGGGACTATCTCCCGGTCGCCGACCGGCTCAAGAACTACAAGGAATTCGTCGTCCCGCTGGGCGACAAGGGCACCCGCGACCAGGCGGCGCGCTGCATGGATTGCGGCGTCCCCTATTGTCACAATGGCTGCCCGGTCAATAACCAGATTCCGGACTGGAACGACCTCGTCTACCGCGGCGACTGGCAGAAGGCGCTCCGCAATCTGCAATCGACCAACAACTTCCCGGAATTCACCGGCCGCATCTGTCCCGCCCCCTGCGAGGCGGCCTGCACGATCAACATCATCGAGAGCCCGGTCTCGATCAAGACGATCGAATGCGCCATCGTCGACAAGGGCTGGGAAGAAGGCTGGATCAAGCCGGAGATCAATCCGGTCAAGACCGGCAAGAAGATAGCGGTGATCGGCTCGGGCCCCTCGGGCCTCGCCTGCGCGCAGCAGCTCGCCCGCGCCGGCCACGACGTGCATCTCTACGAGAAGAACGCCAAGGCCGGCGGCCTTATGCGCTACGGTATCCCCGACTTCA
This sequence comes from Pseudomonadota bacterium, assembly GCA_048498015.1. Lineage (GTDB taxonomy): Bacteria > Pseudomonadota > Alphaproteobacteria > Rhizobiales > Devosiaceae > Devosia_A. Next base: position 42,362 of record JBEHYU010000007.1, read on the forward strand.
AGATGGAGAAGCGGCACATCGACAAGCGCGTCGAGCAGATGCAGGCCGAAGGAGTCACGTTCCACTATGGCGCGCATGTCGGCCGCGACGTCGCCATCGCCGATCTCGAAGCGCAGTATGACGCCGTCGCGCTCGCCGGCGGCGCCGAGAAGCCGCGCGACCTGCCGATCCCCGGCCGCGACATGGACGGCATCCATTTTGCCATGGATTTCCTGCCGCAGCAGAACCGCCGCAATTCCGACGAGCCGCTCAACAATGTGAAGCCCATCCTCGCGGGCGGCAAGCACGTGGTGGTGATCGGCGGCGGCGACACGGGTTCCGACTGCATCGGGACGAGCAACCGCCAGGGCGCGCTCTCGGTCACCCAGATCGAGATCATGCCGGCTCCGCCGGAGCACGAGAACAAGCCGCTGGTCTGGCCGCTCTGGCCGCTCAAGATGCGCACCTCCTCCTCGCAGGAAGAAGGCGTCACCCGCGACTTCGCCGTCGCCACCGTGCGCTTCGAGGGCGAGAACGGTCAGGTCAAGAAGCTGATCTGCGCCCGCGCCGACGACAAGTTCCAGCCCATCCCTGGAACGGAGTTCGAGTTGCAGGCCGACCTCGTCCTCCTCGCCATGGGCTTCCTCGGCCCGGTCCAGGACGGCATGATCAAGGACAGCGGCGTCGAACTCGACAAGCGCGGCAATGTCTTCGCCGATACCTTCAAGTACCAGACCAGCAAGCCGAAAGTCTTCTCCTGCGGCGACATGCGCCGCGGCCAGAGTCTGGTGGTGTGGGCCATCCGCGAAGGCCGCCAGTGCGCGCGGGCGATCGACATGAGCCTGATGGGCACGACGACGCTGCCGCGGTAAGGGTGGCGGTTAGAGACACAGAGGCCGGGGCAAGTCCCCGGCCTTTTGTTACCGACTGAAGCCAAGAACCCCCTCACTTGCTCGCCCAAGGGTTTGGCTGGTCGCCAAACCCAAGGCTCACTTTCTCCCCCACAAGGGGGGAGAATGACATCGCGCAAGGTGCGAAGTCGGCACGGACATCCTCCCCCCTGGTGGGGGAGGATAGCGAAGCTTAGCCGCAGGCTTAGCGCAGCTTGGTGAGGGGGTGTTTGCCCTCAGTCGACGCTAATTCGTCGCCGCCACCGAAGCCTCAGCCGGCACCGCCGCCGCCGGCTCCGTACTCGCCGCCGCTGCGGCCTCAGGCGCCTTCCCTACCCCGAACGCGTCGACCCGCCCGACCGGCGCATCAATCATCTGGCTCACATCGAACGGCGAGTCCGCTGCCGGTGCCTCGGCCGTTACCAGATCCGTCGCGCGCTTGGGCGTCTGGCTCAGCGGGATCACCGCGCCGGCGATCTCGAGCAGCCGCGTCTGTCCCAGCCCCTGATAGGGCGGGCGCACCATGATGCCCGCATCGGTCCCCGCCAGCACGTCGGCGATCTCGATGCCGACCGCGCCGCCGCCATGGTAATAGAGCTTGATCGTCTGGCTCAGGTAGAACGCCAGTTTATCGGCGCCGGCGGCCGAGAAGTGGATGCCGTCGTCCTTGCGCATGCGCACCCGCTGCCCGTTCAGATCGGGACCGAAGCTCGAGTAATTGCCGTCATCGCCGAGGAACTTGTCGTAGATATCGACGAACTCGGCGCCGCCCGAGAACGAGGCGAGCCGCTGGATGCCGTTGATCTCGCCCATCGCAGCCGAGAAGTCCGCCTTCGACATCGGCGGCAGCCCGACCCACAGCAGCGGCTTGTTGGCGCCGTGGATGGCCGCGACGAAATCACTGACCCGCGCCTTGTAGACGTCCTCCCATTCGGGCGTCAGCGCCTTCATCGAGGTGTCGGCGAGCTTGATCGTCTGGCGGTCGTTGATGCCCACGATCATCACTGCGATATCGAAGCTGTTCTTGGCCACCTGCTCGGTCGCCGTCTTGTCCCAGTCGAAGAAATCCGGCCGCGCAAAACCCGACGAGCCGACGCCCTGGTTGACGATCACGATGTTCGGATCGTCCTGGTAGAAGCGGTCCAGTGCCTTGGCGAGATCGACCGCCAGCGAGTCGCCGAACACCGCGAGCCGCGTCGCCGTTGCCGATTTCTCCACCGCCGGGGTCACCGGCGTCGGCAGCACCGCCTTCTTGGGCTTGGTGACGATCGGGGCCGGCGGCACATCTGCCGGCTGGTCGTCGCCCCCGAACAGCATGTCCATCAGCGTCCGGCGCTTCTTGACCGGCGCCGCCGCCGGCTGCTTGCCCTGCCCCTGCTGCACCTGCTGCTGCCCGCCGCCGAACAGACCCTGCGCCGTAGCGGGCGCCATGTCGCTCGCGGCGAAAATCGCAATCATGACAATGAGCAGGGCGCGGCGGAGCATGGCTCTACTATCACCCCTTTGCCGGCAATTTGAAGGCTAGTCGGCGGTCAACTCTGTGTAGGCGTCCAGCGTGATGAAGCCGTCGGCGACCTCGCCTTTGCTCGCCTGGAACCGCGCATAGGCCGCCGCCGTCACCGGCCCGAGCCGCCCGTCGATCGGCCCGCTATAGAGCTTGAGCCGCGTCAGCGCCTCCTGGATCGCCTTGCGCTGGGCCAGGTTGGGGAACTCCGTCGCCGTCGGCCATTGCGCCGCGAACTCCCCGCCGCCCTTCAGCCGGTCCGCCAGATGCGCCACCGTCAGCGCGTACGAATCCGAGAAATTGTAGCCCTTGAGCACGAGGTAATTCCCCGTCATCAGGAATTTCGGCCCCTTGGCGCCGGCCGGCGCATAGAAGAACACCGGCACGCTGGAGTCGGCGAACGGCTTGCCGCTCACCCGCTTCACCCCGCGCGCCACGAAATCGGCGATCGGCCGCGGCGTCTCACGATCGGCCAGCAGATAGTCGAAGCCCTTGGGCACGCTGACCTCGAAGCCCCAGTCGACGCCCGGCGTGTAGCCCAGATCGAGCAGGAATTTCGCGCTCGTCGCCAGCGCGTCGGCCAGCGAATCCTGCAAGTCCACCTTGCCGTCGCCATCGCCATCCGTGCCATGCGCGATGACGTTGGACGGATTGACCTGCAAATGCCCGATCGCCCCGGCCCATGAGCCCAGCAGATGCGTGGCATCGAGCGGCCCGCGCTGCACCAGCTTCAGCGCCGCGATGAAATCAATCTCGTCCGCCTTCAGCCGCCCGCGCTTCTGGTACACCAGCGTCGCCAGCGAGCGCACGATCGGCTTGATCAGCTTGCGGTTGCCCAGCACCGCCCCATAGTCGGTCTCGATGCCCCAGATGGCGCCGAGCAGGTAAGGATCGACGCCGGTTTTCTTGCCGACGGCCCGGAATAGAGCATCGTTCTTCTGCATCGCCAGTTGCCCCGCCGCAATGCGCCGGTCGGTGATGCGGCGGTCGAGATAGGCCCAGATCGGCGTGGTGAATTCCGGCTGCGTCTCGACCAGGTTCTTGATCGTCGGATCGGGCGTCAGACCCTCGATCGACAGATCGTAGACCGTGGGATCGACGCCGGCTGCTACCGCCTTGGCCTTGAAGGCGTGGAGGAAATCCGAGAAGGTCTCGGCATGCGCGGGGGCGGCGAGCAGGACCAGCAGCGCAACAAACCCTATCCGTCTCAACATCGATCTCTCCGCCTCTTCCTTCTCCCCTTGAGGGAGAAGGTGGATCGCGCGCAGCGCGAGACGGATGAGGGGTTCCCTCAATCAGTACCGATGCGGAGAGAACCCCTCATCCGGCGCTGCGCGCCACCTTCTCCCTCAAGGGGAGAAGGGGACCGTGCCCGCCCTTCGCGGCGGCAGCATGACTACCGGTTCCGCCGCATCAAATACCGTTCCCAATCGATCGCGGTCGACACCATCTCGGTCAGACTGTCATGCTGCGGCACCCAGCCCAGCAGCTTGCGCACCTTCTCGCCCGTCGCGGTGATCGCCGCCGGGTCGCCCTCGCGGCGCGGCCCCTCATCGACGCGGAAATCGACGCCCGACACAGCCTTCACGGTGTCGATCACCTGGCGCACCGAAAAGCCCTGCCCATAGGCGCAGTTCATCGTCGTGCTCTCACCACCGGCCCGCAAATGGTCGAGCAGCAGCTTGTGCGCCTCGATCAGGTCGGTGACGTGGATGTAATCGCGGATGCAGGTGCCGTCGGGTGTCGGATAGTCCGTGCCGAAAATATCCATCTTCTGGCGCTGCCCCAGCGCCGTCTGCGCCGCCACCTTGATCAGGTGCGTGGCGAAGGGCGTCGATTGCCCTGAGCGCCCCTTGGGGTCGGCGCCCGCGACGTTGAAATAGCGCAGCACGCCATATTTGATCGGGTGCGCCGCCGCGACGTCGGCCAGCATCCACTCGGTCATCAGCTTGCTGCGGCCATAAGGCGACATCGGGTTGAGCGGCGTCGTCTCTTCCACCGGCGCCAGCCCGGTCATGCCGTAAACCGCCGCGGTCGAGGAAAAGATGAACCGCTCCACCCCACCCTTCACCGCCGCTTCCAGCAGATTGCGCGAGGTCGCCGTGTTGTTGCGGTAATATTTGAGCGGATCGACCACCGATTCCGGCACCACGATCGATCCGGCGAAGTGGATGATCTCGTTGATCTTTTTGTCGGCGATCAGTCTGCCGACGAAATCCATGTCGCTTGCGTCGCCCTGCACGAACTCGGCCCGGTGGTCCACGGCCCAGTCGAAGCCGGTAACGAGGTTGTCGAGCACCACCACCGGCTCGCCCGCATCGCCCAGCCTGAGCGCCATGTGGCTGCCGATATAGCCGGCGCCGCCCGTCACGAGGACTGTCATATTCGGCAATCTCCAATTAAGCGCGGAAATGCTAGGGTCCGAATCTTGAGAGACCCTTACGCCTGATAGACGGAGCCGCCCCCTTGTCCAAGCGCGTTCGCACCGCGGTATTCCCTGTTGCCGGCCTCGGCACGCGTTTCCTGCCCGCCACCAAGGCGATGCCCAAGGAAATGCTGACCGTCGTCGATCGCCCGCTGATCCAGTGGGCGGTGGACGAGGCCCGCGAAGCCGGCATCGAGCATTTCGTCTTCGTCACCGGCCGCAACAAGTCGGTCATCGAGGACCATTTCGACAAGCAGTACGAGCTCGAGCACACGCTCGAGACGCGCGGCAAGTCCAACGCCCTCGCCGAGCTCGAGCGCGACCTGCCCCAGGCCGGCCAGACCAGCTTCACCCGCCAGCAGGAGCCGCTCGGCCTCGGCCACGCCGTCTGGTGCGCCCGCGAGCTCGTCGGCGACCAGCCCTTCGCCCTGCTGCTCCCCGACATGCTGTTCAAGGCATCGCCGGGCGTGCTCAAGCAGATGATGGAAGCCTATGAGGAGACCGGCGGCAATGTCATCGCCGTCGAGGAAGTGCGCCCCGAAGACGTCTCGTCCTACGGCATCGTCGGCCGCGGCAAGGGACCGGACGAAGGTTTTGCCATCACTCAGATGGTCGAAAAGCCCAAACCCAAGGATGCACCGTCCAACCTGATGATCTCCGGCCGCTACATCCTGCAGCCGGAAATCTTCACGCTGCTCGCCGACCAGCCGCGCGGCACCGGCGGCGAGATCCAGCTCACCGACGCCATGGTGACGCTGATGAAGCAGCAGGCCTTCACCGGCGTCAAATACAATGGCCGCGTCTTCGACTGCGGCAGCAAGGTCGGCTTCCTCACGGCCAACGTCGCCTTCGCACTGGATCGTCCGGACATCGCCGGCCCGTTCCTGGCGGAGCTCAAGAAGCTGAAGATCGGCTGAGTCCGGCGCAAGCGGCGTCACCCCACCCACCAGCCTTCGGCTGGTCCCCCCTCCCCGTCGAGGGGAGGGAGAGGTGGCGACTTCACCCTCCACTCACTCGGAACCATCAGTCAGTTCTCCCTCCCCCTTGCGGGGAGGTGGGACCGGCGAAGCCGGTGGGTGGGGGGCGCGGTTGGCCGAACGAGCCTTCTTGGGATCGATCGGACAGAGCAAGGAGAAGACTCCGGGAGTGGAGCCCACCCCCTACCGCTGCAACCGCACCCCAACCGTCACCGTATGCGTATTCGTCGATATCCCCGTCGCCGGATCGCTGTGCGCGAACAGATAGTCGCCCGTCCACACCACATGCCGCGACGTGGCGAGGTCGAAACCCGCGCCGGCACTGTAGCCGATGGCGATGTCGCCGGACTTGAGCGTCACCGTGCGGTCCCAGCTGGCCGAGCCGCGCAGCGTCAGCCACGGATTGACCGCGTAGCGCGCCGAACCGTTCAACGTCGTCTCGACATCGGTATCGCCCGGCACGATGTCCGATGGCCCGAGGCTGGTGTCGAGCGAGCCGATCAGCTGCATCGTCTCGTCCGGGTTGAACGTCACGCTGCCATTGGCCACCCATGTCGCCGTATCGCCCAGCGACACGTCGGTGTAGTCGAGCCAGGCCCGGCCGATCGACGCCTCGGTCTTGAGCACCGTCGTCGCCGTGTAGCTGGCGCCGACGCTCAGCGTCGAGGTGCGGCCGTCGAGATATTTGAGCAGGCTAGGCGAGGCCGCGTCGAACTTCTGGTAGCTCTCCTCGCCATCGACGAACACCGAGACCAGCGGCGTCAGCTCGTAGCCGACGCGCAGGCCGGCCGCGCCTTCCCAATAGCTCTGGTCGGTATTGTCGATGGTGGAGCTGTCGTCGAGCGTCGTCGGCCCCTCGATGAAGCGCTGCCCCTTGAGCCGGCCGGTGACGTCGATGTGCCCCAGATTGCGCGTCGCACTGCCCTCGGCGGTGCCGGTGAACTGCAGCGGCGCCACGGCCGTGTTGAGGGGCAGTGAGCTGTCGTAGTTCGGCAGTTGCGTCAGCGACGCGTTGATGTCGCCGTCGAGCGTGGTGAAGCTGTCGAGCTCCAGCTTGCCGGTCGCGCCGGCATGCACATTGTCGGTGCGCACCTGCCCCGCGCCGTCGACCGAAAACTCCCCGCCCGTCGAAAGCGTTGTTTGGTCGCGCTCGCCATTGCGATTGAAGGAAACCTCGGGCGCCAGGATGCCCGCATAGTGGCCGCCGCTCGCGCTGTCGCTGACATAGCTGCCGCGCAACCCCAGGCTCCAGTCGATATCGTAGAACGGCCCGATATTTTCGCGCGGCGCATCGCCTGCGTCCTGTGCCAAAGCCTCCGAAATGCCGCAGAGGAACAGCGTTCCAGCGCCTCCGAGCAGGGCCGGCAGCAGTCTGGCGATGGATCGTTTCAGGCGCAGATCGGCCTCCCGGGCCGGGACGGAATTGGTCAACAAAGCCTTGCAGCTTATGGTTAAGGAAGGCTTTCGGCAGGCTCCCTGCCGGTGTGCGTAACGCCTCGTTAACCATGACGGTTAGAGGCACCTTATCCATTCCCGTTCAAAGCTCGGAACCATCACAGTTAAGACCATTCGGCGCGTCAGGACCTCCCCCGTGGATATTGCGACACTCATCGGCATCGTGGGCGGCTTCGGCATGCTGTTTGGCGCCATTCTCATCGAGGGTTCCAACCCGATGAGCTTCCTCAACGTCCTCGCCACCGTCGTGGTGGTGGGCGGCGGCACCATGGCGGTGATGGGCCGCTACACCATGGGCGGCTTCCTCGGCGGCGTCGCCAACGGCTTCAAGGGCGTGCTGTTCCACAAATCGGTTTCGACCGTAAAGCTCATCGACCAGCTCAGCGAGATCGCCGAGACGATGCGCCGGCAGGGCCCCATCGCCCTCGAGCAGGTCGAGGTCGACGATCCCTTCATGAAGCGCGGCGTGCGCATGATCGCCGACGGCTTTTCGGCCGACGCGCTGCGCGAGTCGCTCGAGCGTGAGCGCGATCTCGATTATGAGCGCATCCACCACGGCCACGTGATCTTCAAGGCCTTCGGCGAAGCCGCTCCCGGCATGGGCATGGTGGGTACGCTGATCGGCCTGGTTTCGATGTTCGGCCACATGGACGATCCCAAGAAGATCGGCCCCGGCATGGCCATCGCGCTGCTGACCACGCTCTACGGCGCCGTACTTGCCAACGTCGTGATGCTGCCCATCGCCGACAAGCTCGCCAATCGCGCCGAAGAGGAAGGCACCAATCGCAGCCTCATCATCGAGGCGCTGGTGATGATCCGGGAGGGCAAGAACCCCACCACGATCAAGGACGAGCTGGCGAGCTACCTGCCGCTGCACTCGCGCAGCAAGCTGCTCGAGGAAGCGGCCTAAATGGCGGGCAAGAAGGCACATGGCGGCGGCGGCCACGGCGGCGCCTGGGTCATCTCCTTCGCCGACCTGATGTCGCTGCTGATGGCATTCTTCGTCATGCTGCTGAGCTTTTCGGTGCAGGACCAGGAAAAGCTCAACATGGCGGCCGGTTCGGTGCAGAACGCCTTCGGCATCCAGCCCTACTCCGACATGACCGGCATGATCGAGCGGCTCGGCAATCCCAAGCGCGATTTCCTCAAGAACATGACTCCAGAGGACGTCAAGGCCTCCACCGAGTTCGCCACCAAGGATGCCAAGCTCAACGAGAACCAGGGCCAGGAAGCCAACACCTGGACGGAGGAAAAGACCGACATCGAGCGCCAGCAGGACTATGCGCTCGCCGCCGCCAGCCTGAAGCAGGCCTGGCAGGACCTGCCCGACATCACCGCCGTCGCCGACCACATCACGGTCGAAAAGACCGATGAAGGCCTCAACATCGTGATCGCCGACCAGGATGGCCGCGCGATGTTCCCCGAAGGCAGCAAATATCCCTACGAGATGACCCGCAAGGCCATCGCCGCCATGGCGCCGTCGCTGCAGAAGCTGCCCAACCGCATCCGCATCTCCGGCCACACGGCCGCCGGCGGCACCTACGACAACCCGCGCTACGGCCCGTGGGAGCTGAGCTTCGACCGCGCCAACGTCGCCCGCCAGATCCTCGAGGAATTCGGCCTCAGCGACGATCGCATCGAGAGCGTGGTGGGCCGCGCCGACGCCGACCCGTTCTTCCCCAACGACCCCTATCTCAGCGCCAACCAGCGCGTCTCGATCCTGCTGCTCTACGAAAAGCCGCCCGTCCCGGTGGACTTGAAGCCGTAATTTGCGGTTGGCCAAGCGAGCCCTGCCCATCGCTCGGTCCAGAATGCATAGAAGCAGCTATTTGCCGAAGAGATCGCTGTGTGTGCCGGTTCGCTCGAAGTAGACCACGCCCTCGGCAATTCTGTAGATCAGCACCCAGTCTGGCTCAATGTGCAGGTCGCGACGGTCGGCCCACCTACCTTTGAGCGGGTGGTCGAGGTAGGCAGACGGCAGATCGGCCTCATTCAACAATAAGCCGGCGACCCTCCAGAGTTTGGCTAGGTCTTTGCCGCGACTCTCTGCGAGCCGCGCATCCTTCTTGAACCGTGTGGAATATTCCGGCCGCCGGCTCACGACGTGATCTGTTTGATCAGGTCATCCAGATCCTTGGCCTTGTGCATGTTCTCGCCGCGCTCGCTCTCTTCGAGCACACGCGCCGTCTCCGCATTGGGAATATGCTCTGGATGAAACGGCAGCGCCTTGTCGCGGGCGACGCGCTTCAGCGTCATCCGCAGCACGTCGGATACGGTCAGCCCCATCTCGGCCAGCACTTCGCTGGCCTCGCGCTTGACCTCTTCACTCACTCTGGCGCGGACGACGGCATTTTCACTCATCACGAAATCTCCTTGCGCAACTTGTAGCCCAATTGGGCTACAAGCGTCAAACCGCCTCCACCTTCAGCACCGCGCCGTCCGCGCCCACCACCCGCACTTTCGCGCCCGCCGCCAGTTCCGGGCCGGCGATGCGCCAGATGCTGTCGCCCAGCTTGAGCCGGCCGAAACCGTCCTTGATCGGTTCGTCGATCACCGCCTCGTGCCCGACGAAGCGCTCGGCCCGGCGGTTGAGGAACGGATTGTCGGTATCGTGCGGCCGGTTGCGCGTCACCAGCGTCCAGCCCACCACGATCAGGATGGCCAGCACGCCGAAGATCGTCACCTGCCACGGCCAGGTGATGGGACCGTAGAAGGCCAGCAGGCCGGTGACGATACCGGCGCTGCCCAGCCACAGGAAATAGCCGCCCGGCACCACCAGCTCCAGCGCCAGCAGCACCAGCCCGGTGACGAACCAGGCCCACGGGCCGTACGAGATGAAGAGATCGAGCAGAACCATTGGAATGCTCCTCTACAAGAGAGCTACGAGTTGGTCGACGGCGGGCGCGCGGAAGAGCCCTGCCGCGGCGCCGGCGCATTGGCGCTGCCGCCGCCGAACGTCTCCTTGGCGATCTCGGCGATGCCGCCGATGGCGCCGATGACGCTCGCGGCCTCCACCGGCAGCATCAGGATCTTCTGGTTGGGCGATTTGGCGAGCCCCTCCAGCGCCTTGATGTAGTTGTTGGCGACGAAGTAGTTGATCGCCTGCACATTGCCCGAGGCGATCGCGTCCGACACCATCTGCGTCGCCTTGGCTTCGGCTTCGGCCGAACGCTCGCGCGCCTCGGCATCGCGGAACGCCGCTTCGCGCCGGCCCTCGGCTTCGAGCACCTGCGACTGCTTCTGGCCCTCGGCCTGCAGGATCGCCGATTGCCGCTTGCCCTCGGCCTCGAGGATCGAGGCGCGCTTCTCGCGTTCCGCCTTCATCTGCCGGCCCATCGATTCCACGAGGTCGCGCGGCGGATCGATGTCCTTGATCTCGATGCGGGTGATCTTGATGCCCCAGGGCGACACCGCCGCATCCACCACGCGCAGCAGCCGCGAGTTGATCTCGTCGCGATGGCTCAGCAGCTCGTCGAGGTCCATCGAGCCCATCACCGTACGGATATTGGTCATGGTGAGGTTGAGCACCGCCACCTGGAGGTTGCTCACCTCATAGGCCGCCGCCGCCGCATCGAGGATCTGGTAGAAGGTCACCGCATTGGCCGTCACCGTGGCGTTGTCCTTGGTGATGACCTCCTGCTGCGGGACTTCGAGCACCTGCTCCATCATGTTGATCTTGCGCCCGATGCCGTCGACGAACGGCACGATCAGGCTCAGACCCGGCTTCATCGTGCGGATGTACCGCCCGAAGCGTTCGATGGTGTAGTTATAGCCCTGCGGCACGGTCTTGACCGCCGCCAGCAGCACCATGATCGCCAGGACACCCAGCACGATCAGCGTGATACTCAATCCGTCCAGATGCATCGGAAATCTCCTGCGCGGCGCCGGGGTTGAGCAGACTGCAGCGCCGTTCCGTACAAGACGTAAGTGCATCCTGCCCCCTACGCAATGGAGGCGGAACGAATGCCCGGATAGTTCCGTTGAATCGCCAGAGTTATGTCCCGAGCGGGGTGAACAAATGGCCGCATCGCGTCCGATCTGGAAAGGCCAGCTGCGCCTGAGCCTGGTTTCGATCAATGTCGAGATGTTTCCGGCCCACAAATCCGGCGCCACCACGGCCTTCAACCAGATTCACGAACCCACCGGCAAGCGCGTCCACTACCAGAAGGTGGTCGAGGGCGTCGGCCCGGTGAAGGCCGAGGACATCCGCAAGGGCTATGAATACGAGAAGGGCGAGTACGTCCTGCTCGACGACGATGAGCTCGACGCCGTCAAGCTCGAAACCAAAAAGACCCTCGATCTGGTGCAGTTCGTCGCCGACGAGGAAATCCCGCCGCTCTACTACGACGCCGCCTATTTCCTCGCTCCTGCCGACGAGCTCGCCGAGGACGCCTTCCGCGTCGTCCGCGACGCGATGCGCAAGGCCAAACGCGTCGGCCTCGGGCAGCTCGCGCTGCGCGGCAAGGAATACCTCGTCGCCATCCGCCCGTGCGGCAAAGGTATGCTGCTCGAAACGCTGCACTACGAGGAAGAGATCAGGAAGTCGGACAGCTTCTTCTCCGAGATCCCCGCCAAATCCGCCGACCCCGATCTGCTGGAGGTCGCCGGTGCGCTCATCGAGAAAAAGACCGACAAGTTCGACCCGAAGATCTTCAAGGACCACTACCACGCCGCGCTGCGCGAACTGATCGCCCGCAAGCTCAAATCCAAGGGCCGCAAGATCGAAGTCGAAGACGAAAAGCCCCGCAAGGAGAGCAGCAACGTCATCGACCTGATGGCCGCCCTCAAAAAGAGCCTCGGCGAAGGCGCGAAAAGCGCCGCCAAAACGCCAGCGAAAAAGGCGCCAGCCAGGAAAGCTGCCGCCAAAGCCGCGCCGCGCAAGAAAGCGAGTTGATGGCTTTGAGTTTGTGGCCACCCCCACCCACCGGCTCCGCCGGTCTCCCTCCCCGCAAGGGGGAGGGAGAGGTAGCGACTTCACTCTCCCCTTACGCAGAACTCTCAGTCAGTTCTCCCTCCCCCTTGCGGGGAGGGGGGACCATGCGAAGCATGGTGGGTGGGGGTCGCGGTTGGCCGATCGAGCCCTCTCGGGATCGATCGGCCAGAGCAACAAAGAAGCTAAGGTTGGCCGATCGAGCCCTCTTGGGATCGATTGGACAGAGCAAGCAAGGACTCGCTTGCGCCGAGCCCTCAACAGGGCACAACTAACCCATGGCCTCGCTCAAGACCTACAATGCCAAGCGCGACTTCACCAAAACCGCCGAGCCCGCCGGCAAGCTCGGCCGCACCAAGTCCAAAGCCCTCCGCTTCGTCGTCCAGAAGCACGACGCGACCCGGCTGCATTACGATTTCCGCCTGGAGCTCGACGGCGTACTGCTGAGCTGGGCAGTCACCAAGGGGCCCTCCACCAATCCCGCCGACAAGCGCCTCGCCGTGCATGTCGAGGATCATCCGCTCGACTATGGCGGCTTCGAGGGCACCATCCCGGAAGGCGAGTATGGCGGCGGCACGGTGATGCTCTGGGACGAAGGCACCTGGGAACCGCTGGGCGATTCGCACGAGATGCTCGCAAAGGGCGATCTCAAATTCGCCCTGCACGGCCAGCGCATGAAGGGCGAATGGGTGCTCGTCCATATGAAGGGGCGCGACGCCCACAAGCGCGACGGCACGACGCGGGAGAACTGGCTGCTGATCAAGCATCGCGACCAGTACGCCACCGAGACCGACGGCCTCACCGAGCAGTTCACCACCAGCGTCGAGACCGGCCGCGACCTCGAGGGCATCGCCAAGGGCAACAAGCCCAAACGCAAGGCCGCGACCGCCGCCGCAGTACCCAGCACCAATGTGTGGACGCGCAAGGGTGCCGTCGCCCTGCCCGATTTCCGCGAGCCTGAGCTTGCTACCCTCGTCGCCGAAATACCCACCGGCACCGACTGGCTGTTCGAGATGAAGTACGATGGCTACCGCGCTTTGGCGGCCATCGCCGGCGACCAGGTGCGCCTCTACACCCGCAACGGCAATGACTGGACCGAGCAGTTCCGCACGCTCGTAGAACCGCTCTCCAAACTCACCGGGGGCTCGGCCCTGATCGATGGCGAGATCGTCGCCTTCAAGAACGGCCGCACCGATTTCTCCACCCTCAAGGATGCGCTCGGCACCGGCGCCCCGCTCTCTTATTTCGTCTTCGACCTGCTCGAACTCGACGGCGAGGATCTGAGCCGCCTCCCCCTCACCGAGCGCAAGGCGAGGCTCAAGAAGCTGCTCGGCCGCAAGCGCCCCAATGGCGCCATCCAGTTCTCCGACCATATCGAGGGCCGCGGCGAAGCAGTGCTCGCCGCCATGTGCGAGGCCGGCCAGGAAGGCATCGTCGCCAAGCTGGGCAGTTCACCCTATCGCGGCGAACGCACCCGCAACTGGCTCAAGATCAAATGCGGCAAGCGGCAGGAATTCGTCATCGGCGGCTGGCGGCCCTCCGACAGGAAATCGACCTTCGCCTCGCTGCTGCTGGGCACCTGGGAAGACGGCAAGCTCATCTATCGCGGCCGCGTCGGCACCGGCTGGAACGTCGCCGAAGCCACCCGCCTGCAGGCCGCCATGGACAAGCTGGCGCGGAAAACCTCGCCTTTCGAGAACGCCCCGCGCGACATCTCCCGCCGCGCCAGATGGATCGATCCGAAACTCGTCGGCGAGGTCAGTTTCACCGAGATCACCCCCGATGGCTCGCTCCGCCACCCTTCCTTCATGGGTTTGCGCGAGGATAAGCCAAGCCGTACGGTGAAGCTCGAAACGCCCGCGGCGCCCCCGGCCGCCAAAGCTCCGGCGAAGGCGGCCCGCAAGACGAAGGCAAAGCTCTTGGCGAGTGTGGAACTGACTGACGCAATGGGGATCGAGGCCGCCGACCGTCTCGGCGTCCGCCTCACCCATCCCGACAAGCTCGTCTACCAGCCCGACGTCACCAAGGCGCGGCTCGTCGCCTATTACGACGCCGTGGCGGAGCGCATGCTCCCGCACATCGCCAACCGCCCGCTCTCGCTGGTGCGCCTGCCCACCGGCAGTAAAAAGCCGTTCTTCCAGAAGCACGACAGCGGCGGCTTCCCCGACGCCTTCAAGAAGGTGCAGATCACCGAGACCACCGGTCCCAGCGACATCTACCTCTATGTCGAGGACGAAGCCGGCCTCGCCGCCAGCGTGCAGATGAATGCACTCGAACTGCATATCTGGGGCAGCCACATCGACAATCTCGAAAAGCCCGACCGCATCATCTTCGATATCGATCCCGACGAGGGCCTCGACTTCGCTGCCACCAGGCAGGCCGCCGCCGACATCCGCGACGAACTCGCCAAATGGGCGCTCGAAAGCTTCGCCATGGTCACCGGCGGCAAGGGCGTCCACGTCATCGCCCCGCTCAAGCCCGTGCTCGAATGGGACGACGTGAAACTGTTCTGCCGGACCTTCGCCGAAAAGCTCGCCGACAACGAGCCCGACCGCTTCACCGCCAACATCCGCAAGGCCAAACGCACCGGCCGCATGTTCGTCGATTACCTGCGCAACGAGCGCGGCGCGACCGCCGTCTGCCCCTTCTCGACCCGCGCCAAGGACCACGTCTCCTGCGCCGTCCCGGTCAGCTGGGACGAGCTGCAATCGCTCCCGGCCGCCAATGCCTTCTCGCTCGAGCAAGCCGCCGCCCGCGCCCAGGCCCCCGACCCGTGGCCGACCTACTTCAAGCTCACCCAGTCGATCACCAAAGCCATGCTGAGCAGCGTCGCCGGCGACAAGATGAAGAAGTAGCCTCTCCTTCTCCGCAAGAGGGAGATAGCGAAGCTAAGCGGGCGTGCGACACCCGCTCAATGCCGACTGCTCCCCCCACCCTAGTTTCGCTAGCTCGCTGCGCTCGCAAGCTCCACTACCCTCCCCGCAAAGGGGGAGGGAGAAGTGCCACACACACTCTCAACGGATGCGGAACTCTCAGTCAGTTCTCCCTCCCCCTTGCGGGGAGGGGGGACCATGCGAAGCATGGTGGGTGGGGGTCGCGGTTGGCCGAGCGAGCCTTCTTAGGATCGATCGGCCAGAGCAAACAAGGACTCTACTCCCGGGAGTGGAGCCCGGCGAAGCATACTAGCCCTCAAACCCACCCCATCAATTCGCGCCTTACCACCGCCTCCAGCATCTTCATGCCGCCCGGCGTGTCGTTGAGGCACGGGATATACGCATAGTCGTCGTGTCCGCCGCCGGCATGCACGAACTGCTCCTTGCCGGTGATCGCCAGCTCTTCCAGCGTCTCGATGCAATCGGCGGAAAACGCCGGCGCCAGCACCGCAACCTTCTTTTTGGCCGCACCGAGCTCCATCAGCGTCTTGTCGGTGTAGGGCTGCAGCCACTCGTCGCGGCCGAAGCGGCTCTGGAACGTCACTCTAAGATAATCGCTGCTCCAGCCCAGCCGCTCGCGCACCAGCCGCGTCGTCACCAGGCAGTCGCAATAATACGGGTCGCCCTTGAGCAGGTATTCGACCGGCATGCCGTGATACGAGGTCAGCACCACGTCCGGCTTGAACGGCAGCGCCGCCACGCCCTCGGCGATGCTGGTGCTCAGCGCCTCGACATATTCGGGCGTCGAATAGTAGGGCGGCAGCGTGCGGATTGCCGGTTGCCAGCGCAGCGATTTCAGCACGTCGAACGCCGCATCGTTGGCGGTCGCCGTCGTCGTCGCCGAATATTGCGGATAGAGCGGGCACAGCAATATCTTCTGGCACCCCGCCGCCTGCAGCGCCTTGAGCTTGAGCTCGGTCGAGGGATTGCCGTAGCGCATGGCGAAATCCACCACGACGCCATCGCCCAGCGCCGCCTGCAGCTTTTCCGCCTGCCGCTTCGTGATCACGCGCAGCGGCGAGTCGCCCGCTTCGTTGTCCCAGATCTTGCGGTAGTTGGCGCCGCTCTTTTGCGGCCGCGTATTGAGGATAATGCCCTGCAGGATCACCTGCCAGAACGCCGGGTTGACCTCGATCACCCGCCGGTCGCTCAAGAACTCGCCCAGGTAGCGGCGCATCGGCCAGTAATCGGGCGAATCCGGCGTTCCCAGATTGAGCAGCAGCACGCCCACCTTGGGCGGTTTGCTGCTCGGATGGTCTGGGGGTTTCGTCGCCGGGATCATGCGCCAACTGGAGCCGTTCTAAATCCGGCGCACCATAGCGGCGGCTCGCTGGGGGGCAAGCCGCCTTTTGCCGCGCCTCAGCCGAGCCCGCCCGTGGCGAAATCGAAGATCAGCTTGACGTTGAGCCCGATGATCACCGCCGCCACGAGGCTCGCCACCGCCGTCAGCCAGCGCGGCGCCACCAGTTCGCCCAGCTTCTCGCGGCTCGCCGTGAACATCACTAGCGGCACCACCGCGAAAGGCAGCTGGAAGCTCAGCACCACCTGGCTCAGCACCAGCAGCTTGCCCGCCTCGGCGCTGCCGAACCACCAGATCACCACCAGCGCCGGCACGATCGCCACCGCCCGCGTGATCAGCCGCCGCGCCCATGCCGCGATGCGGAAATGGATGAACCCTTCCATCACGATCTGCCCGGCCATCGTGGCGGTGACCGTCGAGTTGAGCCCGCAGCAGATCAGCGCCACCCCGAACAGGATCGGCGCCAGCGCCGAGCCGAGCAGCGGCGTCAGCAAATGCGAGGCCTGCCCGATATCGGTCACCACCTCGCCGCGCGGGAAGAACACCGCTGCCGCCAGCACCAGCAGCGACGCATTGATGGTGAGTGCGAAGGTCAGCGCCAGCGTCGAATCGATGGTCGAGAACTTCAGCGCCTCGCGCTTCTCCTTGAGCGTGCCGCCATAGGCGCGTGTCTGCACGATGCCCGAGTGCAGATAGAGATTATGCGGCATCACCGTCGCCCCGATGATGCCGAGCGCGAGGTAGAGCATGTTTGGATTGCGGGCGATCTCGGTGGTCGGCGCAAAGCCGCGCAGCACCCCGCCCCAGTCGGGGCTCGCGAGGATGATCTGCACCAGGAAGCACGCCGCGATCACCCCCAGCAGGCTGATGATGAACGCCTCGATCCAGCGAAAGCCCTTGTTCTGCAGGAACAGGATCAGGAACACGTCGAGCGTGGTGATCAGGATGCCGATCTCGAGCGGAATGCCGAAGATCAGGTTGAGCCCGATCGCCGTGCCCACCACCTCGGCGAGGTCGGTGGCGCAGATGGCGATCTCGGCCAGCGCCCAGAGCGGCCAGGCGATCCAGTGCGGGAACGCATCGCGGCAGGCCTGCGCCAGATCCTTGCCGGTGGCGATCGCCAGCCGCGCGCACAGCGACTGCAGGATGATCGCCATGATGTTGCTGAGCAGCGCGACGAACAGCAGCGTGTAGCCGAACTGGCTGCCCCCCGCGAGCGAGGTCGCCCAGTTGCCCGGGTCCATGTAGCCCACGGCCACCAGATAGCCCGGCCCGACAAACGCCAGGAACCGCCGCCAGGTCGAGGCCGTCGCCGGCAGCGGCACGCTGCGGAACACCTCCACCAGCGGTGGGGTCTGGCTGTCGCGCAGCCAGCCGGGCCGGCGGGAGGGGGCGGTGTCCATGGTGTCCGTCGTCATTGGGCAGAGCCTCTGTAGCGGGTCCTACCCGCAATTGCAAATCATTCGCAACAGATAGCGCTGTTGCAAATCATTTGCAAGTAGGAACGGCCGAACGCACAGCTCCGTAGGCGATGCTTAACGAATGGTTAGCAAAGCTGGCCAAAGGATTGAAAGCTCAGTGATTCGACACATAAGAGCGGGGCCATGGAGCTCTCCAAGCAAGACGCCGAACGCGAAGTCCTCCGCCGCTGGTCGCAATTGCCGCCGCACCAGCGCCTCAGCTACGAGGACGCCGAGGCCTATGCCAAACGCCTCGACGCCGAACTCGATTTCCGCACGATGACCAGCAAGGAAAAGCTGATCGCCGCCTGGCTGATCCGCGAAATCGACCGCGTCAACCGCGCGCCCGACCGCACCGAAGCCCGCGCCGCCTGAGAGCACATCTCCTATGCTCTCTCAGTCGGCGTCACCTCGCCCCTCAGGGGAGAGGTCGCGCGCTTAGCGAGCGAGAGCGAGCTTAGCAGCGCGGGTGAGGGGTGCGATGCTTCAACTCGCATTCGTCTTCCCGCAACGCCGAAAAACCTGCGCCAAGCGAGAGCACAACCACCGCCCCGCCTAGATCGTCGCCAGCACCAGCACCACGCCCACCGCGAACACGCCGACTGCCGCCAGCAGTTCGGCCCACCACAGCAGCGTCGCCGTCACTTTGTTGTCGGCGCCCGCCAATGTCCGCGCCACGCTCTTGAAGCCGACGGCCAGCGTCGCCAGCACGCCGGTGGTGATCGCCGTCCCCACCCCCATCAGCAGCACCGCGATGATGCCGGCGAGGATCAGCCCCTGGCTCCAGGCGAAGGCGAGCACGATCAGCGCGCCCGAGCAGGGCCGCATACCCACCACCAGCACGATGCCGAGCTGTTCGCGCCAGCCACCGGTGAGCTGCGCCGGCGTCACCACATGGGCGTGGCCGTGCTCATGGTCGTGCTCGTCGTCGCCATGGTTGTGTCCGTAATGCGCATCGCCCGGCCGCCGCCCATAGGCATCCGGGCCCTGCCGCGAGAACGAGGTCAGCGCCGGCCCGCCCGCCGCCAGCGCGTGCGCCGGCGCCCCCATATGCTGCCGCGCCAATTGCTGCCGGCTGAGCCCGGCCGGCTTCGGCTCGTGATCGTGATCGTGGGAATGCGAATGTCCCCAGCCCATGATCTTGCGCAGGATCAGCCAGAGGCCCAGCAGCGCGATCGCCCCGTACGATAGAACGCCGATCCAGTTGGCGGAATCGGCCATCGCCATCGCCGTCATGCCCAGCACGCTCGCCGCCACCAGCACGAAGCCGATGGCCACCAGCGATTGCAGCATGGCCGACACGAAGCTCAACAGGATGCCGCGCCGCACCTGCGCCTCGTTGGCCAGCATGTAGGATGAGATCACCACCTTGCCGTGCCCCGGCCCGGCGGCATGCACGATGCCGTAGAGGAAACTCAGCCCGCCCAGCAGCCAGAACGCTGTCCAGTCGGTCTTGAGCGCCCCCAGCGCCTGCGACAGATCGCGGTAGAACACCGCATCGGCCTGCCGCACCCAGCGCTGCATGTCGCCCAGCACGCCGGGCAGCGGCACGTCGAGTCCCGGCTCGTTCGGCGCCACGCCGAACGGCGTCTTGCCGCCCGCCAATAGCCCGCCCGGCCCAGCGCTCGCCTGCTGCTGCTCGTCGCTCGGCGCCGCCTCCGCCATCTGGTTCACCGCATCGAGCGCGGTGGTCGGCGCAGCCGGTGCGGTGTCCGCCACCGGCCCCGCCGGCAGTCCGGTTGCGCTGCCGCCCGGACAATTGATCAGGATCTCGCCCTGCACCCCGCGCAGCGCCTGCTCAAGCTCGGGCGGCAGCTTGGTGACATCGGGCGGGATGGCATAGAGCGCGTCGGCGAGTTCGGGCGACATCTCGTGCCCCTCCTCCATCGACACCGCGCAGTTCCTGGGCGCATTCACCAGCTTGACGTCGCTCGCATCCTTGAAGGTGATCGCGACGTAATATTCGGGATCGTCGATCGACAGCTGCAGCGCCTTGCGGATCGTGTAAGGCTGGTCCAGCGCGATATCGAAATCGAGCGTCGTCTGCGCCCCGTCATAGGTGATCTTCGGATTGCTGCCGTGCACGAATTTGAGGTTCGGGTCCGTCCCCTCGCCGGCGAAGGTGTAATACTCATAGTCCGCCAGCCCGTTCATGTTGTCGTCGGCCAACGGCTGCAGTTCCTCGGTCGACACCTTGCCATCATTGTTGGTGTCGAGCCCCTGGATCGACCAGGCCGAATAGGCCTCGTCGAACGTCCAGCTGTTGTGGACGCTCACCACCTGCCCGGCATCGTTGAACGTCACCGTGGCGCGGGCATCGACGAAGATGTGCGGATGGGCGAAGGCCGGCAGCGGCAGCAGCGTCGCGAGGCTCACGAGAAGCGCGGCAATCCGGCGACGCATTCCAAACCCTGCCCCTGTTCCAGCCGCGACTGGAACGATCGTCTAAAACGGGTGCGCCTCGAACCAGCTCACCAGATGGTCGATCAGCGCCCTGACCTTGCCGGCCAGGTGCCGGCGGTGCGGATAGACCGCCTGCAGGCTCGACCCCGTCTGCACGAAGCCATCGAGCACCCGCACCAGTTTTCCCGACGCGACCATCGGGTCGGCGAGGTAGCCCGGCAATAAGGCAAGCCCAAGGCCGCTGAGCGCCGCGTCGCGCGCCGATAGCGGCGAATTGACCCGCACCGGCCCGTTCACATGCACCGAGATCGTCTGCCCCTTCTCGACGAACCGCCAGTTCGCCTGCCCCTGGAAATTGGTGTCGATGATGCACGAATGATTGCGCAGATCCTCCGGCCGCTTCGGCGGGCTGTGGGCCAAAAGGTAGGCCGGCGACACGCAGACGGCGTGTTGCATGTCGGCGATCTTGCGGGCGATCAGCGAGGAATCCTGCGCCGCCGAAATCCTGAGCGCCACGTCGATCCCCTCCTCGACGAGGTCGACGAAGCGGTCCTCGAGCCTGAGGTCGAGCGTCACGTCCGGATGGTCGGCGAGAAACGCGAAGATCGCCGGCGCCAGGATCATCTCGCCGAAATTGCGCGCCGCCGATACCCTGAGCAGTCCACGTGGCGCCGCCGTCTGGTCGAGGATGGAGGCATCGAGATCGTCGAGCTGCTGCAACAGCTGGCTCGCCTCCCGGTAATACGCCTCCCCCGCCTCCGTAAGGCTCAGCTTGCGCGTCGTCCGGTTCATCAGCCGCACGCCGAGATAATCCTCGAGGTCGGTGACGTATTTGCTGAGCAGCGCCTTCGACCGCCCATGCTGCCGCGCCGCCGACGAGAAGCCGCCGGAATCAAAGACCTGAACAAAGGCACGGATACGGGCGAGGTCCTGGGACATGCCCATGGTGTAAGTGATTGTTCGCTGATCGCGCAACAGTGGTGAAGGCGTGCTCCACTCTCGGGGCTACCCCCACCCACCGGCTTCGCCGGTCCCCCTTCCCCGCAAGGGGGAGGGAGAACTGACTGAGAGTTCCGCATTTGGTGAGGGTGAAGTCAGCACTCTCCCTCCCCTCGACGGGGAGGGGGGGCCACGCGAAGCGTGGTGGGTGGGGTGACGCCGCTTGCACCAGCGCCCGAGGAAGTCCCCTACCCCGTCAGCCGCCCGAACCGTCGATCCACCACCATCATCGCCGACACCACCACGAAGGCGAACACCACCATGCCCAGCGACAGCCAGTGGGCGCTCAGCCACTCCCCGCGCTCGACGAAATCGTAGATGGTGATCGACAGCACTTTTGTGCCGCCCGGGATATTGCCGCCGATCATCAGCACCACGCCGAACTCGCCCACCGTGTGCGCGAACGTCATGATGATGCCGGTGATAAAGCCCGAACCCGCCAGCGGCACCGCGACGCGCGAAAAAGTCTGCCAGCGCGAGGCGCCCAGCGTCGAAGCCGCCTCCAGCGGTTCGCTGCCCAGCTGCTCGAACGCCACCCGGATCGGCTGCACCATGAAAGGCAGCGAGTAGAGCACCGAGCCGATCACCAGCCCCCAGAAGGAAAACGCCAGCGTCCGCCCGCCCCACAGCGCCGCCAGCGCGCCACCCGGACCGTTGGGCCCGAGCGCGATGAGCAAATAGAAGCCGATCACCGTCGGCGGCAGCACGATCGGCAGGGCCACCAGCGCGGCGATCGGTTCGCGCAGCACGAAATTCGTACGCGCCAGCCACCAGGCGATCGGCGTGCCGATCGCCAGCAACAGCGCCGTGGTGACACTCGCGAGGATGGCCGTCAGGGCAATCGGCGACCAGATGTCCGCGAGTGTCAGCATGACCTCATTCTAGCGTGTAACCGGCCGCCTTGATAACCGCCACGGCGTCATCGGACTTGAGGAAATCGAGGAAATCCTTGGCCGCCTGGTTGGCTTCGCCGGTCTTGAGCAAAACCGCGTTCTGCTTGATCGGCGTGTAGTCTTCCTGCGGCACCATCCAGACCTGCGTCGCCGGCTTGCCGATCACCTGGCTCAGCGCCACGAAGCCCAGTTCGGCCGACCCGCTGTCGACGAATTGCTGCGCCTGCGTGATGCTCTCGCCGGTCACGATCTTGGGCGTCACCGCCTCGGTCAGCCCGAGCTTGTCGAGCGTCGCCATGCCCGCCGCGCCATAGGGCGCCGCCTTGGGGTCGGCGATGGCGATGTGCTGGAAGGCGTTGGCCTTGAGCACCGCCTCGCCGTCGGTCACGTCGATCGTCGGCGAATACAGCACCACCTTGCCCACCGCATAGGTGAAGTCGGTGCCGTCGACGCCGAACCCGTCCTTGATCGCCTGCGCGGTGCGCTTGTTGTCCGCGCTGAGGAACACGTCGAACGGCGCCGCCTGGCTGATCTGGGTATAGAGCGCGCCGGTCGCGCCGAAGCTCAGCTGCACGTCGTTGCCGGTCTTTTCCTTGAACTTGGCCGCCAGATCGGTTGCGACCTTGGTGAAGTTCGCGGCGACCGCCGCATTGACGGTGGCGGCATCGGCGGCGCCGATGCTGAACGCCGCGGTGGCGGCCAGCGCGAGGCCGAGGAAAGTTCTGCGCAGAAGACGCATTTTGGGCTCCGATATGTTCGTGAGACTATATCGGGGTTGTCGCAAAGCTGCCTGCCCCGGGCAAGCGTTATTTCTTGCCGGCAATGACGTGGCGATCGTTCATGGCGGCGACGTCCGGTGCGATTGCCGCCCGCGTCGCCTCCTGCATGGCCCGATAGTGCGCCAGCACGAACTGCCCGTCCGCGGTCAGGCTCGCCCCGCCCTGCGCCGCGCCACCCCGCGAGGCCTCCACGAGCGCCGTGCCCCAGCCCTCGTTGAGCGCCTGCACCAGGCTCCAGGCCCGCTTGTAGCTCATCCCCATGCGCTTGCCGGCCGCCGAGATCGAGCCGGTCTCGGCGATCCCCTGCATCAGGTCGGCCCGCCCGGGCCCCATGTAGAATGCGTCCGAAAACGTCACGCGCAGATGGCTGAGGCCAGGTGGCGATTTGTTCAACAATGCTCTCCTCGATCCTCCTTCTCCCTCAGGGGGAGAAGGGGGCCGGTGGTCTTCTGCTACTTGGCCGCCTTGAGCGCCGCCGCCTCGCGGGCCAGCCCTTCGATGCGCTTCCAGTCGCCTGCCTCGATGGCGTCCTGCGGCATCACCCAGGAGCCGCCCACGCAGATCACGTTGGGCAGCGCCAGGTAGGTCCTGGCCTTGACGATATCGATGCCGCCGGTGGGGCAGAACATGATGTCGCTCAGCGGCGAGGCGAACGCCTTCAGCACCGGCGCGCCGCCCAGCGCTTCGGCCGGGAAGAATTTCAGGAAATTGTAGCCGTGCTCGCTCGCCGTCATCGCCTCGGTCGGCGTGCCGATCCCCGGCAGCAGCGGAATCGCGAAGCCGTCCGCCGCCTCCAGCAGCCGCGGCGACGCCCCCGGCGACACCATGAACGTCGCGCCGGCATCGACCGAATGGCCCATCTGCAGCGGCGAGCGCACCGTGCCCGAACCGACCACCGCGCCCGCCACCTTGGCCATCGCCTCGATCACCTGCAGCGCGTGCGGCGTGCGCAGCGTCACCTCCAGCACCGGCAGCCCGCCGGCCACCAGCGCCTCCGCCAGCGGCCGCGCCTTCTGCACATCGTCGAGGATGATCACCGGAATGACCGGCGCCAGCGACAGGGTCGAACGGAGCGCGGCGGCGTCTTGGGGCATTTGAGGCGTCCTTGTGCTGTCCTCTACCTAGTCGAGCCGCCCCGGCCGATCAAGGAAGCTTGTAGTCGGCGCTTTCCGCCGGCCGGAGGCGCTGCTTCAGGGCAGCGACCAGTCGCCTTGCGCCATGGCGCCACCGTCGCAGCCGGCCGGCGCCCTTGGGCAGTCGGCGCGACACGCCGTCCCGTTCGTAGTCGAGCATCTGTCGGAAGAAGCCGCGCAGTTCCTTGCGTTTGCGCAGCACGTCGATCGGGTTGTGGCTGTCCGATCCCGATATCGGCCGCAAGCGCGCGCCGACGGCGCGCTGCGCCCGTTGCGCTTCGTGCCGATCCCGCAAATGGCCATCGCAATAGACCGCCGTCAGCGCCGTGGCGCCAACGGCATCGCAGGCGCAGAGCCCGTCATAAGCGACGGCCCGATCACCCGAGAGCAGGTGATGGATGTCCCAGGGCGCGAGGCCACCCAGGGCAATGGCGCGTTCGGCGCCGATCGCCCGCCCGCCGATCAGGGCCGGAAAAGCCCCCATGCTGAACCCCAGGACGATGACCCGCCTGTAGGCGTCGGAATGCACGATCTCGCCGAGTGCCTTGAGCCCCAGCGGCAGCGCCATCCGCAGCCCGTCGAATCCGGCGCGATAAAAATCGCGTTCCACGTCGCGCAGCCGGACGATGTCGAACTGCTCGTCCGGCCAATATTGCAGCAATTCGGCCATCGGCAGCATGGCATAGCCGCGCGCGCCGGTGAGATTGATCAGCAGCGTCTTGTCCGCGCGCCGTCCCTGTCGGCCCGAATAGAAGGTGACGCCGGGCAGCGGATCGCTACGGCGATAGGCGCGAGGATATTCCCGCCTGAGCATCCTGAGGATGCCCGAGCGCTTGGGCGCCTTGCCGAGCTTGTCGCCGAGCCTCGCGAAAACCGGCCGCAGGGCGTCGATCTCAAGAGGCGTCAGATCTTCCTGCAGGTCGTGAAACAGCTTCGCCACCAGCGTGGGGTGCGTTTCGCGTTCGAGTTCGGCGAGATAATGCGCCGGGGTCATGCCGTCCGCTGGACGATGAAATCCGCCAGCCCGTTGAGCGTGGCGTAGCGCATGATCACCCCCGGATCGAGGTCGAGCCCCGTGCGGTCTTCGATCTTGAGCTGCCAGTCCATCACGCCCAGGCTGTCGATCTCGAACTCGTCGAGGGCGATGTCCGCGTCCGCCTGCTTCAGCCGCTCGAAGAACCGCGGATCGCTGAGCGCGCCCATCGCCTCGTTGAGCGTCTCGATCAGCATCGCTCGCGCTTGGTCTTTTTGCATCAGGCGGTCAGCTCCAGCTCCAGGATTTTCGGCGCGGTGAACAGGTAGTTCCCGTCATTGACCTCATAGCGGCTGATGGACGGCCGGCAATCGGAAAGTTTGAGGGTCTCGACCGTCCGCTTCCACAACTCGATGGTCAGCGGCCGGCCCGGGCACACATGCGGCCCCGCCCCGAAGAAGTGCGTCTGCCGCTCCGACGCCTCGCCCGCAAAGCTCTGCAGCATCAGCTTGAGCCGCGTACCGGCCTTGAGCGCCACGCCGTGGAAATCCACCGGCGCGGTCAGCTCGCGCTCGACATAGGGCAAGCCCGTATCGCACGGCCCGGCGGGATACTCGATCTCGCGGAAGCGCTTGCCGGCATTGTCCTCGACCAGCCGGCGCAGGCTTTCCCCGAACGTGCCGATCAGCGGATTGCGCCCGAACACCAGCGTCACGATCGGCAGCAGCACCGCCGTATCCTCTTCGTCGGTCTCGAACAGTTCGGCGAAATATCGTCGCAGCTGCCGCAACTGGCCGAAAACGGCCTCGCGCTTGCGCAGCCCGATCAGCCCGTCGAACAGCAGCGATACCCATTAGAGCCGGCTGTCGGCCGGCAGCGGCTTGCCGACCAGCACCTGCATGAAATCGAGGATCATCGGCACGATCACCTCGTCCATGAGCTCGACGCGCCCGGACCGCATCAGCGGTGCATAGAAGCCGGCCATCGGCCCCTCGACCCAGGCCCGCACTTCGTGCCGCCGCGACGACAGGTGTTCGCTGAACCGCCGCCGTGTCGTCGCATGCGCCTCGCCGGACTGGAAGATCGGCATGTGCGAGGCCATCAGGGCGATGTCGGCGTACTCGATGCCGAAATGCCGGCCCAGCGCCTCGACCTCGACCTGGATCGACGACGCTTCCGGCATCGCCAGCAGTTCGAGGCATTGTTCGGGGTCGGTGACGATGAACATGCGCGAGGCGCGATCATAGGCGGGCGGTTGCCCACGCAGCCCGCGGTAATAGGCGTCGCGGTTCGCATCGCGATGCAGGGTTGAATAGTCCAACGATGTTCGCCCTCATTCGGGGGGCAGTATCGCACCGGGCCCGATAGTTTGAATACCCCGCGATTACTGACCGCCGGTGAGGTACAGCGCCACCGCCTTGCGGTCGTCGTCGGTCCATTGCGAGGTTTCGTCGGCGATCACCTCGCCCATCGGACCGCCCAGATTGTCGAAGCCCGGCGTCATGCCGTCGACCAGCGTCTGCGCCAGCGTGTCGGCGTCATATTCGTGCTTGGCGAGCGCCGCGGCCGTCAGCGCCGGCGTCTTGCCGCCCGGCCCGCCGCCGGGATTGCCGAGCAACTCCTGCCCCGCATCGATGCCGCCCAGCGCGTTGCGCGGGCTATGGCAGGTCACGCAATGGCCCGGTCCGAACACGATATACCTGCCGCGGTTCCAGGCATCCGAATGCGAAGCGTCCGCCGCAAAGCGCTGCGGATGGAAGAACAGATGCTTCCAGCCCGCCATCAGGAAGCGCTGGTCGAACGGGAAGCTGACCTCATGCGGCCTGGAGGGCGTATCGATCGCCGGCCCGGCTTCGAGCGCGGCATAGAGATCGGCAACCTCCTGGTCGCTCATCAGCGTGTAGCTGTCGAACGGAAAGGCCGGATAGAGATGCCCCTGCGGCCCCTCGCCGTCGCTCAGCGCCGCGGCAAACTGCGCCAGCGTCCAGTTGCCGATGCCGTCGGTCTTGGACGAGGTGATGTTGGGCGGATAGAACGTGCCGAACGGCGTCTTGAGCCCGGCGCTCTGGCTGCCGGCCAGTTGCGCGTCCTTGTTCTTGGGATCGGTGTGGCAGGTGACGCACCCGCCCAGCCGGATCAGATACGCGCCGCGCGCCGCGTCCCCCACCAGCGTCAGATCACGCGCCGGCCCGCGCACCGGCGTCAGCATGTAGGCGCCAATGCCGATGCCGACGATGACGACGACGCCAATGATCCAGAGCAGAACCCGCATGCCGTCAGGAAAGCAGAGCCCGCGACAGGCGGCAACTCAACAATATTTGGGCCGGGTGGGATTAAGCGCGGGGGGCGGTGACGGACAGGCCCCTCACCCGGCCGCTGCGCGGCCACCCTCTCCCCAAAGGGGGCGAGGGGACGATAGAGCCGAAACGACCAATACGCGGAACGGTCCGTCGGGTCCCCCCGCCCCTCTGGGGAGAGGGTGGCGCGCTTAGCGGTTGGCCGAGCGAGCCCACTTGGGATCGCTTGGACAGAGCGAAGGAAGGCGCGCCGGGTGAGGGGGCCGTCCGGTCCGCCGCGTTAGCCCCGCGCCAGCACCGCTTCCACTTCCGCCAGCGTCGGCGGATTGGCCCCCACGCGGCTGCAATTGATTCCCGCGGCCACTGCCCCGAACCACAGCATCTGCTTCAGCGACGCCGCATCGAGCTGCCCGAGATCGCCCGGCGCCAGCGCGTTCTGGTTGTTGAGCCAGGTCAGCACGCCCGCCATCAGCGTATCGCCGGCGCCGACATTGTCGCCGCCCGGCGTCGCCGGATAGATCGGCGAGCGCACGCTGCCCGATGCGTTGAACGCCATCGAGCCTTCGGCCCCCAGCGTGATGATCACTAGCCCGCAATTGGGCTTCTGCAGCAGCCTCGCCGCATACTCTTCGAGCGCAATCCCCGGATAGAGGTAGTGCACGTCCTCCTCCGACATCTTGATGATGTTGGCGAGATCGAGCGAGGCCTCGAGCCGCACCCGGTAGGCGTCCATGTCGGCGATCAGCGACGGCCGCACATTGGGATCGGTCGAGATCGTCGCGCCATTGCGCGCCGCCTCCCGCGCCACATCCATCCACACCGCCGCATCGTCCTCGCGGATCGTACAGAAGCCGCCGATCTGGAACACTTCCATCCGCGCCGGCAGCGCCGCGATCAGCCCCGCGCGCGTGAACGCCCGGTCGGCCTCGCGGTAAAACGCATAGCGCGGGTTGCCTTTGCCGTCGTCGGTCACCACCGCCAGCGTCGAGGGTTCGCGCACCCGGTCCGGCAGCAATTGCGTCACCCCAGCCGCCTTCAGCGGTTCCAGGATGAAATCGCCAAAACTGTCGGTGCTGATCGGGCAGAGGAAGCCGCTGTCGCCGCCGAGTTTCGCGAGCGCAATGGCGCAGTTCATCGGCGAGCCGCCCGCCTTGGCCACCAGCTCGCGCTTGCCATCCGGCCCGATCGGCTTGCTGATGAGATCGATGAGGCTTTCGCCGCCCACTACGAACATGACGCCCTCCCAGGTGACGCTTGGTTAGCCGGGGCGAAGGCCGGTTTCAAGCTTGGCGCGCCCCGCCGCCCCGTGCCATGACAGGGGGACCGCAACCGGGAGGATCGCGGTGTCTTTGACGTTGCGCCTCATCGCGCTGATCGACGAATTTTCGCGACGCATCGGCATCGTCGCCATCTGGCTGGTGCTGCTCTCCGCCCTGCTGAGCGCCTTCAACGCCATCGTGCGCTATTCGAGCGGCGCCTTCCTCTGGCTCGAGGCCCAGACGCATTGGGGCGCGTTCCGCTGGCTCTATGACCTCTACGCCCAGAACGCCAACATCCTCAGCGACACCACCTGGTACATGTTCGCCGGCCTCGTGATGCTGGGCGGCGCCTGGACGCTCAAGGTCAACGCCCATGTCCGCGTCGACCTGCTCTACGGCTCGATCTCCGAACGCGCCCGCACCTGGATCGACCTCTTGGGCGGCCTGTTCTTTCTGCTGCCGCTTTGCATCCTCTTGATCTTCTTCACCTGGGGCTGGGCCTGGGAATCGCTGGCGACGGCGGAAGGCTCCGCCAATGCCGGCGGCCTGCCGGTCTGGCCCGCCAAGATGCTGCTGCCCGTCGGCTTCGCCATCCTCGGCCTGCAGGGCCTCGCCGAAATCCTCAAATGCATCCTCGCGCTGACCACCACCTATGTGCGCGAGTTCGCCTACGAGAAGCCGCTGCAATGATGGACCTCATCCGGGCCAACATGGCCCCGCTGATGTTCGGCGGCCTGATCCTGTTCATGCTGCTGGGCTATCCGGCCGCCTTCTCGCTCAGCGCCGTCGGCCTGTTCTTCGGCCTCGCCGCCATCCAGATGGGCCTGATCGCGCCCGACTTCCTCGGCAACCTCACCTACCAGCTCTATGGCGTGCTCTCGAACGACCTGCTGCTGGCCATCCCGTTCTTCACCCTGATGGGCGCCATCCTCGAGCGCTGCGGCCTCGCCGAAGATTTGCTCGATGGCTTCGGCCAGCTCTTCGGCGGCATCCGCGGCGGGTTGAGCTATGCGGTGATCCTCGTGGGCGCCGTGCTCGGCGCCATCACCGGCACCGTCGCCGCCTCGGTGATCGCCATGGGCCTCATCTCGCTGCCCGTGATGCAGCGCTACGGCTACTCCGTCCGTCACGCCACCGGCGTGATCGCCGCCTCGGGCACCATCACGCAGCTGATCCCGCCCTCGCTGGTGCTGATCGTGCTCGCCAACCAGCTCGGCCGCTCGGTCGGCGACATGTATATCGGCGCCACTGGCGCTTCGATCCTGCAGGTGGCGCTGTTTGCCGGCTGGGTGCTGATCCTCTCGATCGTCCGTCCGCAGGATGTCCCGGCTTTGCCGCCCGAAGCCCGCACGCTGCGCGGCTGGGCGCTGGGCAGGAAGCTCATCAAGGGCATGATCCCATCGCTGGCCCTGATCTTCATCGTGCTCGGCACCATCTTCCTCGGCCTCGTGACCCCGACGGAAGCCGGCGCCATGGGCGTCGTCGGTGCGCTGATCCTCGCCGCCATCAACGGGCGCCTCAGCTGGAAGCTGCTCTACGAAGGCATGGTCTCGACCATGAAGCTCACCTCGATGGTGGTCTTCATCCTGTTGGGCAGCCGCGTCTTCTCGCTGGTCTTCCAGGGCGTCGGCGGCAGCCACTGGATCGAACAGATGCTGACCTCGCTGCCCGGCGGCACGGTCGGCTTCCTTGTCTTCGTCAATCTCTTCATCTTCGTGATGGCGTTCTTCCTCGACTTCTTCGAGATCGCCTTCATCATCATCCCGCTGCTGACGCCCGCCGCGCAGGCGCTCAACATCGACCTCGTCTGGTTCGGCGTGATGATCTGCGCCAACATGCAGACCAGCTTCATGCATCCGCCCTTCGGCTTCGCTTTGTTCTATCTGCGCGGCATCATCCCGCGCGAACAGGTCAAGAGTTCCGACATCTATTGGGGCGCTATCCCCTGGGTCGTGCTGCAGCTGATCCTCGTCGCCGTGCTGATCCTCTGGCCGGGGCTGGTGACCGACTTCATCCCCGCCGCGAACACCCAGGACCTCGACAGCATCCAGATCGTGGTACCGCCGCTCGACGACGGGGGCGCGAGCACCGCGCCGGATTTCGGCGTGGACGCGCCGCCGAATTTCAATTGAGGATAGACATGCCGCTCTATACCTACGTCACGACCTACAAAGGTGCGGTGCACATCGCGCAGAGTCGTCGAAGCAACTTCAAGGGCTGGCCCGACTGGTTCTCGAATCTTCCACCTAACGCGCTTGCGGACCTGCCCCCCGCGTTGCGCCAGAAACTCCCCTACCAGGGTGACTTCGAGCCGCTGCCTAACCAGGAACGGGTCTGGCGCAAATCCATCGCTGTGGGTGACGCTGAGATCACGGTCATCGCCGTGGAGACGAGAGGCTGAGGGGCCTGGCACGGCCCCTCAGTGTTACCGTGTGTTACAGCGTCCCGGCCCGCTGCTGCTGGACCATGAACGTCTCGAACGGATAATCCGCCACCTGCGCCCAGGTGTAATAGTCCTTGCGGAACGCCTTCATCGACTCGAGCATCGCCTTGAAGGTCGGGTTGCCGGCGCTGATCTCGTCATAGGTCTGGTTGGTCGCGTCGTACGACGCCTTGAGGATTTCCGGGCTGAACGGCCGAAGCTTGGCCCCGGCACCCACCAGCGAGCGGATCGCCGAGGTGTTGACCATGTCGTAATGCGCCAGCATGTCGAGGTTCACCGCCTGGCTCGCGACCTTGAGGATCGCCTGGTAGGCGGGAGGCAGCGCGTCGAACTTGGCCTTGTTGAACATCGCGTGCAGCGCCGCCGAGCCTTCCCACCAGCCCGGATAATAGTAATACGGCGCGACCTTCACGAAGCCGAGCTTCTGGTCGTCATAGGGCCCCACGAACTCGGCCGCGTCGATCGTGCCCTTCTCCAGCGCTTCGTAGATCTGCGCCGCCGGCTGCGCCTGCGGGATGATGCCGAGCTTCTGCAGCACCTTGCCGGCAAAGCCGCCGACACGGAATTTCAGCCCCTGCAGATCCTCGACCGTGTTGATCTCCTTGCGGAACCAGCCGCCCATCTGCGCCCCGGTATTGCCCGCCGGGAAGGCCACGATGCCCTGCGCGTTGTAGAACTGGTTGGCGAGGTCGTTGCCGCCGCCATAATAGAACCAGGCGTTCATCGAGCGCGCATCGAGCCCGAACGGCATGGTGGTCGGCAGCTGCCAGGTCGGGTCCTTGCCCCAGTAATAATACGAGGCGGTGTGCGCCGCCTCGACCGAACCGGAAGCTACGGCGTCCGCCGCCTGCGGCTGCGGCACGATCTCGCCGGCCGCGAACACGTCGATCTTGAAATTGCCGTCCGTCGCGTCCGACACGTACTGCGCCAGCTGCTTGGCGGCGCCGAACAGCGTGTCGAGCGAGTTCGGAAACGCCGAAGTCATGCGCCAGCTGACCTGCGGGCTCGACTGCGCGATGGCCGGCATCGCAAGGCTGGTGGCGGCAACGGCGGTAGCCGCGCCGAAGAACTGGCGTCGCTTCATGGTGATCCTCCCTTGGATTGACGGTCAGGAAACCAAAAGCCTTCTCCCGCCACAAGAATTTTCTGGTTTCCCGGAATAAGATGCCAACCGCATTGTTGTACCGGTCATGCGATGCCGACCGGCACGCCTGGTTTACTCAAGGGAGACCGTCATGAAACTCAGCACTCTGCTCCTGGGCGCGGCCGCGATCGGCCTGCTCTCGACCTCCTTCGCCATGGCCGACGATTACCTCGGCGGCGCCGTGAAGTCTGCCACCGTGGGCGGCAAGGAAATCCTCACCGACGCCAAGGGGATGACCCTCTATATCTGGGACAAGGACGCCGTCGGCATGTCCAACTGCTACGACCAGTGCGCCACCAACTGGCCGCCGGTCCTCGTCGACGCGTCGACGGCCGTCTCGGGTGACTTCACCCTCGTCGACCGCAAGGACACCGACAAGAAGATCGTCGCCTACAAGGGCTGGCCGCTCTACCTGTGGATCAAGGACAAGGCCCCGGGCGACACCACCGGCGACGGCGTCGGCGGCACCTGGCACACCGCGGTCGAGTGAGACTGACTGGAGCGTGCTCAGGAAAAGTGCGAAGCGGTTTTCCGGTTCGAGCGCGCGACCAAGCTAAGGACTAAGGCTGAACTTGCAACAGTTCCTGGACGAGATCGAAGCGAGTGTGCCGGCTCTCCGCCGCTACGCGCGGGCATTGACCCGCAACGCCGACCGCGCCGACGATCTCGTTCAGGACTGTATCGAGCGGGCCATCCGCAAGCAGGCGCTGTGGAAACCCACGGGTCCGCTGAAGGCCTGGCTGTTCCGCATCCTGCTCAACCTCTACCGCAACGAGCTGCGCACCGCCCGCCGGCGCGGCGAGCACGTGGCGGTCGAGACGCTTGTGGTGGAGCCTTCGGTCGCGC
Organism: Pseudomonadota bacterium; assembly: GCA_048498015.1. Taxonomy (GTDB): domain Bacteria; phylum Pseudomonadota; class Alphaproteobacteria; order Rhizobiales; family Devosiaceae; genus Devosia_A. The sequence goes on from JBEHYU010000007.1 coordinate 75,384, forward strand.
CGGCGCAACCCGGACGCATCGCGCTCGCCGAAATGGCCAGGGCCATCGATGCCCTCGTCGCCGATCAGCGTGAAGCCCTGCTGCTGGTCGTGCTCGAGGGCCTCAGCTACGCCGAGGCCGCCGACGTGCTCGGCATACCGATGGGAACTCTCATGTCGCGGCTCGGCCGCGCCCGGGCCGCGCTGAGGAACGCGACCGGTACCGGCGAAGAGCCGAGACTAAGGACTGTGAAATGACCGCCGCCCCCTTTGCGATCGATACCGATGCGCTCCACGCTTATGCCGATGGGCAGTTGAGCGAAGAGCAGCGCGCTTTGGTGGTCGCCTGGCTGGCGAGCCATCCCGATGCTGCCGCGCTGGTCACCGGCTGGCAGCGCCAGAACGACGCGCTGAATGCGCTGTTTGCGCCCGTCGCCAGCGAGCCGGTGCCGGCGCGCCTGTCGCCGCACGCCATTGCCGCCGGCTTCCGCCGCGAGCGCTCGATGCTGCTGCGCAACATGGCCGCCGCGCTGGTGATCGTCGCCGTCAGCGGCGGTGCCGGCTGGTACCTGCGCGGCGTGTTCTGGCAGGAGGAGCCGCAGGCCGAGCGTCTCGTCGACCAGGCGGTTATCGCCCACACGCTCTACATCAAGGAAAAGACCCACGCCGTCGAAGTGCAGGCCGATACGCCCACGCTGATGGCCTGGCTTTCCAACCGCATCGCGACGCCGATCGACGCGCCAAATCTCACCGAGCAGGGTTTCACCTTCCTCGGCGGCCGCCTGCTGCCCGGCTATGGCGAAGACGCCAGCGGCCCCGCCGCGCAGCTGATGTACCAGAACGCCTCGGCCCAGCGCGTCACCCTGTTCATCACGGGCCCGCTGGCCGACAAGCAGGAAGTCTGGAAGCTCGAGGACCGCAACGGCGTCGAAGCCTATTACTGGGCCAACGACAAGGTCACCTGCACCGTCGTCGCCGACCTGCCCGAAGCCGACATCAAGGCGCTGGGCAAGAAGATCTTCGAACAGCTCACCTGGCGCCGCGACTTCCCCAGCAAGGCCAGCACGTAGCCCACTAAAACTTCGGTCTACTCTACCCACGGAACCCTCAGTCTGTTCTCCCTCCCCCTTGCGGGGAGGGGGGACCAGCCGAAGGCTGGTGGGTGGGGGTAGCCCCGGGAGTGGAGTTTCGTTTGGTCAGATTGGCGGGATGCCGCTTGCGCCAAGCCCCCGCGCCGGCAGCATCCGCTTCAGCACGCTGTCGCGCAGCACATAGTGATGCACCAGCGCCATGATGGCGTGCGCCCCGGCGAGATAGATCACCGCCCAGCCGGTGGTGTTGTGCCACCACTCCCAGATCTTCGACCACGGCTTGTCCGGCCCGAGGATCTCGGGGATGTAGAACAGCCCGAAGAACCAGAACTCCTCGCCCTGCGCCCAGCGCAGCAGGAAGCCGAGCACGATCTGCGTGGCGAGGGCGACGTAGAGCAGCGCGTGCATGCCCCGCGCCAGCCAGTCCATCACCCCGGTATTGGCCGGCGCGAGCTTGCGCCCACCCGTCCAGCTCCAGATCACCCGGCCCACGAACACCACCGTGAACGCGATCGCCGTCGAGACGTGGAAGGCCTGCAGCGTCTTGCGCAGCGGCGTGCCGCCCGGCAGCGCATTCCACCAGAACGCCGTGATGAACAGCACCACCACGCACAGCGCGGTCAGCCAGTGGAAAATGATGGTGACGCGGTCATAGCGCGGCGACATCGACAGATCGGTGTTGGTCACAAAGCGGCTCCAGCGAGAGGACGCCGCACCTGACCATCCGCCAGATTTAGCTGCAATCCCAACGGTTTGACCGGCCGATAGTCATCGTTTCGACAAATGATGACTGCTGCAATCATATTATGATGACCGCACAAGGGCTTGGCATCGCTGCGAACCGGCGGGCGAAATAATCCCCGGAAACAGGCGAACAGACTGTTTCCTGCGGCGAGCCGATCAGTGCCGCTCGAACCCGCTGCGATAGATGTTGTGCCGGCCCACATGGCGCACGTCGCGCTCGCCCATCAGCGCCATCGTCACGTCCGCCTCCTGCCGGATGATGTCCAGCGCGCGCGTCACGCCCGCTTCGCCGCCGGCGCCGAGCCCGTACAGGATCGGCCGGCCGATGAACGCGCCTTTGGCGCCCACCGCCAGCGCCTTCAGCAGATCCTGCCCGGAGCGGATGCCGCCATCCATCAGCACTTCCGTCCTGTGGCCAACCGCATCGACGACCTCGCCGAGCACGCGAATGGACGATGCCGCCCCATCGAGTTGCCGCCCGCCATGGTTGGAGACCACGATCGCGTCGGCGCCATGCGCCACCGCCTGATGCGCATCCTCGACATCGAGTACGCCCTTGACGATCACCGGCCCGCCGAAGCGATCCTTCACCCAGCCGATGGTGCTCCAGTCCATGGTCGGATCGAACTGCTCGGCGATCCAGGTCGACAGCGAGCCCAGGTCCGATACGCTTTCGGCGCGCCCCACCACATTGCCGAAGGTCCGGCTCTTCGCGCCGAGCATGCCCAGCCCCCAGCGCGGCTCGCGCATCAGCTCCCACAGGAAGCGCGGCGTGAGCCTGGGCGGCGCCTTCATGCCATTGCGGATGTCGGCATGGCGCTGCCCCTGGATCTGCAGGTCCATCGTCAGGATCAGCGCCGGGCAGCTGGCCGCCTTGGCCCGCGCGATCAGCCGCTCCATGAACGGCTTGTCGCGCATCACATAGACCTGGAACCAGAACGGCGTTTCGACCGCTTCGGCCACCTGCTCGATCGAACAGATGCTCATGGTCGACAGGCTGAACGGAATGCCGGCTTTCTGTGCCGCCCGCGCGGCGTGGATTTCGCCATTGGCCACCTGCAGCCCGCAGATCGCCGCCGGCGCCACCGCCAGCGGCATCGCCACCTCCTGCCCGACCATCGTCGTCCTCAGCGAGCGGTTCGACATATCGACCGCCACCCGCTGCCGGAAGCTGATCCCGGCAAAATCGGTCTCGTTGGCGCGGAACGTCGTCTGTGTCCACGACCCTGATTCCGCATAGTCGAAGAACTGCCGGGGCACGCGCCGCCGCGCCCGCTCCTTCAGATCGCCGATGGTCAATGCTGCGTCGAGTGAAGCCACGATACCCTCCGTCGGGAGGGCGGCCTTCAATACCCCTGCCGCCGGTCGAGGTCGTTCGAGTAGATGTTGTGCAGCCCGATATTGCGCACGTCGCGCTCGCCCATCAGCGCCATGGTGACGTCCATCTCGTAGCGGATGATGTCGAGCGCGCGCGTCACCCCGGCCTCGCCGCCGGCGCCCAGCCCGTAGACCATGGCGCGGCCGACGAACGTGCCCTTCGCGCCCAGCGCCAGCGCCTTCAGCACATCCTGCCCCGAGCGCACGCCGCCATCCATGTAGACCTCGGTCTTGGCGCCGACGCGGTCGACGATCTCGGGCAGCACCCGGATCGAGGACGGCGCCCCATCGAGCTGCCGCCCGCCATGGTTGGACACGATGATGCCGTCGGCGCCGTTGTCCACCGCCAGCTGGGCGTCCTCGGCATCGAGCACGCCCTTGATCAGCACCGGTCCGCCGAACCGCTCCTTGACCCATTTGATGTCCGACCAGTTGAGCTTCTGCTCGAACTGTTCGCGGCTCCAGATGGTGAGCGAGCGCAGATTGGTCGCGTCCTTGACGTGCCCGGCGATGTTGCGGAACGTCCGCCGCTTGGTGCCCAGCATGCCGAACGCCCAGGCCGGCTTCATCGCCATTTCGGCCACGAATTTCGGCGTGAACTTCGGCGGCACCAGCAGCCCGTTGCGGATGTCCTTGTGTCGCTGCCCAAGAATCTGCAGATCCATCGTCAGCACCAGCACGGGACACTTCGCCGCCTTGGCGCGATCGATCAGCCTGAGGATGAAGTCGCGATCCTTCATCACATAGAGCTGGTACCAGAACGGCGCTGTAGTGTTTTCCGCGATGTCCTCGATCGACGAGATCGCCATCGTCGAGAGCACGAACGGAATGCCCGCCGCCTGCGCCGCCCTGGCGGCTTTGATCTCGCCATCGGCCTGCTGCATGCCGGTCGAACCCACCGGCGCGATGCCGACCGGCATCGACACGGGCTGCCCCATCATGGTCGAGGCCAGCGTGCGGTTCGACATGTCCACCGCCACGCGCTGCCGGAAGGTGATCTTGCGGAAATCCTCCTCGTTGGCCCGATACGTCCCCTCGGTCCAGGCGCCCGAATCCGCATAATCGAAGAACTGCCGGGGCACCCGGCGCTTCGCCAGCTTCTTCAGATCCTCGATGGTAAGCGCGCGATCGAGTGCGGACATGCAAAACCCCTGTGTTGCGGTCAAACTACGCCACTAACATGTTAGTGGTCAACTAACATGTTAGTGGCCTGCTGAACGGCCGGATTTGCCGATGTAGGTTCTATCCCGTACGGTTGTCACCCATTGGGAGACAACCGCGTGGCGAAGCGGCCAAAAGGCGGATTCGAGGAAGCACAGGCGCCATTCGGCGCAGCGCTCGACCTCACCTCCGTCTACGCTGCCTGGAACCATCGTTGCGCATTCACCGGCGCCGACCTGAAAACAGAAGCGCAGGCCGATCCGCTTGGCTGGCTGCTGCGCCTCGATCCGGCCGGCGGCCTCGCCCCGGGCAACCTCGTGCCCGCTTCGACGGACGCCATCCACGCCTACGAGCAAGGCCACCTCGCCATCGGCAGTCGCAACGAATTCCTTGTCGCGCTCGACGTCGTCGACCCTGAGTTTCTCGAGCGCCTGAACCCGATCGGTCGGCTGACGATGCCAACCGATCCGGCGCACGCTCCCAGCACTGCTGCCCTCAAGGCGCATCGCGACGAGTTCGCCGACGGCTGGCTTTAGCAAAGCCCTCAGTCACCCCTCCCCTACGGCAAGGCCGTGGGGGAGGTGGCACGCGTAGCGTGACGGAGGGGGTGGCCCCACACACACCGTTTGCGCAAGCGGCCACCCCTCCGTCGCTTCGCGCCACCTCCCCCAAGCTTCGCTTAGGGGAGGACCCGACTGCTAGAGCTTCACCCGCCCCAGCCGTAGCGCATTGCCGATCACGCTCACCGAACTCAGCGCCATCGCTGCCGCCGCCAGCATCGGCGACAGCAGCCAGCCGGTCAGCGGATAGAGCACGCCCGCCGCGATCGGCACGCCCAGCGCATTGTAGCCGAAGGCGAACCAGAGGTTCTGCCGGATATTGCCCAGCGTCGCCCGCGCCAGTTTTCGCGCCCGCATTGCGCCCGCGAGGTCGCCCTTGAGCAGCGTGATGCCCGCCGACTCGATCGCCACGTCGGCCCCCGTCCCCATCGCGATGCCGACATCGGCGGCAGCCAGCGCCGGGGCGTCGTTCACCCCATCGCCGGCGAACGCCACGTGCCTGCCCGCCGCCTTCAGCGACGCCACCAGCTCATGCTTGCCCTCGGGGGTCATGCCGGCCTCGACCCGCGACAGCCCCAGCTCGCGCCCCACCGCCTCGGCCGTGCCCTTCGCATCGCCCGTCGCCATCACGATCTCGATGCCATCGGCCCGGAGCGCGGCGATGGCGTCGCGTGCCGACGCCTTGATCGGATCGGTCACCGTCACCAGCCCGATCACCTTGCCGCCTTCGGCCACGAACATCGCCGTCCGGCCCCGGCCCGCATGCTCCGCCTGCAACGCCGCGAACGCCTCGGGCACCGGCGCGCCGAGCTCCGCCATCATCGCCGCATTGCCCAGCCCCAGCCGCACGCCGCGCAGCACGCCCGTGACGCCCTTGCCCGTCACCGAGCGGAAGCCGATCACGCTGAGCTCCTTCGCTCCACGCGCCTTCGCCCCGGTGGTGATCGCGTGCGCCAGCGGATGGGCAGAACCACGTTCCAGCGCCGCGGCGATCGCCAGCACCCAGCCCTCGTCGACGCCCTTGTCGGGCACCACCTGCCCCAGCACCGGCCGCCCCTCGGTCAGCGTCCCGGTCTTGTCCACGATCAGCGTATCGGCACCCGCCAGCGCCTCGAGCGCGGTGGCATCCTTCACCAGCACGCCCGCATGCGCGCCGCGGCCCGTCGCCACCATCACCGACATCGGCGTTGCCAGCCCCAGCGCGCACGGGCATGCAATGATCAGCACCGAAATCGCCGCCACCAGCGCCTGCGCGAAATCATGCGTCGCCGCCAGCCACGCGATGAACGCCAGCACGGCGATCGCCACCACCAGCGGCACGAACCATGCCGCGACCCGGTCGGCCAGCGCCTGGATCGGCGCGCGGCTCCGCTGTGCCTGACCCACCAGCGCCACGATCTGGCTGAGCCGCGTCGCCGCGCCCACCGCCGTCGCCCGCATCACCACGCTGCCGCTGCCGTTGAGCGTGCCGCCGGTCACTGCATCGCCGGCGGCCTTGTGCACCGGCAGCGGCTCGCCGGTCAGCATCGCCTCGTCCACCTCGCTCTCGCCCTCGATCACCTCGCCATCGACCGGCACGGCCTCGCCGGGCCGCACGCGCAACAGGTCGCCTGCGACGACCTGCTCCAGCGGCACCTCTTCCTCGCGCCCGTCACGCACCCGCCGCGCCAGCTTCGGCGCCAGTTGCAGCAGCGCGCGGATCGCCTTGCCCGTCGCGTCGCGCGCACGCAGCTCCAGCACCTGCCCGACAAACACCAGCGCCACGATCACCGCGGCCGATTCGAAATACACCGGCGGCCCTATCGTGCCGCCCATCGGCAGCAATTGCGGCGCAATCACCGCGACGACCGAGAACAGATACGCCGCCCCGACGCCCAGCCCGATCAGCGTCCACATATTGGGCGAGCGATTGACCAGCGACGCCCAGAACCGCCGGAAGAACGGCCACGCCGCCCACAATACCACCGGCGAACAGAGCACCAGCTCGACCCAGCCGAACCACGTCCCCAGCATCGCCCGGAAATCGAGCCCCACCACCTCGCCCATCGACAGCACCAGGATCGGCACGCTCAGTCCGGCCGACACGATCAGCCGCCGCGTGAAGTCGATGAGCTCCGGATTCGGCCCATCGTCGAGCGACGCCACCATCGGCTCGAGCGCCATGCCGCAGATCGGACAATGCCCGGGGCCGTCCTGCACGATTTCGGGATGCATCGGGCAGGTATATGTGGTGCTGGCATGAGTGTGGGACGAAGGCCCCCTCATCCGCCCTTCGGGCACCTTCTCCCCCGAAGGGAGAAGGCCGCTCGTCTGGGGGCCTCGGTTCAATGGCCTTCTCCCCTCGGGGGAGAAGGTGGCGACAGCCGGATGAGGGGGCCTTCCCCCAACCACGAACGCCGCCTGGAGATACTTCTCCGGATCCGCCACGAACTTCGTCCGGCACCCCTCCGAGCAGAAATAATACGTCTTGCCGCCAACTTCCGCCGACCGCGCCGTCAGCGGATCGACCACCATCTGGCAGATCGGGTCGATCGCCGTCCCGCCGTCATGCCCGTGCTGATGCTCGTCCATCCATCATCTCCGAAGTCAGAAGCTCACTCTTGACCTCCCGCCTACACCTTCCCATCATGGTAAGGTCAAGCGAATATGTGGGTGCGCTCATGCAGATCGGCGAGGCCAGCAAGGCCACCGGCGTCTCGGCCAAGATGATCCGTCACTACGAGTCCATCGGTCTCATCCCGGCGGCGGACCGTCGCGACTCCAACTATCGCGACTATGGTGCCGAGGACGTGCACCGCCTCGGCTTCATCCGCCGCGCCCGTGACCTCGGCTTTTCGATCGACGAAATCCGCGACCTGCTCCGCCTGTGGACCGATCGCCGCCGTTCGAGCCGCGACGTCAAGGCGCTCACCCTCAGCCACATCGCCGAACTCGACGCCAAGATTGCGCTGCTCGGCGAAATGCGCTCGACCCTCAGCCACCTCGCTCATTGCTGCGATGGCGGCGACCGGCCCGATTGCCCCATCATCGAGAGCCTCGCCGGCGCCGCCCCGCTGCACCGGCATCGCCACTAGCACAATTCCGCCGGGAGATTTCCACGGCTCGCGAGACAGACTGCGGCCGCTTCATGTATGAGAGCCCGGCGGCGAAACCTTGCCGCTTTGGTGCAACCCCAACAGCAGTCTCCTCACAGTGTCCGCAAAGATCGTCCTGCCCGAACCGGGCCTCCTTAAGCTGGTCCCGATCGAGGGAAAGGGCCGCGGTGTCGTCACCACCCGCCCCATCAAGCGCGGCCGGCTCGTCGAAGCGTCGCCCGTTATCCGCATGAAGCGCCGCGACCGCCTCGACCGCTCGACGGTGCTCAGCCACTACCCCTTCGAGTGGGCCGACCCGCCTTACGTGCAGGCCTTCCCGCTCGGCTTCGCCGGCCTGCTGAACCACTCCGATACGCCCAACTGCAAGATCGAAGCGGACATCGAGGGCGAAGTGCTCTGCATCTACGCGCTGCGCAATATCGCTGCCGGCGAAGAGCTGGTCTGGAGCTACGGCATCGACCCCTGGTTCAAGGTCGCCTGAACAGGACCACGCCGGTGAAGTCGGCACAGACATCCTCCCCCCTTGGTGGGGGAGGATAGCGAAGCTAGGCGCCCAAGCGGTTGGCCGAGCGAGCCCGTTCGGGATCGATCGGCCAGAGCAACAAAGAAGCTACGGTTGGCCGAGCGAGCCCGTTCGGGATCGATCGGCCAGAGCAACAAAGATGCTACGGTTGGCCGAGCGAGCCCGTTTGGGATCGCTCGGACAGAGCGAAGGAAAAGCGCCTTAGCGGAGCTTGGTGAGGGGGTTCTTGCTCTCAGTCAGACCTACGCCGCCCGCCGCCGCAGCCGGCGCACCTTGGGCGTATCCAGCTGCTCGCGGAACGCCGTGCGCGGCGTCGCCGCACCCCGGCCATCGGCGGACCAGTCGTCTTCGATGAAGACCACCGCATTGGTCTCCGGGTCGTAGCGGATATCGAGCCGCCCGCCGCTGGTGGCGCGGGCAAACAGGTGGTTGGCCGTCAATTCAGAAGCACGCATGGCGATCTCCCGATGGGGCGAAGGAAACGTCATAGTTCATTAACTATGACGCCTGGCGGATCGATGACCTTTGGCGGGCGGATTTGTGACAGCCTAAAGCCCTGATCAGCCGATCAGTTCCGCCATCCGACACTCGCATGGAACGCCGTTCGCCTGCGACTCAGGCCGTCGGCAGGGTCCGGAACCCCAGCTGCATCGGCTGTGCGGCGGGCTCCGAGTCCACCCGCTCCACCCGGCTCGACATCGGCCCCTGCCAGAAATAAGCGAGCATCTCGTCGACCTTGTCGTCGGCGCCGGCGATCAGCGCTTCGACCGAGCCGTCGCGCCGGTTGCGCACCCAGCCGCCCAGCCCGCGCGAGCGCGCATTCTCTTCCGTCCAGGCGCGATAGCCCACGCCCTGCACGCGCCCGGTGATGCGCACCAGCACCGCCTTCATGCGACCGGCTTCCACCCCGGATAGTCCGCCTTCACCTTGGCGAAGAAGGCCGGGTTCAGCGCCGTCAGTCCCTCCACGTCCACCAGCCTGGGATTGACGAAGCTCAGCTCGAGCTCCCTGCCCTGGGCGGTGAAATAGATGGTCCCCAATTCGTCCGGCGCGCCGCCTTTGCTGGTGGTGCGCGGCGACGCCCGCCAGCCGGTTGCCTCCTGCGGCGCGAACGCAATGGTCCGGCCGCGGCCCACCCAGATCGAGGTCCGCGCCTCGTAATGCGCGCCATCGCCGACGATCCGGTCGACCTGCCCCTTCCAGTAGAAGCGGCCGTGGAAAAAGATCAGCACGAACAGCACGCAGGCGAGCCCCACCGCGAACTTCGTCGCGAAGGCGAATTCGAAGCTCTCCCACACGCTCGCCACCCACACGCCGGCCACGATCATCGCCGCCGCCGTGAACGGTACCCAGCGCGGCGTCGGATCGGCGAAGATCGTCTTCACCGGCCGCCCTCGAGCTTGCGATGGCGCTGGTTCACGCCGCCCGGCCCGTACGGATAGTCGCCGATCTCGGGCGCGCTGGCCGCGTCCAGCGTCGCCATCTCGCCGGCCGTCAGCGTCAGCGCGTCGGCCTTCATGTTCTGCTCGAGCTGCGCCAGGGTGCGCGCGCCGAGGATCACCGAGGTCACCGCCGGCTTGGCCGCGACCCAGGCCAGCGCCACCTCCGCCATGGAAACACCGTGCCACTTGGCGATCGTCTCGACCGCCTCGATCACCCGCCACGTCCGTTCCGACGCATTGCGCGGCCCGTACGCCTCCATGCCGCGATTGGGATTGTCGCCCAGCCGCGTCGCGCCCGTCGGCAGCGTGTCGCGCTTGTATTTGCCCGACAGCCACCCGCCGCCCAACGGCGACCACGGCAGCAGCCCCATCCCCTGGTCGAGACAGGCCGGCACGATCTCATGCTCGATGTCGCGCACCAGCAGATTGTAGTGCGGCTGCAGCGTCACCGGCGCGGTAAAACCCTTGGCCTTGGCGATCTCGGCCGCCTTGGTCACCTGCCAGCCGACGAAATTGGAGAAGCCGTAATAGGCGATCTTGCCCGCTCGCACCGCATCGTCGAGGAAGCGCAGCGTCTCCTCGATCGGCGTCAGCGCGTCCCACGCATGCATCTGGTAGAGATCGATCCGCTCGACCCCGAGCCGCTTCAGCGAATCCTCGAGCGCCAGCCCCAGATGCCGCCGCGACAGCCCGAGGTCGTTCGGCGGCTTCTCGCCCATCGGAAAGCGCGCCTTGCTGGCGATCACCATCTCGCGCGCTTCGGTGGGCCGGGCCTTCAGCCACTTGCCGATGATCGTCTCCGACGCACCGGCCGAATAGACGTCCGCCGTGTCGAGGAAATTGCCGCCCGCTTTGGCATAGGCGTCCATCAGCGCGAACGAGGTCGCCTCGTCCGCCTCGTCGCCGAACGTCATGGTGCCCAGGCACCACGCCGTCACCACCGCGCCCGAATTGCCCAGTCGCCGATACTGCATCACATCACCGCTCCGACCTGCCAGGGGACGAACTCATTGTCGCCGTAGCCGAGCTGTTCCGATTTGCTGCGCTCGCCCGAAGCGATCTTGAGCAGCACCTCGAAAATCTCGCGTCCCTTTTCCTCGACGCTCGATAGCCCCTCGACGATATCGCCGCAATTGATGTCCATGTCGTCGCCCATGCGCCGCCACAGATCCGAGTTCGTCGCGAGCTTCACCGACGGCACCGGCTTGCAGCCATAGGCCGACCCGCGCCCCGTGGTGAAGGCGAGGATGTTGGCGCCGCCCGCCACCTGCCCGGTCGCCGACACCGGATCGAAGCCGGGCGTGTCCATGAACACGAAACCCTTCTCGGTCACCAGCTCGGCATATTCGTAGACCGCCGTCAGCGGCGAGGTGCCGCCCTTGGCCGCCGCGCCCAGCGACTTCTCGAGGATCGTCGTCAACCCGCCCAGCTTGTTGCCCGGCGAGGGATTGTTGTTCATCTCGCCCTTGTTGCGCGCCGTGTAGTCTTCCCACCACTTGATGCGCGCGATCAGCTTCTCGCCGACCTCGCGGCTCACCGCACGCCGCGTCAGCAGATGCTCGGCGCCATAGATCTCCGGCGTCTCGCTGAGGATCGCCGTACCGCCCTCGGCCACCAGCAGATCCGCCGCAACGCCCAGCGCCGGGTTGGCGGTAATGCCCGAATAGCCGTCCGAGCCGCCGCATTGCAGCGCCAGCACCAGCTCGCTCGCCGGGATCGTCTCGCGCTCGGCTTTGGCGATGATCGGCAGCATTTCCATGACCCGCTGCACGCCCCACTCGACCATCTTCTTGGTGCCGCCGATCTCCTGGATCGTCATGGTCTGGAACGTCTCGTTATCGGTGACGCCGTAGACCTCCTTCATCCGGCCGATCTGGAAGGCCTCACAGCCCAGGCCCACCAGCAGCGCGCCGCCGAGATTGGGGTTGGACGTGTAGCCCCATTGCGTGCGGCGCAATATGTTGAAGCCCTCGCCGTCGAGGTCCATGGCGCAGCCCGTGCCGTGCACGAACGGGATCACCCCGTCGATCGTCGGATAGTCGTCGAGCACGCCCGAGCGGGTGATCTCCTGCGCGATGTATTTGGCCACCGTCGCCGAGCAGTTCACCGAGGTCAGGATGCCGAGATAATTGCGCGTCCCCGCCTTGCCGTTGGCCCGCCGAAAGCCCTCGAAGGTCCGCCGTTCGGCATCGGGCGTGAACTCAGTCGGCACCACGCCTTCGCAAAACTCATAGTCGCGGGTGAAGGCGCCATGCTCCTCGCCGATCGAGCAATTGTGCTCGTGCACCCATTCGCCCGCCGGCAGTTCCTGCTTGGCAAAGCCGATGATCTGCCCGAACTTGACGATCGCCTCGCCGGCCCGCACCGCTCGCACGGTGAATTTGTGGCCCTTGGGCACACGCTTGATGGTCTTGACGCCTTGCGGCGTCTCCGTGCCGACATCGAGATTGCTGAGCGCCACCGCGACATTGTCGGCGGGGTTGAGCAGCAGCGTCTTGGCGGCGGGGCGGGACATGGTTTCGGACATTTCGGCTTTCCTTCCGGCGGTTGCGTCACCGCCTCGATGCAACTAACATGTTAGCATGAGCGCAGCCGAAATCCCCTACAAATTTCTCGGGAACGCCGCCACCCCGCAGCGCGGCAGCGTCACCGCGTCGGTCACCGAACAGCTGCGCAACGCCATCGTCACGCTCGAGCTGGCGCCCGGCGAGGTGCTCGACAAGGGCCTGATCTGCGAACGCCTCGGCGTCTCGCGCTTCCCGGTGTCCGAAGCGCTGGCACGCCTCCAGGCCGAGGGCCTCGTCGAGATCATGCCGCAGCGCGGTTCGCTGGTGAGCCGCGTGAAAATCGCCGACGTCGTTGAGTACATGCTGATCCGCAAGGCGCTGGAGAGCGAGGCGGTCCGCGCCCTCGTCGCCCGCCGCCCCGAGGGCGTGCTCGAAAAGCTCGAGGCCAATCTCGCCGAACAGACCAAAGCCGCCCGCAAGGGCGACCGCGAGATGTTCCACAAATACGATCTCGAATTCCACGAGGTGCTGTTCACCGCCCTGCGCTTCGATCGCATCCGCGCCGTGCTCGACAATGCCCGCGCCAACCTCGACCGCGCCCGCCGCCTGATCCTCGATCCACGCCGCCTGTCGCTGACCCAGTCCGAGCACAAGGCCATCGCCGACGCCGTGTCGCGCGGCGACGCCGACGCGGCCGCCGCCGCCATGCGGGCCCATATCGACAAGGTCACCGGCGAGCTCATCGCCTTCGCCCGCACCACGCCGGAGCTGTTTGCCGACGGCGAGCGCTTCGCTGATGAAATCGTTCCCACGGGTTGACGGATTCGCCTTAAGTCGCCCTCGATTTTCCTTCCCCGGCCCCATAGAGAGCCGGAAAACCAGATCGGAGTTCTGAGATGAAACTGCTGCGCGTCGGCCCCAAGGGCAGCGAAAAGCCCGCCCTCCTCCATTCGGACGGCACCTATCGCGACCTGAGCTCGATCGTCCCCGATCTCAAGGGCGACGCGCTGACGCCCGACGGCATGGCGAAGATCCGCGCCGCCAATCCGGCCAGCCTGCCGGTGCTCGACAAGAGCCTCCGCATCGGTCCCTGCGTCGGCTTCGTCGGCAAGTTCATCTGCGTCGGCCTCAACTATGCCGACCACGCCGCCGAGACCGGCGCCGCCATCCCGCCCGAGCCGATCCTCTTCCACAAATCGACCAGCGCCATCATCGGCCCCAACGACGACGTCATCATCCCCAAGAACTCGATCAAGCCCGACTGGGAAGTCGAGCTCGCTGTCGTCATCGGCAAGGAAGCCCGCTACGTCGACGAGGCCAACTCGCTGGATCACGTCGCCGGCTACTGCGTCTGCAACGACCTCAGCGAACGCCACTTCCAGCAGGAGCGTGGCGGCCAGTGGACCAAGGGCAAGTCCGCCGACACGTTCGGCCCCATCGGCCCCTGGCTGGTCACCCCCGACGAGGCCGGCGATCCGCAGAACCTCGATATGTGGCTCGAGGTCGACGGCCATCGCTACCAGAACGGCAATACCAGAACGATGATCTACGGCGTGCGCATGCTGGTGAGCTACATCTCCCAGTTCATGTCCCTGCAGCCCGGCGATGTCATCTCCACCGGCACCCCTCCGGGCGTCGGCATGGGCATCAAGCCGACCCCCATCTGGCTCAAGCCCGGCCAGACCATGCACCTGGGCATCCAGGGCCTCGGCGAGCAGACCCAGAAGGTCAAAGCCTACCAGGCCTGACAGGCTGACTGAGAAGTCACCACGGACATCCTCCCCCCTGGTGGGGGAGGATAGCGAAGCTAGGCCGTTAGTGCGGTTGGCCGAGCGAACCCGTTTGGGATCGCTCGGACAGAGCGACAAAAAGCGCCCGTAGCAAGCTTGGTGAGGGGGTGTTTGCCCTCAGTCAGCACCCAACGACCGCAGCTTCAGTCGGGTCCTCCCCTATGCGAAGCTTTGGGGGAAGTGGCGTGACGGAGGCGGTGGCCCCTCGCACCAGACTCCAGGGCATTGACCTCGCGGCGCACGCTTGCGACACCGGCCCATGCCGTCGCGTGTCGCCCGCATCACCGAGCTGTTCGTCGTCTTTCTCGGCCTCGGCTTTACGAGCTTTGGCGGGCCGGTAGCGCACCTTGGGTATTTCCGGCGGGCCTTTGTCACGCGTCGGCGATGGCTCGATGAGACGGCCTATGCCGAACTCGTCGCCTTCTGCCAGTTCCTGCCGGGCCCGGCATCGAGCCAGGTCGGCATCGCCATCGGGAGGATGCGCGCCGGGCTGGCCGGCGCGCTTGCGGCCTGGGTCGGGTTCACCCTGCCCTCGGTGCTGATCCTCTATGCGGTAGCGCTGGGCGCCGATCTGTGGACCGGACCGGTTGGGGCTGGCCTGCTGCATGGGCTCAAGCTCGCCGCGCTGGCCGTGGTAGCGCAGGCCGTCTGGCAGATGGGCACGCGACTCGCACCCGACGGGCCGCGTCGTGTGGTCGCTCTCATCGCGGCCATCGCGGTGCTGAACTCACCCCTGCCGCTCGTGCCGGTGCTCGTTATCACCGTCTTCGCGGCAGCCGGCGCCGCGCTGCCGGCCAGGCCAGCCATGCCGTTGGAGGCGCCACGCGCACCGCGCTCCGCACCCGTTGCGCTGGCGCTGTTCGCAGCGCTGCTGATCGGACTGCCCCTGCTCGTCACGCTGACCCATGACCCGGTCGCCGATATCGCTGCGCGGTTCTATCGCACGGGAGCACTGGTGTTCGGAGGCGGCCATGTGGTGCTGCCGCTGCTGCAGAACGAACTGGTCCGGACGGGCCTGATCGACCGCGACCTCTTCCTTGCTGGTTACGGCGCGGCGCAGGCGGTACCGGGGCCCCTGTTCTCCTTCGCCCTTTACGCCGGGGTCCTGCTGAAAGGCCCGCCCAATGGCTGGGCCGGCGGGCTGCTGGCGCTGGGCGCGATCTACCTGCCGTCGTTCCTGCTGGTGTTCGGTGCGCTGCCTTATTGGGAGCGGCTCAAGACGCTGCCGCGCGCCCGTCGCGCCCTCGATCTGGCCAATGCCGCTGTGGTTGGCCTGCTGCTGGCGGCACTCTACAACCCGGTGTTCACCGGCGCCGTCGGCGACTGGCTGGATGCCGGGTTGGCAGCACTCGGGCTGATTGCCCTGCTGCTGGATCTGCCACCTGTGCTGGTGGTGGTCGCGCTGGGTGCGATAGGCATGCTGTTCGCCGTCATCTAGCGGCGGGCATGAGCGCTGAACGGCATTCTAGCCCCAACCAATTTCCCAGCCCCCACAACGCCTTCCGCGAAACATCGGCGAAGTTGTCGAACCGCCTGCGACCCGTGGTATCATCCCTTCATTCCCCTCGCATGAGCGAGATCATGACGAGTGATTGCGGGGTGGGACTGTCGGGCCGCTGCGTTTCGTGCGCGGGCGGAGGCTGGCGGACGGCTCTCGGCGCACGCCGAAGTCCATGCAGGCCACAAATCCCGGCCTCCGGGGCGCGATGCGTCTCATACATAGTACTCAGGGACGTAGCGCGTCTCGGAGCGCTCTGCCTTCCACCGAAACCGGGCAACCGGGTGCCCTTGCTCGTCCAGACATTGGAGGAGAGTTCTTTGAAATCGTGCAGTCGTGAGGGACGACTACGGCCGCTTCACCACCAGGTCGATCTCGACCAGCGCATCGACCGCCAGCGCCGTGACTCCCACCGTGGTCCGCGCCGGCAATTCGCCCTTCGGGAAGAACTCCGGCCAGAGGCGGTTGAGCGCGGCATAATCGCGCTTGAACTCGGTGAGATAGATCCGCGCCATCACCACGTGCTCGAGCCCCAGGCCGATGCCGCCCAGCACGATCCTGAGATTGTCGAACACCCGGCGCGTCTGGGCCTCGATTCCCTCAGGCAACGGCGCATCGGGCGCCGCAGGATCGGTCGGCATCTGGCCGGTGACGAAAACGAAGCCGTCGGCCTCGACGGCGTGCGAAAACGGCGCCACCGGACGCGGGCCGGCGGCAATCATGTGGCGGATCAAGGCCATAGCAGGTCTCCCGGGAGCGTTCGCAGGATCGGCGCCCCTCTGCCGCACAGTTAACGGGTTGCAGCGGCCGTCCACAAGTTGCCGCAGGGGCGGTTTACTTCGTCGATACGTGCTCCATATAGGGTGGAGGATGAGGCAGACCGCTGGGTCCGCTACGGCCAGGGGAGACCGCAAGTGGGCTTTTTGGATGCCATAACCACCTATCTCGAGCACATCCTCGACGGCATCTCGGGCAATCTGCCCCTTGCCGTGCTGTTTATCTTCCTCGTCTGCATCGGCGAGGCGGTGTTCATCCTCGGCCTGCTGGTCCCCTCGCTGCCGATCCTGGTGCTGACCGGCGGACTGATCGCCGACGACAAGCTGCCGTTCTGGCCGATCTATCTCGCAGCCGTCGCCGGCGCGGTGATCGGCGACGCGATTTCCTACGGCATCGGCCACTATTTCAAGGACCGCATCAAGGGGGTCTGGCCCTTCAAGAACTACCTCCATTTGATCTCGCAGGGCGAGGAGTTCTTCCAGAAGCACGGCGCCGCGGCGATCTTCATCGGCCGCTTCATCACCGGCGTCAAAGCCGTGATCCCGGGCATTGCCGGCATGCTGGGGATGAACTGGGGCCGCTTCACCTTCATCAACGTCATCTCGGCCTTTGTCTGGGCGGCGGCGCATATCCTGCCCGGCATGCTGCTCAGCGCCTGGCTCAAGTCGATCGGGCTCAGCGTCGAGCTGGTGCTGCTGATCGGCACCGTCGTGGTGATCGCGGCAGCGCTGCTGATTCACTACTGGAAGCGCATCGTGCTGCTGTTCGCTCCGCTGATGGGCGATTTCGGCAAATCGCTGCAGGCCCGCTGGCGGAAGCCGAAAACAGACGAGACGCCGAGTTAATCCGCGCCTCGTCACAAACTCCGCACTGGACTCGACGCCCCGGCGGCGCCTAGCTTTCACTCATGCGCAAGCTCTTCGGCCTTATCGGCGCCGTGCTCGTGGCCCTGTTGCTGGTGGCCCCGCCCTCGCTTGCGGCCCATGAATATGCCGATGCCGCCGCGCTCGACGAACTGTTCGCCCAGCTCAGGGTCGCCCAGGACGCCGGCGAGGCCGACGACATCGCCGCGCAGATCTGGGACCAGTGGTTCCATCCCGACATTCCCGAGCTGGCCGACAAGATGCAGAAGGCCGGCGTGGCCATGCAGAGCGGCGACTTCCCCAGCGCGCTCGGCCTGCTGAGCGGCGTCGTGCACGATTATCCCGATTACGCCGAGGGCTGGAACCAGCGCGCCACGCTCTATTACGTGATGGGCGATCTCGACGCCTCGCTCGCCGACATCGACAAGGTGCTGGCGCTCGAACCCCGGCATTTCGGAGCGCTCAGCGGCCGCGTCTCGATCTACCTCAAGCAGGGCAAACGCGACTTGGCTCTCAAGGATATGGTGGCGGCGCTCGCCATTCATCCCTATCTCAGTCAGCGGGCGCTGTTCCCCGAACTGGCGCCCAACGTCACCCACGTCTAGGAGTGCGCCATGAGCGATGATCTCGTCGTCGAGCGCGAAGACCGCCCCGGCCATGGCCGCTACGTCATCCACCTGCCCGGCGGGCTCGAGGCCGAGATGACCTTCCGCAAGATCGGCACTGACGCGATCGCCATCGATCACACCTACACGCCGCCCGAATTCCGCGGCAACAACATCGCCATGCTGATGATGGAGCGCGCCATCGCCGACGCGCGGCGCGACGCCGTCAAGATCAAGCCCGAATGCAGCTACGCCGTGGTGCAGTTCAAGCGCCACCCCGCCTGGGCCGACCTGCTCGCCTGATCAGTAGATCAGCTGGTCGGCGTTCTCGGCCATCAGGTCGCGGATATCGTCCCACGGCACTGTTACGGTCACCGCCCCGTCGGCATAGGACGCGACCTCGTAGGGCTCGAACTGGATGATCAGCCCCTCATCGGAAAAGTCCCAGCGGGTCGGATCGGCGGCGAGCTTGGGAATGTCCCCCTCCGAATCGTCGAAATAGCCGTCGCCCAGCTGCGCCTTGGTCTTGTCGGTCACCAGCTTGCCGAGCGTCTTCTCCCAGCCCTTGCCGGTGAACACGTCGCTGGCCTTGAGCGGCCGGTTCTCGCCGACGAGGAAGTGCAGATAGGTCGTAGCATAATTGCCGTGCGCCGCGCCATGCCCGTAATTGTAGTTGTCGCTCTGGAGCGTGATGCGATAGTCGGTCACCGCCTTGACCGTGGTGGTGATGTCGATGTCGTCGGTGGTGTCGCCGGTCGCGATATTGCCGTCGCCGTCGAAGAAATCGCCATACCCGGCGCGATCCTTCTCGGTCATCGCGTTGAAGGCGGCCGCGGTGTCGTCGTCGCCGTCGATCCTGACCGTCAGGAAGTGCTTCTCGGCCACCTTGTTGTAGGAGTCCGTGTCGGCATCGGTGTCCTGCTCCACCAGATATTGCTCGACCGGATAGAAGCGATAACCGCCCAGCATGCGGCTGGCCTCGAGCGAACCGATGCGCGTCTTGTAGGTAGAGACGAGGCATTGCGCCTGGTCGTCGGTATAGTCGCCCTCGATCGGCGTCGCGTCGTCGCTGCAGACGCGCGCCGCGTAGTCGAGCCAGCTGTGCTGGGTGGCCTTCAATACGCCGACCGCGTCGCCCGAGAGACCGCCGATCGCCGTGGCGTAGGCCTTGGCGAGGATTTCATCCTCTCGCGACAGATCGGGATGATCGCAGATCGCCGTCTCGAACGAGGTCTCCGCCTTGGCGCAATCGAAGCTCGCCGCCTGCGCGATCGGCACGAACAACAGCAGCGCCGCCAGCGCCAGCACGAAACGGATCATGGAAAGCCTCCCTGAATGGACCATGCCTAGCCTGCCGATGCTGAACGGCCAATGACAACGGCGATTGCGTCCAAATTGAATCAAATTAGCGATTTGTTGACCATATCGGCAGAGCGGCCAGGGCGCGACGCAACCAACCGGCGGCCACATGCTTGTTCCGCTCGAAAGGCAGGACAGCATGCGCCTCTTCCACCTGGTTATCCTCTTCCTGCTCGTCGCCCTGCCTTTCGCCGTGGCCCTCGCCGGTGAGGCGGTCCCTCCCCCGCTCGCCGGCGAGCCACGGAGCTTCCCCGACTAGAGCCCGCGGAAGCCCGCAACGGAACGCGGCCGGGTCGGATCGAAGACGGCGACGCGATCGCGTCCGTCCTCCTTGGCATGATAGAGCGCCGCGTCGGCCATGTCGGCGACCTGCTCCAGCGTTTCGCCCGGCTCGGCGAGGCACGCGCCGATGCTGACGGTAACGGGCACCACGGCGCCGTTCTTGAGTTCGACCGGCTGCGACAGGCCGCGCTTCATGGCGTCGGCGAACAGTTTTAGCGGCCGGCTGCCCAGGTCGGCGAACAGCACGATGAATTCATCGCCGCCCCAGCGCCCGCAGATATCGGCCGGCCGCAGCACCGTGGCGATGCGCCGGCCGATCTCGACCGCGACTTCGTCGCCCGCCTGGTGGCCATGGCCGTCGTTGATCTCCTTGAAGCGGTCGATGTCGATGAGCAGCATCGCGAGGCGCGCGCCGGGCCGCGAGGCATCGCGCAGCCGCGTGAAGCCATCGGCGAAGCCGCGCCGGTTGGCGAGGCCGGTCATCTGGTCGCGATACGCCAGCGAGTGGAGTTCGGCGGTGCGCTCCTCGACCATCTCCTCGAGCATCTTCATGTTGTCCTGCATCGAGGCCGCCATGGTGGCGAAGGACTGCGACAACCGGCCGATCTCGTCGTTCCGGCGATCCGGCACCACGGGCGCGCGATCGCCTTCGGCCACCGCGATGACGCCCTTCTGCATCTGCTTCAGCCGGTCGAGCACCAGCATCTTGAACAGGAAGGCGATGACGAGCGCGACGGCAACCATCACAGCGGCGAGCAGCAGGCCGATCGGCAGGAACAGGCTGCGATCGATGATCTGGTCGACGTCCATGAAGCTGACATTGTACCAGCCGAGCCGGTCGAGATAACCGACGCCGACCAGTATGGGATGGCCATCGACCTGCATGAAGGCCGACCGCACTTCGACGTCGCCCGTCGTCACCTGGCTCAGCATATCGCGCAGCGTGACACGGTCCGCCGGATCGTCGAGCAGCGAGAAGATGGTCTTCTTGTTGTCGATGGCGTTGGTCAGGCTGTGGAAGTCGATGAAGCGCGGATCGCGATGCGCCTGGATGGCGCCCTGCTGGTCCACGAACATCGATTGCACGCCGGTCTGCGGGAAATCGACCACCTGCTTGATGAAGGAGGTGAGGTCGATGCCGGTGCCGAGCACGCCCAGCACCGAATTGTCCTGCGCATCGCGGATGACGCAGTTGATCCAGACCTTGGTGACCCCCAGCTGATCGTCGTGGTCGACGTTGAGGTGGCAGCCCTGCCCCATGGCGGCGGTGGTGTAGTACCAGGCATCGCGCGGATTATCGCGGTTGAGCCGGTAGCTGAGCTGCTTGCCCGCATGCGAGTTCTGCGCGTCGTTGTAATAGTAATCGCCCGAGCCGTTGACGACGAAGAAATAGGAGTGGTCCGAGAACGAGGCGCGGTACTGCTCGAGCTCGGCGATCGCCTGTTGCTTCTTGGCCGGATTGTTCTCGTCGCGCGCCCAGGCATCGATGACGGGCGAGCGGGTGAGCGTCTCGGCGAGCGTCACTTCCTGCATCAGGGCGCCGAGCCCGCGATAGCGATCGAACAGGATCTGCTTTTCGGCAAAGAGCGTGCCGAGCTGCACGACGGTCGAGTTGACCAGTGTGGTAAAGCCCCACCAGGCGGGCACCGAGACGATGGCGAAACCCAGCAGCGTGAGCAGCAGGATCGGGGTCCGCAGGGTGGGCGCACGGCGCGTCTTTTGAACTGCCATACCCGCGCCGCCCGGCCTGGTCGCCGGACCTCTCCCATAATGCATTCCCGCGCGCGGGAGACTACGGGAGAGATCGTCAACGAACGCTTAACCCTGACGCTCCCGGTCAAGCCGGCACCGCGAGAAACTCCCCCGCCGCGAGCAGCTCGGGACGGCGGATTTCGTGGCCGCCTTCATGCCAGGCGAGGCTCGTGTCGGCGCCCTGTGCGGCGAAGTAGTCGGCCAGTGCCTGGGTCGCCGGCGCCGGACAGATCGGATCGGCCCGGCCGGCCGTGATCAGCACCCTGCGGCCGGCCAATCCGGGCTGCGGCGGCGGCGCGAACGGGATCAGCGGATGCATCAGCACCGCCTTGTCGATCAGCCCCGGCTCGGCGAACAGCACCGACGCCAGGATGTTGGCGCCGTTCGAGTAGCCGAGTGCGGCGACCGACGATGGTTTCGTCGCCGCAACATGCTCGCGGATGAAGCCGGCCAGCTTTCGCGTGGCGCGATCGAGGTCGGCCATGTCGTAGACGCCCATGCCAAGCCGCCGAAAGAAGCGCGGGGCGCCGCCCTCGCTGACATCGCCACGCGGCGCGAGCAGATGCGCACCGGGCAGCAGCTGCTGGCCCAGCTCGATCAGGTCATGCTCGTCGCCGCCCGTGCCGTGCAGCAGGAGCAGCAGCGGCGCCCCCGCGGGCGCCGCCACTTCCGTATGGATGTAGCCCTCGCTCACGCCGTCACCTCCAGCGGCTCGAGGGTCTGCTCGAGATGCTTGCGCAGATGCTCGTGCTGGTGCGGCAGCTTCAGGGCTTCGCCCAAATGCGCCGTGTCCTCGTCGCGATCGAAGCCGGGCTCGCTGGTGGCGACCTCGAACAGCACCCCGCCCGGCGTGCGGAAGTAGATCGCGAAGAAATAGTCGCGATCGATCACCGGGGTGACCTGGTAACCGGTATCGAGCAGCGCCTTGCGGACCTCGAGCTGATCCGCCTTGGTCGGCACCGCGAAGGCGATGTGGTGCACCGAACCCGCACCGAGGCCGGCGAAGGGCGCGGCGGGCAGCGTCTCGAGATCAATGAAGTCGGCGCCGTTGCCGCCGGGGCGGACCAGCCGCTTGATGCCGTCATGCGTGTCGGCGACCTGGTAGCCCATGAACTTCAGCAGCTCTTCGGTGGCGCCTTCGTCGCGCAGGCGCAGCGAGGCCGAATGGAAGCCGCGGATCGCCTTGTCGGTCGGAATGCCGCCATGCGCCCAGGGCAGCCGAACGTCGTTCTTGTCCTCGACGAGAGCAAGCCCGTCGCCGTCAGGACCGGCGAAGCTCAGCCGCTTCTGGCCGAAGCTCTCGTCGCGCTTCAGATTTTTCACGCCCTTCGCGGTGAGCTTCTCGACCCACCAGTCGATCGAGCCTTCCGGCACCGAGAAGACGGTGGTGCCGACCTCGCCGGTACCCGGCCGGCCGCGGGCGATGTGGGGGAACGGGAAGTAGGTCATCACCGAGCCCGGCGAGCCGGCCTCGTCGCCGTAATAGAGGTGGTAGACGCTGGGCTCGTCGAAATTGACGGTCTGCTTGACCCGCCGCAGTCCCAATGTGCGGGTCCAGAACGCATTGTTCTCGGCGGCATCCTTGGCCATCGCGGTGACGTGGTGCAGCCCTTTGATCTGATTGAGCATTTTCATCTCCTTGGCGGTCGCCGCGTGGGTGCCGCGCTTTCAAGAGGGAATATGGACGTGCGCCGATTGGTACGAAATGCGGGGTGGAGACACAGGACTGTTGTGATTTGTCGAACGGTAGTTTTCTTCTGAATTGCAGGCGAGCGGAAGGTCCGGACGGCGAGGTGCCTCCGGGGATTACCTTGCCGTGGCGCAAAGCTTCGCCACGGACGGAGAGCGCCGGGCGCCTCCGGTTATGTTTGCTAGGCGAGACGCCCAGCGCTGCTCCGCTATGGGATTTTTGGAACAGTCAGGCAGGGAGCAGGGTGAACCTGCCGCGACCCGAAGGCTGGACCTGGAGCAGCACGACTGCCGCTCCCCCACGCGTCCGCCGGCGCTTCGTCGGCACCCCGCGGTAGTTGGCGGACGCGGGGGGAGATTATCACAGATGGGAGGGGCGGCAGTTCGAGGGGCGGCAGCGGGTCATGCGGCCATCCAAAAGATTCGATGACATCGTGGGTTGGAGGGCGATGTTGCGAGGCAACTCGATAGCGCAGTCGGGGTCCTTCTCCCGCTTGCGGGGGAAGGTGGCACGCGACAGCGTGACGGAAGGGGGGAGAGGAGTCCTGACTGAGACTTCGGTTCGAGGGTGCCTACTGATGGCAAACACCCCCTCACCAAGCTTGCTACGGGCCTGAAGGCCCTAGCGCCGCTATCCTCCCCCAACAGGGGGGAGGATGTCCGTGCCGACTTCAAGCTTCGGAAACGCCGCTGGAGCAATG
>JBEHYU010000008.1:0-94119 GCA_048498015.1 Pseudomonadota bacterium
TCCTCCCCCACCAAGGGGGAGGATGTCCGTGCTGACTGACGCACTGGGGGTTCCGCTGGCGCGATGTCACCCTCCCCCCTGGTGGGGGAGGATAGTGGAGCTAGGGCGATAGCCCGTAGCCCAGCTTCGTGAGGGGGTTCTTGGCTTCAGTCGGCGCTAGGGCCGCAGCACCCGGCTCAGCAGGCTGGTCAGGATCACCAGCCCGATGCCCGAGCCTGCATAGAGCAGGCCGCCGAAGCCATCGCCGCCAGACACGGCGTCCGTTGTGAGCGCGCTTATCTGGTTGAAGCCGAGGCCGAGGAGGAGGACGGCGGCGGCAAGGCCGCCCAGCTGGATCAGGATGCTGATGAGACGCGCGGTGGCCTGGGGCAGCACGAAGCGGAGGGCGAGCGCGGCAGCCAGCAGGATCACCGGCACGGCCGTGACGAGCAGGAACTGCGGTGTCGGCGTCAGCATGTTGCGTTCCCTAAAGAAACGGCGGCCCGAGAGCCGCCGAAGTGTCTTTGGAGGTAGAACGGTATTTCTTACGCGACGCGCTCTTCGGCCGGAGCACGGCGGCGGAAGGCGTGGGTGCGCCAGAGCTCGAAGATGCCGGAGGCTTCTTCCTGCGTCAGGGCCTCGAAGCGGCGGCGGACGTTTTCCTTGTCGGCATCGGTGGGCAGGTCGCGCCACGGCATGGTGGCGACCAGTGCCTCGAACAGATCGGGCGTGATGCCGACGGCGCGCAGCGCCACGGTGATCGCGACGTAGTCCTGCGCCGCGAGCCACTTGACGAACACTTCCGGCGCGACGCGCAGCATCACCGACAGCGCGGCGGCGGAGTGGTGGCCGTAGCCGAAGCGGGCGAAGCGGGTCAGCGCGCGCTCGTCGAGCTGGCGGCGATCGTAGAGCGCTTTCACCTGGTTGTAGGCGACCTTCCACTCCTGGCTCGAAAAGCCGGCGCGGTTGCGCATACGGTTATAGACGACGGCGTTGACCTTGCCGGCCGTGACCGGATCGAGGGGACGCGCGGACGTGCCGCCGAGCTCGTCGAGAACCTTCTGGCCAGCGGCGGTGATCTGGGTGCGCAGCGAACTCCAGTCGAGATCGGGGCGGCCGCGCAGATTGGTGGCCAGCGCCGGATCGTTGGCGGCGCGCACCACCAGCTTCTGCATGGTGTCGCGGGTGATCTCGGCGGATTTGTTGGAGACGAGGCGAGCCAGCGACGGGCTGCCGCCATGCTCGACGATGGCGTCGCCGACGCGCTCTGGAACGTTGTTCCGGCCGGCGATGGCGACGCGGTGTGCCTCCGACTGGCTGGAGACGATTTCGATCAGGTCGTCATCGCTGAGCACGTTGGAGAATTCGAGCAGCGGCGCCGCCACTTCGATCGAGTCGTTGGCGAGCTTGTTGACGACATTGCCCGGCGCGCGATCGAGCGGCGCGAGGAGCTTGGCGACATGGGTGCGGGCCTCGACCTCGACGAGCTCGGCCAGCTGGCAGAGCACCTCGTCATACTGCGCGACCTGCTCATCGTCGCAGCGATCCGAGACGTAGGAATAGAGTTGCGCCATGTTGCGGAACAACTGGTCGCGTTCGAGGATGTTGGCATCGCCGTTCAGGACCCGGAAGGTCGAGAAGGCGCGCTGTGTGTCTTCCATCTCTTGAGGCACGTTCATACTCCCCGGCTTCTGCCGCTACAGGGGCAGATTGGCACGCGGCGGGGAGTACCCGCTTGAAAGACTGTCAGCGAATTTGTGTAAAATTGTACGCGTCTCAGCCGGCTCGTTCGGACCTTTCAAATCGCCCACAACGCCATTCCCGCGCAGGCGGGAATCCAGGCTGAACTCTCGGAAATCCGTGCGTGCGGCCCTGGATTCCCCCTGCGCGGGAATGACGCGGTGGGTCGTATCCGACACCCTTAGGCGGTGTAGAGCGCCTGCTCCCAGACGCGGATTTTGACCGGATCGCCGGGCTTTATCGTCCCCTCGCGCTCGACCCAGCCGACGAGGCCGCGGCGGTGTCTGGCGGCCTTCACGAAGGCAAATTCGAGATCGGGGCGACCGGCAACATGCTCGGCGATGGCGCGGCCGGACTGCCGGCACGGCCCATTGTCGCCATCGATGCGGATGGCGGCGCCCGAGGGGAACATCAGGATGGAGCGCGGCGGCAGGCGGCTGAGCTCGGGGATGCCCGACAGCAGCAGATTGCCGCCGATCCATTCCGGCAGCAGTTCGGGGATGTTCATGGCGGCGGCGACGTCAGCCATCTCCTCGGTGCTGAGGATCGAGAGCTGGCGCTCGTTGCGCATCGGCGTGCCGCGCGGATACCAGGGCTCGCGCGCGCCGCTCTTGCGGTAGAGCCCGGCATGCCGGTCGCCGGCGATGCCGTCATAGATGAGGTCGAGATGATCGACAGCGGCGCTGACGAAGGTCTCGGGCGGCGCCTTGTAGACACCTTCCAGCCGGCCCTCGATATTTCGTGCCGGCTCGTACCCCGACATCACCCTATCCACTCACCCTGTTGCGCCGCAGCAGACCGTCGGCGCTGTAGATGATCAGTGATAGCCAGATCAGCCCGAAGCTCAAGAGCTGCACCCAGTTGATGGATTCGTGCAGGATGAAGATCGCCAGCAGGAACTGGATGGTGGGGCTGATATATTGCAGCATGCCGATCGTGGTGAGCCGCAACCGCTGTACCGCGAAGGCGAACAGCAGCAGCGGCACCGCCGTCAGCGGACCGGTCAGGATGAGCATCGTCAGATAGTACGGATCGGCCATGATGCCCGGGCCGCCGTCGCGCACGAAAGTGTAGCCGAGATAAGCCAGCGCCAGCGGCACCAGCAGGACGGTCTCGACGAACAGGCCGCTGGCCGAGCCGACTTTCGCGGTCTTGCGGAAGAAGCCGTAGAAACCGAAAGTCAGCGCCAGGCTGAGCGCGATGTAGGGCACGCGGCCGATGCCCACCGCCTGGATGCCGATGGCGACGATGGCGGTAGCGATCGCCACCAGCTGCCAGCGGTTCTGCCGCTCGCCCAGGATCGCCATGCCGACCGCGACATTGACCAGCGGATTGACGAAATAGCCGAAACTGCCCTCGAGCACCTGATCCGTCTCGACCGCCCACACATAGATCAGCCAGTTGGCGGCGAGCAGCACGGCGGAAATCGCCATCGAGCGCAGCGTGCGCGGATCGGCGAGCGCCGCTTTCACCTCGCCCATGCGGCGGCCGGCGACGAGGATCGCGCCCACGAAGAACAGCGACCAGATGGTCCGGTTGGCGACGATGGTGACCGAGCCCGCCGCTTCCAGCAAATGGAACAGCAGCGGCAGGAAGCCCCACAGGATGTAGCAGACCATCCCGACGAGCAGACCGGACTGGGTGCGCCGCTCGGCGTCGGCGGGCGAGATTTGGGGCTCTGCGAGGGTCAAGCTGATCGGCCCCGGACGGGGCGCTCCTGATGGTGCCGTCCTAACAATGGCGGGGATGCGCTGCCAATCACTCTTTGTGATCGGGCGCCGCAAATCCGGTGATGGCGCCAACCATTTAGCCGGTTGGGGCGTTTGACTCATGTGAACGAGAGGAGCGCGCGATGAAACCGACAAAAACCTGGATCGTGGTTGCCGATGGCGACCAGGCGAAGATTTTCGAGCATGACGGGCCGGGCAAGGGCCTGCACGCGGTCAAGGATGTGCAGTTGGAGCAGGCGCACCTGAAGGCATCCGACATCATGGCCGACAGGCCGGGCCGGTCTTTCGCGTCGGCGGGACCGGGCGCGCGCTCGGCGATGGAATACAAGACCGACCCCGTGGCTGACCGCGAGCGCAAATTCGTCGAGCGGCTGGCTCAGGTGCTCGACGAGCGGCACGAGGCCGGCGCGTTCGAGCGGCTGGTGATCGCGGCGGCGCCGGCGGCACTGGGCGATTTGCGGCCGGCGCTGAGCGAGGGGGTTCGCGCCGCGGTGGTGGCGGAGCTGGCCAAGGACCTCACTAATGTTCCAACGCCCGGCCTGGCCCAGCATTTCGATGGGCTGATCGCGGTGTAAAAGGCGCTATCTGGTGGTGGTGACGGTCGGCATCACCCGGCCGGCAAAATCGGTGCTGACCATCAGGGCGTCGGCCGGCAGGCTCCAGAAGATGAACTGCGCCGAGCCGAGGCCATCCTCGGAATAGTAGTAGTTCAGGTACTCGAAGGCGGTGCCCTGGACGGTGACGTCATAGTGCATCGAGCGCCACGGCTTGCCGTTGATATCGCCGCTGCCCTCGCCGGTCGGGACGGCGCTCGCCGACGAGCCGGCCGCCTGCCCCGCCGCGGCGAGGATCGCGTCGCGATAGGCGCCCATGGCCACCGACGCCTTCTCGGTGATGATGGCGAAACCGGCCCGGCCATTGCGGGCAAAATAGACGAACTCCTGGCTGCCCTGCGTCTCGCCGGTCTGCCACGACGCGGGATCGATGCAGACCTCGAGCGGCACGACCGTGCTCTTGACCAGCGTGGCCTTGCCGCAATCGATGTCGGCTGCGGCGGCGGGCATGGCGATGGCGGCCAGGCCAATAGCGATGAGGGTCGGTTTCAGCATTCAGCAGTTCCCGCCAGCGGGAGGTCGACATAGAGGAGGCGGGCGCGGCCGGCGCGCCGGCGGTTATTCGCCGATCTTGACGGTACCGGCGATCTGGCCGGCCCGAAACGCGGCCGTGCGGGCATCGTCGACGAGACTGTAGACCAGTATCTGCACCGAGCCGAAGCCCGGCTGCGAATAATAGAAATTCTGAAACAGCAGCGGGCTGCCGCCATTGGGCAGAGTGTATTCGAGCACGCTGAACGGC
Organism: Pseudomonadota bacterium; assembly: GCA_048498015.1. GTDB lineage: Bacteria > Pseudomonadota > Alphaproteobacteria > Rhizobiales > Devosiaceae > Devosia_A. The sequence goes on from JBEHYU010000008.1 coordinate 4,806, forward strand.
CGGTCGTCGATGTTCTCGGCCCGCTCGCCGACGACCTTGACGTCATCGGCCTTGCCTGCCGCCTTGACCGCATTGCTGAGGATGCCATCGCGGAACTGCGCCATGGGCAGCGTCGCCTTTTCCGTGATGATGAGCATGGCGGTGAAGCCGTCCTCGGAGTGGTAGGAGAATTCCTGCTCGCCGACGCCGACCTCGCTCTGCCAGGCGGAATCGACACACGCCGTCAGCTTGATCTTGGTGCTGGCGACCGGCGTACAGGCCAGAGCCGGGGCCGCCAGAAGCAGCACCGCGCTCGCCGCGATCACGGATCTGAACATCGATGTCCCCGCTGGAAGAATGCCCGGGGCCAATGGGCCACGGCAGCGCCGTGGGCGCAAGTAGCCATGCGGCCAAGACGAAAATTTGAATGCAAACGGTTTGCGGGAAATGAACGAGGACTATTCCTCGCCACCCTCGCCCTGCCCCGTCAGCGCATCGAGAAATTCGAGCAGCAGCGGATCGAACAGATCGGGCCGCTCGAGGCTGGGCAGATGCGCGGTATCCTCGAGCACGATGGCGAAGGAATTCTGCAGCTCCTCCGACAGCGCCTCGTGGCGCTCGACGATATCGGGGAAGTCGAGATCGCCGACCACCAGCAGGACGGGCGCCGTGATGTTGCCGATGGCGTCCACGGCGGATTCGGGCGGCTCTTCCTGCGTCAGCGGCTCGTGGTTGAGGGCGATGCGGTTCATGTCGAGGAAGAGCTCGCGCGCTTCGCCCTCGACGCGGCCGGATTTGGTGAGCGGCCCGTCGAGCCACATATGCGCCTCGATCCGGTTGACCTGCTCGAGACTGCCGCGCTCCTGCGCATAAGTCAGCGCATCCTCCAGCGCCTCGATTTCCTCCGGCTGCTCGGTCGGCTCGTCGCCAGAGACACCGGTGCCGATCAGCACGAGGCCGATGGTGCGGTTGGGGTTCTCGATGGCGAAATCGAGCGCCAGCCGGCCGCCGCGCGAACACCCCACCAGTACCGCTGCCTGGATGTCGAGCCGGTCGAGCACTGCCTCGAGATCGACGAGGTGGCTGAAGGGCTCGTCCGGCGTCTCGCTCTCGCCATGGCCACGGCGATCATAGGAGACGACATGGAAGCCGGCCTCGGCTACCACCTGCATCTGCTCGGCCCACATGCGCCGGTCGGCGACACCGGCGTGGAGGAACACCACCGGGATGCCGAAACCATCGGCCTCACCGCGAAGCGTGGCGTTGTCGAAGCGGATTTCAAAAGGCGTGGTCACTATCGATAGATCTCCCGGCGATTGCCGATCTCGACGACGTAGACGACCAACCGGTCGTGCTCGAGCCTGGCCAAAATTCGGTAGTCGCCGGCACGGTAACGCCAGAAGCCGGCCAATTCACCAACGAGGGCCGTGCCTACCGAGCGCGGGTCATCGCGAGTGGCGACCGTTTCCTTCAGGTACCGCAGAATGCGACCACGATCGAAACTGCCGATCCGGCGCAAATCCTTCACGGCGCGTGCGTCGAGCTCGACGACCCAACGATTAGCCGGCGTCTTTGAGGTCATCTGCGAACTCGGCCATTACCTCATCGAGAGACAAACGCGGTCCTTCGGCTGTGCTGAGCCGCTCCACGGCGAGGTAGTAGTCCTCCATGTCCTCGAGTTTCGAGAGGATGGCCTCGCGGGCGTAGAAGGTCTTGGTGCGGCCGGTCTTTTTGGCGAGCGCTTCGAGACGCTCTTCGATTTCGGGCGAAAGACGCAGTGCGAGCATGAGAGCCTCCGGGGTTGCTATACATGTATAGCAACGAGCGGGTCCGTTCAAGCTTTGAGCTTGCGGCCGCCCCCTCCGTCGCCTTCGGCGCCACCTCCCCGATGCTTCGCATCGGGGAGGAACCCGACTGCTGGTTCAGCTGACGGCGATGCCGCGCGCGGTCATCAGCTCGCGCCAGGGAGCGATGGCCTTCTGCCAGCCGGGGGTGGCTTCGACGCGGTCGATCCAGGCCGTGACATTGGAGTGGGCTTCGACGCCCAGCTTGGCCGGACCGCGCAGGGTGAATGTCGTTGCGAGCGCGAAATCGGCGAGGCTGAGGCTGCCGGCGATCCATTGCCTGCCGGCGAGCGCGGCATCGAGGACGGGCAGCAGGTCGGCGACGGTCTTGAGCTGGCCCGCGATGGCAGCCTCGTCGGCCTCGCCGCGCCCAAACGCCTTCTTCTGCACGCGCTCGAAAGCAACGGCCTGCATGGCCGGGCCAAGGTGGATCGCCTGCCAGTAGGACCACTGGTCGATCGCGGCGCGCGTGACGAGCTCGTCGGGATAGAGCCCGGCCTCGGGCGACTTGCCCGCGAGGTAGGCGTTGATGGCGCGGCTCTCCCAGATGACGACGTCGCCATCGGTAAAGGTCGGCACCTTGCCGTTGGGGTTCATCGCGAGGAATTCGGGCGTGCGGTTCTCGCCCTTGGCGATATCGACGTTGACGATCTCGACCGGCAGGCCGAGCTGGTGGATCACGGCGCGGGTGCGCAAGGCATTGGGCGAGCCATTGGAATTGTAGAGCTTCATAACCGACCTGCTGAGGGAGATGGATGGGATGCTAATCATCCGATCGCCTCCCGCCGCACAAGCAGGCACACGAATGTGTGTCCGCCGGACCGCACGTCACCATGGCGCGCAAGGCGGCCATGCACTGCGACGCGATCGTGGATCGCCGCGGCCTTGTTCCCTGCGGGTTGCCAGCGCCTCGTGTCCGAACGCTGAGCGCATCGTTCAGCCGGCGTTCACGAGCGTCTTTCTAGTGGCGCGCTCACCCCACCCAACCTCCGACGCAGAGCTGCACAAAATGGACAAGCGCTTCCCGATCGAAGACCAGATCGACATGCTGGCCTCGGCCCTCAAGGGCCGGGTGATCACCCCGACATCCGCCGAGTACCAGAGCTATCGCATCGTGGCCAATGGCCGCTTCGATTATCGCCCGGCTGCCATCATCCGGCCGGCCAATTCCGCCGACATCGCCGCCGTGCTCAACTTCGCGCAGGCGACGGACCTGCAGTTGTCGGTGCGCAGCGGCGGTCACTCCGTGGTGGGCCATTCGAGCAACACCGGCGGCCTCGTGATCGACCTGCGCGATCTCAACGCCATCGACATCGACAGCGCGACGCAAACGGCCTGGGTGGGCGCCGGGCTGACGACCGGCGAGATCACCGCCGCCGTCGAGCAGCAGGGCCTGATCGTCGGCTTCGGCGACTCCCCCACCGTGGGCGTCGGCGGGCTCACGCTGGGCGGCGGCATCGGCTACATGATCCGCAAATACGGCCTCACCATCGACTCGCTGCTGGCCGCCGAAGTGGTGACCGCCGCCGGCGAGATCCTCGTCGCCGACACCGACACGCATCCGGACCTGTTCTGGGCGCTGCGCGGCGGCGGCGGCAATTTCGGCGTGGTGACGAAGCTGAAGTTCCGCCTGCACCCGCTGCCGGAATTCACCGGCGGGCCGCTCGTCCTGCCGGCAACGCCGGAAGTTCTGGCGGGCTTCGCCGCTGCTGCCGAGGCCGCGCCCGAAGAGCTGTCGGTCATCGGCATGGTGATGCCGCTGCCGCCGCTGCCCTTCCTGCCGCCGGCCGTGCATGGCCAGCTCGCGCTGGTCGGCGCCATGGCGTTTGCCGGGGGCCCGGAGGCCGCCAGGGCCGCGCTGGCGCCGTTCCGTGCCCTCGCCACCCCGATCGCCGATCTCGTCGGCCCGGCGCCGTATTCGAGCCTCTACCGGCTGGCGCCGCCCGAGGACACGCGCCCGAGCGTATCGGTACGTTCGCGCTTCATCGACCGGCTGAGCGTCGCCGATGCGGCCGACATGATCGCGCGGCTCAACGCCTGCACGGCGCCCATGAAGATGGCGCAGATCCGTCCGCTCGGCGGCGCCTTCGCGCGCGTGCCGGCGGAGGCCACGGCGTTCGCCCATCGCCACAGCCGCATCTTCATCGCCTACCTCGCCATGCACGAGGGCGACGCGGCGGCCACCGCGGGCTATGACCGCTGGGCCACCGAGGCCAACAACGCGCTGCGCCAGACCGACGCGGGCAACTACGTCAACTTCGTCGGCGACGAGGGACGCGCCGGCCTGATGTCGGCCTACCCCGCCGCCACCTGGGAAAAGCTGCGCCGCATCAAGAAGCAGTACGACACGGAGAATTTGTTCCGGGGCAACCAGAACATCGTTCCGGCGGTGTGATGTTTTGGGGCGGGCGGCGAGAGTCGCCCGTCCTGCTATTGATGCATCGAGTTTGCGGCCTTCCCCCACCCACCATGCTTCGCATGGTCCCCCCTCCCCGCAAGGGGGAGGGAGAACCGACTGACGGTTCCGCATTTGGCGAGGGTGAAGTCAGCACTCTTCCTCCCCCTTGCGGGGAGGGGGGACCGGCGTAGCCGGTGGGTGGGGGAAGCCCCAGGAGTGGAGCTATCTCAGCGCCAGCCCAGCGCCGGGGCCACCGTCGTCAGTACCGCCTCGATCACATGCGCGTTGTACTCAACGCCCAGCTGGTTCGGCACCGTCAGCAGCAGCGTGTCGGCTTCCTGGATGCCTTCGTCGCCGCGCAGCTGCTCGATCAGCTTTTCCGGCTCATCCGCATAGGAGCGACCGAAGGCGGCGCGCTTGGTGGGCTCGATGTAACCGAAATGATCCTCGCTGGTGTCGCGGCCGAAATAGGCGCGGTCCATGTCGTTGATGAGCGGGAAGATGGAGCGGCTCACCGAGACGCGCGGCGTGCGCGCGTGGCCGGCTTCGGTCCATGCGGCCTTGAAAGCGCGGATCTGTTCGGCCTGCTGCACGTGGAAGGGCTTGCCGGTCTCGTCGAAGACCAGCGTCGAGCTCTGCAGGTTCATGCCCATCTTGCCGGTCCACTGCGCCGTCGCGGTGCTGGCGGCGCCCCACCAGATGCGATCGCGCAGGCCTTCGGAATAGGGTTCCAGCCGGAGCAGCCCCGGCGGATTGGGGAACATCGGCCGCGGATTGGGCTGGGCGAAACCCTGGCCCTGGATGACCTCGAGAAACACTTCGGCATGGCCGCGCGCCATGTCGGCATCGCTCTGGCCCTCGGCCGGCACGTAACCGAAATGGCGGAAGCCGTCGATCACCTGCTCGGGCGAGCCGCGCGAGATGCCCAGCTGCAGGCGGCCGCCGGAAATGAGGTCGGCGGCGCCGGCATCCTCGGCCATATAGAGCGGGTTCTCGTAGCGCATGTCGATGACGGCGGTGCCGATCTCGATGCGGCTGGTGCGGGCGCCGACGGCGGCGAGCAGCGGAAACGGCGAGCCGAGCTGGCGGGCGAAATGGTGGACGCGGAAATAGGCGCCATCGGCGCCGGCCTCCTCGGCCGCGACGGCAAGGTCGATCGATTGCAGCAGCGCGTCGGAGGCCGTGCGCGTGCCCGAATGCGGCGACGGGGTCCAGTGCCCGAAACTGAGGAAACCGATCTTCTTCATGGCCTGCGCCTCCGTTGCGGATGCGGGGTTGTGCCCGCCGGGCGCCTTATGCGTCAAGCCGCGGCGCCCTGCGAAGCAGGCACAAGCCGGTTACCGGCGTCTTGTATATTCCAGCGCATCGTCGGCGGCGCGGCGCAGCAGGCGGCCGAGCGTATCGATGTCGGCCTTGTCCCATTTCGCAAAGACCCCGCGAAGCGCGGCCTGCCGAGCCCGGTCCACGGCCTCCGCCAGCGCCCTGCCCTTTGCAGTAGCTTCGGCCTCGCGCACCCGCTTGTCGGCGCCGGCGCGGCGCTCGACGAGACCGAGCTCGTCGAGCTTGGCGACCTGGCGGCTGACGGTGGTGTAGTCGCGGCCCACCAAATCGGCGAGCTCCACCACGCCCAGCGGCCCGCGATGCGCGATGCGGATCAGCAGCGGGAACAGCGCACGGTCGAGCTCGACCCCGGCCGCCGCCAGCAGCGCCTCGTCCTGCTGCGGGCGATTGAGCAGGCCGGTGATGTCGAGCAGCGCCTCGCGCATGTCGTCGAAGGATCTGGTCATCGCGAATCCTCTTGCAATTTCCACACCGGCCATTATGTGTATTATGCACATAATAGCAAGCGAGAGATTTTTGCCATGAAAGCTGCCGTCGTCACTGCCCTCGGAGCAACCCCCGTTTATGCCGACTTCGACGATCCGGTCGCCGGCAATGGCGAAACGATCGTCCGCGTCGATGCGGCGGCGCTGAGCCACGTCACCCGCTCGCGCGCCTCGGGCACGCACTACAGCGCAGGCGACGAGGTACGGTTCGTGCCCGGCGTCGATGGCGTCGGCCGGCTGGCGGACGGGCGGCGGGTCTACTTCCTCGCGCCGGAAGCGCCCTTCGGCAGCATGGCGGAGCGCGCGCTGGTGCGGGCCTCCCATTGCGTCCCCCTGCCCGACGATCTCGACGACGTCACCGCCGCCGCGCTCGCCATCCCGGGCATGTCGTCATGGGCCGCCCTCAGCGAACGGGCGAGGCTGGTGGCCGGCGAGACGGTGCTGGTCAACGGCGCGACCGGTACATCCGGGCGGCTCGCCGTGCAGATCGCGAGGCACCTGGGTGCCCGCAAGGTGATTGCCACGGGTCGCGACGCGGCGGCACTCGAAGAGGTCCGCGCCCTGGGCGCCGATGTCGTGGTGCCGCTGGTCGAGGACGGCGACGCGATCGAAGCGAGCTTCATGCAATCGTTCGCCGAGGGTGTCGACGTGGTGCTCGATTATCTGTGGGGTCCGAGCGCGGAGCGGCTGCTGATCGCCGCGGCGCGGGCCGGCGAGGACAGCGCGCCGCTGCGCTATGTCGAGATCGGCTCGGCCAGCGCCCGCAACATCACGCTGCCGAGCGCCGTGTTGCGGGCAAAGGCCATCGAGCTGATGGGCAGCGGCACCGGCAGCGTGCCCATGCACCGCATGACCGCCGTCATCGGCCAGTTGATGTATGCGGCGGTGCCGGCCAAGCTCAGGATTGCGACGCGGCAGGTGCCGCTCAGCACCGTGGCCGAAGAGTGGAGCAGCGAAGGCCGGACCAGAACGGTGTTCCGGATCGGCTAGCCAAGGCGCATCACGCAAATGTTGCACGTCGGGGTTGCCGGGCACAGGGATTGCGGTCAATCCTCCGGGCAACCACGGAGGCAGTATGCGCGGACTCGATTTCACCTCATGGGAAAGCCTGGTGACGACGCTGTTCGGCCTCGCCATCGTGACGCTGATCGGCATCGGCATCCGCCTGCTGGTCAACGCCACGGTGCAGCAGCGGCGCGAGCGGCTGAACCGGCAGATCAACGAGCGGCTGCGCACGCTGATCGCTGCCTACAAGGTGCTGGGCGGCTCGTTCACCGGCAATCTCAGCGTCGACCCCACGCATCTGCGCGACCTCAAGCATCAGGACGACGGGGACGAGGCGCCCGAGTCGAGTTCGGATCGCCGCCGGCGCATCCGCGACGCGGTGGAGGCGGCGCTCTCGGACATCATCCTGCTGGGCACCGAGGAGCAGGTGCGGCTGGCGAGCACTGCCGTGACGGAGCTGGTGGCGGGCCGGCCGGTGCAGACCGATGCGCTGGTGGTGTCGCTGCGCAATTTCATCCGCGAGGCGCTGGACCTCGATACGATCCCGGCGAGCGTCGCGATACCGGCGCAGGGGCCGACGCGGCCGACTGGCGGCGGCAAGGGCGGACGCGGCGGCGGTGGCGAGGCCGGTGGCTCGGGCGGCGGTCGCGGCGGCGGCGGCGGTGGCGGCGGGATGGGTGGTGGCGGCGGCATGGGCATGGGCCTTGGCGCCGGCCGCCACGACGATCCGGACGACGACAGCAAGAAATAGCTGATGGGCGCGGACCGACGGCGGCCGCGCTCGGCTTGATATATGCATTGACAGTTATATTTCTGTTGCGGCATATGATGGGCATGACACCGTTCGAAGCCATCGCTGAACCGACCCGCCGGGCCATCCTCGATCTGCTGCGCCGGGGCGAACTGCCCGCCGGCGACCTCGTCGCGGCGACCGGGCTCAGCCAGCCGGGCGTGTCGAAGCATCTGAAACTGCTGCGCGAGGCGGGGCTGGTGAGCGTCAGGCCGGACGGCCAGCGGCGGCTCTACCGGCTGGAGCCGCAAAAGCTCGCGGAGCTCGACAGCTGGATCACCCCCTTCCGGGCCTTCTGGGCAAACCGCCTCGATGCCCTCGCCGAACATCTGGAGAGAGAACAATGAACGCCATGACCGCCACCAAGCCGCTCCTGAGCGACGCCCCGCTGGGCGAAGTTTCCGTGACCGGCGACGTCTTCGACGTCACCTTCCGCCGCCACCTCAAGGCGCCGATCGAGAAAGTCTGGGCGGCGCTGACCATTCCCGAGCGGCTGGCCGACTGGTTCGCCGAAGCGGTGGTGGATTTGCGCGTTGGCGGCGCGATCAGCCTCGATTGGGGCGGCGACAACCAGGCGGACATGCGGGTGACCGTGTGCGAACCGCCGCGCCATCTCGCCTGGATCTGGGCGCTCGGCGGCCGCGATACGCTGGTGCGCTTCGATCTGCTGCCGGCCGCGTCGGGCGGCACCGAGCTCACGCTCACCCATACCGGCGTGCCGCGCAATGGCGGCGCCGGCGTGCGGCCGGGCTGGCACGCCCATCTCGAGGGGCTTGCGGACGTGGTGGCCGGCGGCGTGGCGCCGCGGGAGCTCAAGAACGAGCGCGAGGCGGCGTTGCGGGCGTTCTACCCCAAGCTCAGCGACTGACGAAAAATCTGCCGGGGCATGTCGATTCATCGGTCAGCCACTCGTCAAGGTGGTACGCGAACCGGGCTGGGAGGCCGAAAATGACCAGGAATTATGGCTGGGTGATCGTGGCGGCGGGCGCCGTCATCACCTGCGTGGCGATGGGCGCGATGTTCGCCCTGCCCGTCTACCTGCAGCCGATCGCCGAGGAAACCGGCTGGTCGCGCGCCGGCATCTCGCTGGCCATGACCATCGGCTTCATCGTCATGGGCGTCGCCGGCTTTGCCTGGGGCACGCTTTCCGACCGCATCGGCGCACGGCCGGTGGTGCTGACCGCGACGGTGCTGCTCGGCGCCGGCCTGCTGCTGGCGAGCCGCACCTCCGATCTCATCGTCTTCCAGTTCGCCTATGGCGGGCTGGTGGGCGCGGCGGGCGGCGCGTTCTTCGCCCCGATCATCTCGGCGACGCTGAGCTGGTTCGACAAGCAGCGCGCGCTCGCGGTGTCGCTGGTCTCGGTTGGCGGCGGTGTCGCCCCGATGGTGATCACGCCGCTCGCGAGCCTGTTGATCCAGACCTATGGCTGGCGCTTCGCGATGCTGTCGATCGCCATCGGGGCAATCGTCGTGATCATTCCGGCGGCGCTGCTGATCCGCAAGGCGCCGGTGGTCGAGGAGGCCCCTGCCCCGGCGGCGGGTGTTGTGGCGACGAGGAAGCCATCGACCATGTGGTCGGTGCTGCGCACGCCGCAATTCATCGTGCTGGCGGCGACGTTCTTCCTTTGCTGCGCGGCGCATTCGGGACCGATCTTCCACACGGTCAGCTATGCGATGATCTGCGGCGCCTCGGCGCTGGGCGCGGCCTCGATCTACAGCGTCGAGGGCGTAGCGGGCCTGTTCGGCCGGCTGATCTTCGCCACGCTCGCCGACCGGTTCGGCGTGCGCAAAGTGATCGTCGGCGGCCTCGCGCTGCAGGCGATCGGCATCTACACCTACATCTATGTCTCGCAGCTCGGGCAGTTTTATCTGCTGGCCGCAGTGCTCGGCATGGCATACGGCGGTGTAATGCCGCTCTACTCGGTCCTCGCCCGCGAATATTTCTCGCCGAAAGTGATGGGTACGGTGCTCGGCGCCGCCACCATGACCTCGAGCATCGGCATGGCCTTCGGCCCGGTCGGCGGCGGCTGGCTCTACGACACATTCGGGACGTATCACTGGCTCTACATCGCGTCGGCGGCGGTGGGCCTGGCGGCAGCCGGCATGGCTCTCGCTTTCCCGCCCGCGACCAAGGATGCCGATGGGCCGACGGGCCAGCCCGTAGCGGCTTGAGCGTCGCTGCACATTGAAGGAGCCGCCGGTATCGCCCGGCGGCTTTTTCGTCAGAGCTTTCCGGCGGCCCAGGCGGCGATCAGCGCGCCGGCGATGGCGCCGTGCCGCGGCGCGTTGATGGCCGGATGCTGGCCGGCAACGATCTGCTGGACTTCGGCGCGCGTGAACCAGCGGGCGTCGGCCAGCTCTTTCGTATCGACGGTCAGCGCCTCGTCGAGCGCCTCGCCGATGCAGCCGAACATCAGCGACATCGGGAACGGCCAGGGCTGCGAGGCGACGTAGCTGACGCGGCCGACGCGTATCCCGCTCTCCTCGAAGGTCTCGCGGCGCACCGCGGACTCGATCGTCTCGCCCGGCTCGACGAAGCCGGCGAGCAGCGAATACATCCGCTCGGGCCAGCTCGGGCCGCGGCCGAGCAGCAGCTTGTCGCCGCGCGCGATCACCATGATCACCACCGGGTCGGTGCGCGGAAAATGCGACGTGCCGCAGACCGGACATTTGCGCTCCCACCCCGACAGCACCGCATTGGTCGGCGCGCCGCAATTGCTGCAGAACCGATGCGTGCTGGTCCAGCCCAGCAGCGCCCGCCCGACCGCGACGCACTCCGCATCGAGCATGGTCAGCCCCGCCATGACGCCCCGCACCTCGACGAACTGCGCATCGGGGACCGCCGGATGCACCTGCTGGCTCGGATCGACGAACTGCCCGATGGTCGCGCTGACTTCGCCCGGCTGCCACAGCGCAAGATCCGCCCCGAAGCGAGGACCGTCCGGCGTGAGGCCGAGAAAGATCGCCGCCTCCCGCGTGTCGCCGAGCGCCGGATGATCGAGGGCGATGAGCACGGGCTGGTTGTCGCGGGCGAGCAGCTTGCCCTGCCAGAAGACGTAAGCCAACGCACGAGGCTCGCGGCTGATGGCGGGATCCGGCCGAAGATGGCCGGCGCGATCGAGCTGGCCGGAGATGAAGGAGAAATCGAGGTCCAAGGGTGATCCTGCCGGCGGGACGCATTCTTTTTAAGCCGCCCGTTATAGCCTTGATACCGGCAGACCCGCTAAGCGTCGAGGCGTCCAGCTACCATTGAGTGGGCGTCGTTCGGATCCTCAACATAACACCAAGGATGATCGTACATTGTGGCTAAACAAGATGGGCGCTCTCGACTAGGCTCGCGCCATATCTACGGGGGAAAGAATGGCTGTCGGCCAATTTTCAATTGATGGATTTGATCCGCTTTCGATCACGTTGACGGATAGTGGGGAGCAGAAGAGGCTGCTGGAAGAGCAAACCAAGCGCTTCATCCAAAGCATTTTGAAATCCTACACCGGATTTTACGACCTCTTCGCCGAACTCGCGCAAAACGGCATTGACGCGCTCGAACGCAAACTTGAGACCGAAAAATTTCAGCCGAGACTTTGGCTGACAATAGACATCGACAATTCGCGCATCCGGTTCGTCGACAATGGCATAGGGATGAACGATTCTGAGTTTCGTAGCTTCCTCGCGCCTGCCGTCAGTTTCAAGAACCAAGGAAGTTCCCGCGGACATAAAGGCGTGGGCGCCACGTTTCTCGCGTACGGCTATTCGTACCTCTCCGCACAGACAAAGAAAGGTGCGTTCGAGATCGCCGCGATCCTGCGGCAGGGGCGACAGTGGGCGGAAGACGCCAGCGGCACCGTCGTACGTCCGACGTTCGAAGGACAACCCTTTGGAGTACCTGAACTTGTCAACGAAAGCAGCGGCACGGCTTTTGAGATAATCGTAGGGAAATCCGCCGGGGAAAGGCCAAAGGACCTAGGTTGGATCGGCGCGACTTCGCCCACCCAATGGTTCAACGTGCTGAGGGTAAAAACTCCCGTTGGCGGCGTCTACCTTGATCGCGCGAAATTCCGTTTCGACGTCACCATTTCCGTCATCTTCAACGGGCAGAAAAACACAGAGAATTTTGCAGCTTCAGAATACCTCTACCCACACGAAATTGAAGATTTCAAAGCGGCTTCAATTAACGACATCGCTAGCGCCCTAAACAAAATCTCTGGCGACAGCGCGACCAAGTTCTCGCAGCTACCTGCCGGGTTCAAGCGACTAGATGCCCTCTGGGAGGTATGGGACTCCGAAGCATTGCTGGACGAAGACTCTCCCTTCAAGCAGGGCCTAGACTCCGATGATGCAACTTTGATCCGGAAACATAGAATATCGGTTTACGTTTGCTTCCTGCGGTCAGCGACACTCTGGACGACATTCAACTCCGAAATTTTGAAGCTCCGCAAGAATATGCGCGTAATTCAGGGCGGGCTGCAGATGGCAAGTGATGGCATGGTCCAGGGAGAACTGTCCGTTATCCCTCTAACCAGCGCAATAGGCTATCAAGCCAATACGCACGCCATCATACATTTCCACGACGGCAACCCAGATATGGGTCGAAAGACATTCCAGCCGGAGCTAAAAGAGCTAGCAGACAAGCTCGCTGTACGGTCCGTCACGATATGCCGCCGCTACCTGACTCACCTCAAGCCCGACACTGGGAACTCGGCCGGATCGCCTAACAAGGCTCTTTGGGATTGGAAAAAGTCCCAAGAGCAGTATCGTGACAAGCATCCGCTTTCATTCAGTGCCGATGGGCGGGAGCTTGCGCTTGTCTCCGAGCCGCAACAGGAGCAGGACGTCGTCGCACTGTTTCACGAACTCATTGGGCTAGGCATAATCAAGGGCCTCAAGTTCCTGGCGACGAGTTCTCATGACACGTACGACTCGCTTTTCCTTTGCAACTATGACGATCGAAGCACCTACCTCTTCAACCGTACTACGAGGCCGTTGGGGGTATCGGAGCAGTTTGCCAGCAATCACATGTCCGAGCCCAAGGTTCTAGAATACAAATACAACTTCGACTCCCTATTGGAAGAGTTCGACCGCGAACTCAAGGTCGAGAACCACATCGACCTTGTCGTGTGCTGGACCTCCGGCAACCGGTTCAAATCTCGCTATTACTTCTCACCTCTCCTGGTGGGTGACGAAGGGAACGGCCGCGAAGTTTTTGGCTCGACACATCATGTCTATCGGGACGGTTCAACAAACCGCGTGTTCGAAGTGATCGTACTCTCAGACCTGATAAATTTCCTTCAGGATCCGGAGGAGGAGCTAGCCCGTCAGAAGACACATTACGTCGACTAACGCTCGGGCCCTCAACCTCAGCCCCCGTCCCGGATCACCCGGCACGTTTCGATATCGAACTCCACCTCGCCGATGGTCAGCGCGGTTTGATCCCTGAAGCCTTCTGCGAATTTCAGGAAGGCGTCGACGTCCGCCACGTTGCTCACCGCGCCGAGCGATACGCGGATCGCCCCTGCGCTTTTGCCCCGGTGCTGGACCACCTGCAAAAACCGCGGCAGGGTCATGTCGAAGCCGGAAGACAAACCCGCCAGCATGTCGGCTTCGGTGAGGCCTTCGGCGGTTTCGCCGGCGCCGGGGTTGCAGAAGCAGCCGGTGCGCAGCGAGATGTTTTCGGCGCCGGCGAGTTCGTCGATGCGGCGATAGTCGAGCAGATGGCCGTCGGGGTCGTAGAAATTGAGGGTGACGGTGCCGCCGCGCATGTCGGTGGTGGCGGGGCCGTAGAGGCGGACCATCGGGCGGCCGTTGCTGTGCTTGAGGCTCATGAGGCCGGTGAGCAGATGCTGCGTGAGGCAGCGCACGCGGGTCTGGATCACCTCCATGCCGAGGCGCTCGAGCCGGTCGAGGCCCATGGCGATGGCGGGGATCGAGAGGAAATTGATGGTGCCGTCCTCGAACGCCGCTTCGCGCGGCGCGAGGATGTGGGTGCGGCCCTGGACGGTGGCGAAGTTCACCGTGCCGCCGGCGAACCACGGCCGGCGCAGCAGTTTCAGCGCGTCGTTGCGCACCAGCAGGCAGCCGATGCCGGTGGGATAGCCGAACATCTTGTAGAACGAGATTGTAACGAAGTCCGGCTGCACCGCCTTGAGGTCGAGCCGGTTGGTCGGCACGAACGCGGCGGCATCGAGCAGCACGGACCAGCCCCGCGCTTTGGCGGTCTCGATGAGCTGCAGCGGATGCTTGACGCCGGAGAAATTGGATTGCGCCGGGAACGCGAAGAGCTTCGGGCCGCTGGCCCGGGCATCGAGCAGCGGCAGGAGCTGTGCTTCGTCGATGCGCAATTCGGGCGCGGTGAGCGGGGCGTAGTCGACGGCGGCGCCCTTGCCGGTCGCGAATTCGCGGATGCCGTTGACGGAGTTGTGGTTGTCGGCGGTGAGCAGATAGCGGCCGCCCGGCGCGAAGGGGAACGCCTCGCCCACCAGCTTCAGCGCATTGGAGGCGTTGAGCGTGAAGATGGCGGTGTAGTCGCCGGTGCCGTTGAACCAGTCGAGCACGCGGGCGCGGGTACTTTCGACCGCGGCAGTGCTGGCCCACGAGCTCGGATTGGACGAGTGCGGATTGCCGAAGACATTGCCGGCGAGCTGCTCGGCATGCTCGCGCACATGCGAGGCGGCGTGGAGGCCGGCCCCGGTGAAATCGAGATAGACCGAGCGGGTCGCGTCGAGCCGGGCGAAATCCTCGGCGCGCAGAGCGTCGAGGATCGCGGTGGTGGCGTAGGCCGGGTAGATCTCTTCGAAGCGCGCCATTACCTCTCCAGCGGCTTGTAGGTCACCTTCTTGGGGTTCACCGAATCCGGGCCGAGGCGACGGATCTTGTCGGCCTCGTAATCGGCGAAATTGCCCTCGAACCATTCGACGTGGCTGTCGCCTTCGAAGGCCAGCATATGCGTCGCGAGCCGGTCGAGGAACATGCGGTCGTGGCTGATGATCACGGCGCAGCCGGCGAATTCCTCCAGCGCCTCTTCGAGCGCCGCGAGGGTTTCGGTGTCGAGATCGTTGGTGGGCTCGTCGAGCAGCAGCACGTTGGCGCCGCTCTTCAGCATCTTGGCCAGGTGCACGCGGTTGCGCTGGCCGCCCGAGAGGTTGCCGACCTTCTGCTGCTGGTCGGCGCCCTTGAAGTTGAAGGCCGAAGTGTAGGCCCGCGAATTCATCTCGCGCTTGCCCAGCATCAGGATCTCGTTGCCGCCGGAGATCTCCTCCCACACCGTCTTGTTGGGGTTGAGACTGTCGCGGCTCTGGTCGACATAGCCCAGATGCACCGCATCGGCGATGGTGACGCTGCCGCCATCGGGCTTTTCCTGGCCGGTCAGCATGCGGAACAAAGTCGTCTTGCCGGCGCCGTTCGGCCCGATGATGCCGACGATGCCGCCGGGCGGCAGCTTGAAGCTCAGGTCGTCGATCAGCACGCGATCGCCATAGGCCTTGGTGAGCCCCTCGATGTCGATGACGTTATGGCCGAGCCGCTCGCCGGGCGGAATGATGATCTGCGCGGTGTTGGACTGGGTGCGCGCTTCGTTGACCTTGACCAGCTCGTCATAGGCGCGGATGCGCGCCTTGGACTTGGCCATGCGGGCCTGCGGCGAGGCGCCCATCCACTCGCGCTCGCGGTCGAGCACTTTCGCGCGCGCCGCGTCCTCGGACTGCTCCTGCGCGAAGCGCTTGGCCTTGGCGCCGAGATAGGCCGAGTAATTGCCCTCGTAGGGAATGCCGCGGCCACGATCGAGCTCGAGGATCCAGCCGGTGACATTGTCGAGGAAATAGCGGTCGTGGGTGATGATCAGCACCGCGCCGGGGAATTCGCGGAGGTGCTTTTCGAGCCAGGCGGTGGTCTCGGCGTCGAGATGGTTGGTGGGCTCGTCGAGCAGCAGCAGATCGGGCTTGCTGAGGAGAAGCGCGCAGAGTGCGACGCGGCGGCGCTCGCCGCCCGAGAGCTTCGTGACATCGGCATCGCCGGGGGGGCAGCCGAGCGCTTCCATGGCGACGCCGACCTGGGCTTCGAGGTCCCAGAGATTCTGGCTGTCGATGAGATCCTGCAGCTTGGTCGCTTCGTCGGCGGTCTCGTCGGAGTAGTTCATCATCAGCTCGTTATAGCGATCGATGATGTCCTTCTTCTCCTTGACGCCGGTCATCACGTTGCCGAGCACGTCGAGCGCTTCGTCGAGCTGCGGCTCCTGGCTGAGGTAACCGATCTTGGCGCCCTGCGCCGCCCAGGCCTCGCCGGTGAAGTCGGTGTCGGTGCCGGCCATGATGCGCAGCAGCGTCGACTTGCCGGAGCCGTTGGGGCCGAGCACGCCGATCTTGGCGTCGGGGTAGAAACTCAGATGGATGTTGTCCAACACCTTCTTGCCGCCGGCATAGGCTTTGGACATTCCGTGCATGTGATAGATGAACTGGCGGGCCATTAGGCGCAAATCCTGCCGCTGAGAGATTGGCGCCGTATGTAGGGGAAGCGCGCCAGCCGGGCAATGGCGCAGACGGACACGCCGACCCCCTAGCCAGCGCGACGCGTTATCGTTAATACGGATAGCAGAAGCGCAGCCCTTCACTGCGCCGGAGGAGCTTGTCCCATGCCGTCGCCATTTACCCGCAAGGGCCGTGAGCTGTTGCCCGGCCAGCAGTCGGAACTGACTACCATCAACGCCGACGGCACCGGCCGCGAGGTGATCTTCACCTCGGACGAGATCATCGAGGCGCCGAACTGGACGCCGGATGGGCAGTGGCTGATCATCAATGCCGGTGGCGAGCTGTGGCGGATCGCGCCGGACGGCTCCGGGCTCGCCAAGATCGATACCGGCGCCTGCCGCGATCTCAACAACGACCACGTGCTCTCGCCGGACGGACGGACGGTCTACATCAGCAACCAGAGCGACGGGCTGATCTATGCCGTGCCGATCGGGGGCGGCACGCCGCGGCTGGTGTCGAACCGGCATTCGACGCCGTTCCACTATTACCTGCATGGCGTGTCGCCGGACGACAAGACGCTGGCCTATGTGGCCGTCGAGGGGAAATCACCGCATGTGCGGGTCAACATGTTCACCATCCCCACCGCGGGCGGGCCGGATACGCGGCTGTCGGATGTGAGCTATCCCAATGACGGGCCGGAATATTCGCCGGACGGCAAGTGGATCTATTTCAACTCGGAGCGCAACGCATCGCGGCCGGGCCACGCCCAGTGCTACCGCATGCGGCCGGACGGCACCGGCATCGAGCAGCTGACGCATGATGAGCGGGTCAACTGGTTCCCGCATGCCTCGCCCGACGGCAAGCAGTACGTCTACATCAGCTACCCCAGCGGCACCGAGGGGCATCCGCCCAACAAGCAGGTGCAGCTCAAGATCATGCCGCCCGATGGCAGCTCGCACCGCGAAGTGGTGAGCCTGTTCGGCGGCCAGGGGACGATCAACGTCAATAGCTGGGCCCCGGACAGCAAGCGCTTCGCCTATGTGGCCTATCCGGTGATGAACTGAGGGCTGCGGGGCGCCTCGCCGGCGCCCCCTGCCCTACGCCGCTGTCAGTTGATCCAGAAGAAGTACTGCAGGAAATTGCCGCCGAAGACGCTGGTGATCCGGTTCCAGACCGCCGAGTCCGCCTTGGGTCCGTCCTCGAGATAAGGCGTCGCGGCCTGCCCCTGAAAGAGCATGACGGGATCGAAGGTGGTCGGCTCGAGCAGGAAGCGCTTGAGGTTGACGCCCCTGTCGAAGCGCCAGTGCGGCACCAGGATAGTGCCATCGAGCAGCCCGTCGAGCTGGTCGAGGAGCGTCATCCAGCCATCGACGCGCGCCTGCTCGATCCGCATGTTGGGGATCACGCCGTGCTGGCGGGGATTGGGCAGCAGCTCGTTGCTGTCGGTATCGGTCTCGGCCAGAATGCTCTTCCACTCGGCCCGGCTCAGGGCGACCATCGCTTTGAGGTGGGCATGCACCGCCTTGAGCCGAGCCGCGTCGGCCACGGGCCAGCGGGCGGTGTGGATGAAGGCGAGGAGGTCGGCGATGCCGCCCCAGTCGAGCCGCTGCTGGATCGCCTGGCGTTCGGCCTGTGGATCGCCCGGATTGGCCCGCGCGGGAGACGAGAAGATCGACAGGCTCATCGGCCCGCCGAGTTCCGTGAGGCGTTTGGTATCGGCCCGCATCTGCTCGATCGCCGCCGAGGGCGGATACTCGCCGGAGGGGAACAGCCGGTAGAAGCTGTTGTCGTAGCCCTCGTGCCAGTCGTAGCCGAGCATGAAATCGGCCATGGCGCCGAGCAGGTTGCAATAGGCCCGCAGCCATAGAACGTCGCTCTCGTCGAGATCGACTGGCAGTGACTTTGTATCCCTGACGATGGGCGCGATTGCCGGCCCGCCGCCGAGCAATGCGGTCAGCATCAGCAGCGATGGATCGTCCACCGCGTTGCCATTGCCATCCATGTCGAGGTGGACCTGTACCAGATCGAGCTGCAGCGCAATCGGTCCAGCAGGAACTGCGGCGAGCTCCGCTTCTGCGGCGTCGAGTCCGTCCGACAGTGCGGCGAGCGCGTCGCGCAGCTTCTGATAGTTCACCGGCTCAGGCTTGGGATTTTCGGCGATCGGCAGGCTGATGAACGGCAGGCCGCCGGTAAACGAGGACGAATAGGCCGGGCGCAGGCCATAGCGATACATGGTCCGCCCGAAGGTCTCGATGGCGCCGAGGAAATCGGCGGTGCCAACGGCAAAGCGCGCCGTCCCGTCGCCGGGCGATGCCTGCGCGGCGGCATTGGCGGCCGCCCGGGCGTCGGCGATATGGGCGTGACTGAGTGCATCGGTGTAGGCCGCAACCCACTCGTCGGCGGCCCGGGCCGAGCCGATGCAGCCGATCAGGCAGGAGGCGGTGCCGGCGATAAACAACTGCTTCAACGTCATGGTCGAACTCCCCTGGAGACACGACTAGCGGTCGCAATGCGGCGCATATTGGACGACGTTCAATTGCGTCGTCAACAGAATTATTCGACGTTCAATTGTGGCTCAGCTGCCGGCGATTTCTTCGGCCAGCCACTGCCCGATCGGCCAGGTGGCTGCATAGTGCTTCAGGCACACATCGGCGAAGTCCGCCTTGGTCGCCGTCTTCGCCGGCAGCTCGATGGAGGTGTAGAGGCCCTCATACAGCAGATAGTCGGTGCGATCGGGCTCCGTCTCGAAGCCGCGCGGCAGCTTCTTGCGCGTCTTGCCGCCGACCTCGTATTTGCCGGCCTTCTCGACCTTGGCGACGGCAGCGAGCAGCGCCCTGCCCGAGCGCGGATGCACGATCGACTGGCGGAAGCTGTCGAGCTGCTCCTTGTCGAAATGATACATGCCGACGCCAAGATAGACGCCCTTCGGGCTGACGCTGAACCAGAAGCCGGGCTGGTCCCAGCCCTTCTTGTCGCCCAGCCAGAACCAGCAGTTGAGGTGTTCCTTGTAGGGCCGCTTGTCCTTGCTGAAACGGATGTCGCGATTGATGCGCTGCAGCGAGCCATTGATCTTGGGCTCGAAGCGCACATCGGGCGCGATGGTCTTGAGTTTTGGGCCAAGCGCCTCGACGAAAGCGCGCGCCGGCGCCACATAGCCGGCCTCGTAGAGATCGCGATTGGCCTCGAACCAGGCCTTCTCGTTGTTGGCGGCGATGCCCTCGAGGAAAGTGAAGGTCTCTTTGGGAAAGCCCTTGAAGGTCATTGCTCGATCCAGACGGGGATGGACTTGAAGGCCGGCGTCTTGCTGCGCGGATCGACGGCAGTGTCGGTGAGCACGTTGGCCTCGGGGAAATAAGCGAGCGCCGAACCACGCGGCAGGTCGAACGGCGTCGCCACCGCCGGCATGCGGCCGGTGCTGGAGGCCAGCATGATGCGCTGCCCCTCCCCGATTCCGGCCGCGACCATGTCGTCGCGGTTGAGGAACACCGCGTCGCGCGGCGCCTTGTGCCGGTAAGTATCGTGCTCTTCGTAGACGATGGTGTTGAACTGGCCCTCCGAGCGCACGGTGGCCAGAGTGAGCGGCGTGCGCGGCTGTGCCGGGACCGGCGTGATGACAAAATGCGCCCGGCCATCCGGCGTGCCGAAACTCGGCGTGTGGAGAACGCGGTTCTGGACGTGAAATTCGCGCCTGGCGACGTCGAGATCGGCGAGGCCTTCGAGGCCGGGCACGATGGCGGCGATGGCCTTGCGGACCTCGCGATGTTCCTTGAACGAAGCGAAGGGGATCGGCGAGCCTGGCATCAGCTTTTCGGCCAGATCGCAGAGGATCACCGTCTCGGGGCGGACATTGTCGAGCCGGTTGATGCCGCCATCGCTGAGGCGAACGAAGTTGAACATCGATTCCTGCGTGGTGGGCGACCATTCCTCGTCGCGCGCCGTGACCGGCAGGATCAGGCTCTCGCCCAGCCCGAGGCCGTGCACGTGGCCGCGATTGAGCGTGGTGGTGAGGAACAGCTTGAAGCCGATCGCGCCCATGGCGCGCGACGAGAAGGCTTCGTCCGGCGTGGCTCCCCAGAGATTACCACCCATGATCACGGCGGCATCGACCTCGCCGCGCTCCGCCGCCTTGAGGCCCGCCATGGTATCGACGCCCTTTTCGCGCGGCAGCGTGATGCCCCAGGCCTGCTCCATCCGGGCGAACACCTCGGCAGAGACGATGGGCTTGACGCCGATGGTGCCGATGCCCTGCACGTTGGAGTGCCCGCGTAACGGCAGCAGTCCGGCAAAGGGCCGTCCCAGCATGCCGCGCAACAGCGCGAGGTTGGCGATGGCCTCGACATTGGCGACGCCGTGCAGATGGTGCGTCATCCCCATGCCCCAGGCGAAGACGACGTTCTTGCGGCTGGCATAGGCGCGGGCGACGCGGTGGATATCGGCCTGCGACACGCCGCAGGCGGCAGTGATCGCATCCCAGCTCAGCGCGTCGAGATCGGCGCGGAAGGTCTCGAACGCCTCCGCATAGGCGGCGATGAACGCCTTGTCCTCGGCGCCGAGCTCGAGCACGGCTTTACTCAGCCCCTTGAACAGCGCGATGTCGGAACCGATGCGCGGCTGCAGCCAGTCCGATGCGATCTCGTCGCCACCGCGCAGCATCGAGCCCGGGCTCTTGGGCACGGCGAAGCGGACCAGCCCCGGCTCCTTCGCCGGATTGATGACGATGACGTCGCCGCCCTTGTCGCGGCAATGCTTCAGCATGTGGATGAAGCGCGGATGGTTCGAGGCCGGATTGGCGCCGATGACGAAGATCAGGTCGGCGCCGGTGAGATCGTGCAGCTCGACCGTCGCGGTGCCCTTGCCGATGGT
This sequence comes from Pseudomonadota bacterium, assembly GCA_048498015.1. Taxonomy (GTDB): domain Bacteria; phylum Pseudomonadota; class Alphaproteobacteria; order Rhizobiales; family Devosiaceae; genus Devosia_A. Next base: position 25,967 of record JBEHYU010000008.1, read on the forward strand.
GGTCGCGAGGCCCTCGCTCGTCGCCTGGTGGCAATAATAGGAGCAGTTGTTGACGTTGTTGGTGCCCCAGGCCCGCGCCAGCAGCTGGAACACGAAGCCGGCCTCGTTGGACGAACGGCCGGAGGAATAGAAGAAGGTTCTGTTGGGTTCGAGCGGCTTCAGCCTTCCGGCCGCGTAGTCGAGCGCGAAGTCCCAGCTGACCGGGCGGTAGCGATCGGCGCCGGCGGACTTGAACAGCGGCGTGTTGAGCCGGCCGAGCTTTTCCATCTCACGGCCGGTGAGCTTCTGCAGCTCGCGCAGCGGCCGCTCGAAGGCGGAAGCCGGAATGGCCGGCTGGATGTCGGTCGATTGCGCCTGCACCGATTTGTTGCAGACCGAGGGGAACTCGCCCAGCTCATTGGTCATGCCGCCCATCTGGCCGCCCATGCCGTAGGCGCAAGCCTTGCAGGTGTTGTGGGCGGTCAGCGCCTTGGCGGACTTGCCGACGCCCATGCGCAGGATCGTATCGGCTGCGTAGAGCAGTTTCTTCGGGCCGCCGCCGACGACGGGTCGCTGTTCGGGCATCGAGTCCTCCGCAGCCTCCTTAGCACGCGGGGCGGCAGCGCAAAACAAGAGCGGCGCGGAGGGCATCCGCGCCGCCAGTCTGTCAGCCGGGAGGGGGAGTTAGCTGACGTAAACGATGAGCGTGTTGCCGCTGCGGTCGGCGCCGATGACGTCGTCGATGCCGTGACCGCGCGAGCTCAGCCCGGCCTTGATCGCCGGGAACTGCGCCAACCAGCTCTGCAGCCGGTCGATGTTCTTGCTGGCGTCGAGCGTAGCGTCGGCCACATCGCAGAGATCGACCGCGACGATCTTGAGCTTGGACACATGCGCCCAGCTGGTGAAGGTCGCCGCGACGTAGTTGTGGCGCTTGATCAGGGCGTCGAGCTGCCCGGCCTTGGGCGTGATGCAGGCCGCACCATTCGCATCGATGGCAGCGCCGGCATTCGCCGCGACATTGCTGCCGCCAGCATTACCGTTGCCGCCGGAACCGCCGCCACCGTTTCCGTTGCCGCCATTGCCGTTGCCGCCATTGCCGTTGCCGCCACCGCCGTTGCCGCCGCCGCCGTTCCCGTTGCCGCCACCGAGATTGACATCGACGCCGACGTCACCGAGGCCACCCAGACCGAGATCGACCTGGGCCGTATCGGTGTCCGGATCGTTGCCGGTCAGGTCGACGCCGGCCCCAACGCTGACGCCATTGCCGTTGCTGCCGCCCAGCAGATCGACGCCGGCGTTGATCGCCTCGTCGTCGCCATTGCCGAGGCCGACATCGGCCGCGAGCGTATCGGGATCGCCCAAATTGATGTCGATGGCCGCATCGCCATTGCCGTTGACCGCGAGCAGGTCGCCGTCATCGTCGAGGTCGAGCAGGCTGCCATCGCCGCCGCCAAGATCGACGTTGACCGCGGCATCGTTGCCGCCGCCCAGATTGAGCAGGCCGCCATTGCCGTCGCCGGTCACCGGGTTCAGCAGGCCCCCATTGCCCAGATCGAGCAGGTCGCCGGTCGAGTCGCCGAGATTCAGGAGATCGCCGGACCCACCACCCAGAATCGGATTGAGCAGGCCGCCCGTGCTACCACCGGCATTGCCGCCGCCCAGATCGACCGTGAGCAGCGCGTCGCTGTCGCCGCCCCCGCCCAGATTGAGCAGCCCGCCACTGCCGCCTCCGCCGGTCACCGGGTTCAGCAGGCCGCCGGCGCCGCCATTGCCGCCGCCCAGGTTCAGCAGGCCGCCATTGGAGCCGCCCGAGTCCGAGCCGCCGGAGCCCGAGCCGCCGGTATTGATATTGGCATCGATCGTCGAGCCGGCGTTGCTGCCGCCGGCATTGCCGCCGAGATTCACCTTGACGCTGGCGTTGCTGTCATTGCCGCCACCCAGCAGGTTGCCGGTGTCGACATGGACTGCCGCGCTGCCGTTCGCATTTGTGTCGTTATTGCTCAGATCGACGAGCGGACCGTTGCCGCCCAAATTGAGAGAAAGTGCTCCGGCCGGCGACGCTGCAGCTAGTCCGGCGAGAAGCGCGATTGCGGAAAGCCCTATGCGTACTTTCACTTTATACTCCTCTTAGCTCGCCGCCCTGATGACTTGCTAGCGGCCTCGACGTCTTCAACAGGCGGTGCGATGTCTTCGTTTCCGCCGGCCGGATGAACTGGTGGATGGAAAATGAAAGAGGATGGTTCGATTTGAACCATCCTCTTTCCGTCGTGCAGGGAGGAGGTCAGAGCACGAACAGCACCGGCACGCCGTCCTTGCGGATGTCGAGAGTGATCACCCGGTTGATGGTGCCGGCGAGAGCCTGGCGCTGCGCCGCGTTCTGGCAGTTGGCCAGCAGCTGGCGGAGCGTCGCGATGTCGGCGCTGTACTGCGGGATGATGCGGTTGAAGTTCGCAAAATCCTTCCTGGGCAGCCAGCCATTGATCTGGGCGAAGCCGAAATTCTGCAGGCACACCGCACGACCATTGGCGACCTGCAGGTAATCGCGATCCTGCAGGATCCTGAGCAGCATCTTCAGCCGGGCCGACAGACCGTCCGGGACGACGAAACTGCCGCTCGAGCCGCCGCCATTGCCGTAGGAAACGACGGGGTAGCCGCTGCCGCCGCCGCCAAGCAGGCCGCCGCCATGGCCGCCATTGCCGTCGTCGCCACCATTGCCATTGTCGCCGCCATTGCCGTCGCCGCCCCCCAGACCCGGGAGCAGACCGCCGACGGTATCGCCGACATCCGGCAGGCCGATGCTGACACCGGTATTGCCGAGGAGGCCACCTGTGCCGATCGTCGTGCCATTGCCGCCGAGGACTTTTACGCCGACCTGGGTGCCGCCGTTCTTGCCGCCGACATCGACCTCGGCGACACCCGGGACACCGACCTTGATCGTGCCGCTGTTGTTGGAGTTGCCGGAGTGGCCCGAACCGCCGGAGCCACCCCCCGAGCCGCCCGAGTTGCCACCGGAGCCGCCACCCGACCCACCACCCGAGCCACCGGTAAGCGCGCCGGTAACGCCGCCGAGGTCGACGGAGATGCCCTTGCTGCCGCCGACGCCGAGCGAGCCGTCATTGTTGGCGGAGATGACGCTGTTGGAATTGCCGGAGTCTTTGCCGGTCTTGATGATCCCGAGGAGCTTCCCGGCATCGGCCGGAACGGTGAGGGCGGTCGCTGCGAAAATGGCGATTGCCGCGACGATGTAGTTGGACTTCTTCATTTTGCTGTCTCCCATAAGGCCGCTTCTGTGTGCGGCGTGTACCGGAGCAGTAACGGTGGCAATTCGGACAAAGAACTAACGCACGTGCGGAGTCCTGTTTTGCGGGAAACCGCAAGTTATTGGGGAAATAGGTAGATTGTAGTCAGTATTACGCAGATAACGATAGGCGAATTAGCTGCTAAACTAACGATTTTGTCGCGGATTCTACCAGCTAGACAACGATGATCATGCGGATATCCGAAGTATCGAAAAGGAAAAGCGCGGGACCGAAGTCCCGCGCTCCCTTCGGATTCGCCAATAAGGGAGCGTCAGCCCTTACCAGCGTCTGCCGAACCGTCGGCGCCGTCGCGCCGGTCTCGGAAAATCATGAGCCGCTGCACCTCGCCTTATGGTCCGTTAACGGAGCCGGCCCGTAAAAGTTGCGAGCAGTTTCAAAGACGAAAAAGCCCCGCGCCCGAAGGCACGGGGCCGAGGCGTTGGTGCAAACAACCTCTGCCGGAAGAAACTTCCGGTGCGCCGATGTTAGCGGATCGTCATGGGACGGTCATCGTGCGCACACGGCGCCGTGACCCAGCTGCTCATTTGTTAAGCGACCATGAAGGCCGTGCCTATGCAACGGGCAATCGGCCGCGAGCTGGCCCGGCGCCGATGCTCGGCCTCGGCCGCTGTTTTCGACCAAAAGCATTTAGCTTCAACTGCTTAGCGACTGGTCCCGGTCTCTGGCACGCGGTTTGCAAATTCTCCGGCGGTGCAAACAACCAACTGTCGGAGGCATTAATTGACAGGAGTAAACCGCATTGCGGCCGGGCTCGCGCTCGGCGCGGCTATGACGATGGGGGCATTGGCGCCGGCGATCGCCGCCGATGACACGATCAAGGTCGGCGTCCTCCATTCGCTGTCGGGCACGATGGCGATCTCGGAGACGACCCTCAAGGACACGATGCTCTATCTGATCGATGAGCAGAACAAGAAGGGCGGGCTGCTCGGCAAGAAACTCGAAGCCGTGGTCGTCGATCCGGCCTCCGACTGGCCGACCTTCGCGGAGAAGGCGCGCGAGCTGATCAGCCAGGACAAGGTTGCCGCCGTGTTCGGCTGCTGGACCTCGTCGTCGCGCAAATCCGTGCTCCCGGTGTTCAAGGAGCTCAACTCCATCCTGTTCTACCCCGTGCAATACGAGGGCGAAGAGTCCGAAAAGAACGTGATCTACACCGGCGCCGCGCCGAACCAGCAGGCGATCCCGGCCGTCGATTATCTGATGAGCGACGAGGGCGGCGCGGTGAAGCGCTGGGTGCTCGAAGCCACCGACTACGTCTACCCGCGCACGACCAACAAGATCCTCGAGCAGTACCTGCTCGATCACGGCGTCGCCAAGGAAGACATCAAGATCAACTACACCCCGTTCGGCTTCTCCGACTGGCAGACCGAAGTCGCCGCCATCAAGGAATTCGGCTCGGCCGGCAAGAAGACGGCAGTGGTCTCGACCATCAACGGCGACGCTAACGTGCCGTTCTACAAGGAGCTCGCCAACCAGGGCATCAAGGCCGAGGACATCCCGGTCGTCGCCTTCTCGGTGGGCGAGGAAGAGCTGAGCGGCATGGACACGACGAACCTCGTCGGCCACCTCGCTGCCTGGAACTACTTCGAGTCCGTCGATACGCCCGAGAACAAGGCCTTCATCGACGGCTGGCACGGCTTCATCGGCAACGACAAGCGCACCACCAACGACCCGATGGAAGCCGCCTATATCGGCTTCAACCTGTGGGTCCAGGCCGTGACCAAGGCCGGCACCACCGATACCGACGCCGTGCTCAAGTCGATCGTCGGGCTGTCGGTGCCGAACCTCACGGGCGGTACCGCGACGCTGCTGCCCAACCATCACCTGACCAAGCCGGTGCTGATCGGCGAAGTGCAGGCCGACGGCCAGTTCGACGTCGTCTGGCAGACCAAGGACGTGGTGCCGGGCGACGCCTGGTCGGACGTGCTGCCGGAAGACAAGGGCATCGAAGCCGACTGGACCGACCCGACCACCGGCTGCGGTCACTTCGATACCGCGACCAAGACCTGCACCACCGCTCCGGCGCCCTAAGGCTCCCACACTTCGCGAGGGCGGTCCGCCGCCCTCGCCTCTCCGGTTCACCGAGCGAGCACGATGGCCACCCGCTTTCTGAGACTGATTGCTTTCCTGATCGCTTGCCTGCTGTTCGCCATGCCGGCTGCATTGGCGCAGGCCCAGGCCACCAGCGCGATGGTCGACGCGCTGGGCCAGGGCGGCTTCCCGCAGCGCGAAGCGGCGGTCGCCGCCCTTGTCGCCACCGGCGACCAGCGTGTCGTGCCGATCATCCAGGCGCTGTCGGACGGCAACCTCTACACCCGCAAATCGGACAATAAGGTCGTGCTGGCCAGCAAGGCCGGCGGCGACTTCGCTCTGAAGGAGCCGCTCGAGGGCGGTGACCTCGGCTCGGCCGCGCCGAGCGACATCGACAAGATCAAGGTCAACAACGGGCTGCGCGGCAAGCTGCGGACAGCCATCGGCCAGATGACATTGCTGAGCACAGATCGCGCGACGCGGCTGAGCGCGGCGCAGTCCGTGCTGAAGACCGCCGACCCGGCAACACTGGACCTGCTCAACAAGGCACTGGCCGCCGAGACCGACCCCGAGATCAGGAGCACGATGGAGCTGGTCCAGGCCGTCATCGTGCTCAAGACCGACGCCACGCTCGACGACAAGCGCGCCGCCATCGCGACCGTCGCCGCCCACGGCGACCGCGACGCGCTGACGGTTTTGACCACGGCGCTCGGCACGGTGCCTGACGAGCTCAAGCCCGAAGTGCAGGCGGGCATCGACGGCATCGATCGCCAGTTGCAGCTGTGGAGCGTGGCACAGAACCTCGTCTACGGCCTGTCGCTCGGCTCCATCCTGCTGCTCGCCGCCATCGGGCTCGCCATCACCTTCGGCGTGATGGGCGTCATCAACATGGCGCATGGCGAGATGGTGATGCTGGGTGCATACGTCACCTTCGTCGTGCAGCAACTGATCCAGAGCTTTGCACCGGGCGCGATGGAGTGGTCGCTGGTGATCGCGGTGCCGGCGGCGTTCGTGTTCACCGGGCTGGTCGGTATCGCCATCGAGCGCGGCATCATCCGCTGGCTGTACGGACGGCCGCTCGAGACGCTGCTCGCTACGTGGGGCCTGTCGCTGATCCTGCAGCAGGCGGTGCGCAGCATTTTCGGCCCGACCAACCGGCCGGTAATCATCCCGAGCTGGATGACGGGACAGTTCACGCTGGGCGGACTCGACATCACCTGGAACCGGCTCTGGATCTTCGTGTTCGGCATCGCGGTGTTCGCGGCGCTGCAGCTGGTGCTGAACCGCACGCCGCTCGGCCTGCAGATGCGTGCGGTGACGCAGAACCGCCGCATGGCGTCGGCGATGGGCATCAGAACGCCGTTCGTCGACGCCATGACCTTCGGTCTCGGCTCGGGCGTCGCGGGGCTCGCCGGCGTGGCGCTGACGCAGATCGACAACGTCTCGCCCAATCTGGGCCAGGGCTACATCATCGACAGCTTCATGGTCGTGGTGTTCGGCGGCGTCGGCAATCTCTGGGGTACGCTGATCGGCGCGCTCTCGATCGGCATCGGCAACAAATTCATCGAGCCGTACCTCGGCGCCGTACTGGGCAAGATCATCATCCTGATGCTGATCATCCTGTTCATCCAGCGCCGCCCGCGCGGCCTGTTCGCCCTCAAGGGCCGAGCGGTGGAACAATGATCATGCAAATGATCTTCCGCGCCCTCGACACCAAAGCCGTGTGGGTGGTGAGCCTGCTGCTGCTCGTGGCGCTGGCGGTGCCCTATGCCAACCTCGTGCTGCCCGTCTCGAGCCCCCTCCACATCCCCGACTACGTCGTGCCGCTGATCGGCAAGTATATGAGCTACGCCATGCTGGCGCTCGCGCTCGACCTGGTGTGGGGCTATTGCGGCATTCTCTCGCTCGGCCATGGCGCCTTCTTCGCGCTCGGCGGCTACGCCATGGGCATGTACCTGATGCGCCAGATCGGCGCGCGCGGCGTCTACGGCAACCCGGTGCTGCCCGACTTCATGGTGTTCCTCAACTACAAGGAACTGCCCTGGTTCTGGTACGGTTTCGACAATTTCTGGTTCGCCTGCCTGATGGTGGTGCTGGTGCCCGGCATCCTCGCCTTCATCTTCGGCTTCCTGGCGTTTCGCAGCCGCGTCACCGGCGTCTATCTCTCCATCATCACGCAGGCGCTGACCTATGCGCTGATGCTCGCCTTCTTCCGCAACGATCTCGGCTTCGGCGGCAATAACGGGCTCACCGACTACAAGGACATTCTGGGCTTCAACGTGCTCTCGACGACGACGCGCGCCGTGCTGTTCGCCGCGACCTGCATCGCGACCGCACTTGCCGTCTTCGTCTGCTCGACGATCGTCAACTCCAAGCTCGGCAAGGTGATGGTGGCGGTGCGCGATGCCGAGAGCCGCACGCGCTTCCTCGGCTACCGCGTCGAGAATGTGAAGCTGTTCGCCTTCGTGGTGTCGGCGATCATCGCCGGCATTGCGGGCGCCCTCTACGTGCCGCAGGTGGGCATCATCAACCCCAGCGAGTTCGAGCCCTCCAACTCGATCGAGATCGTCATCTGGACCGCGGTCGGCGGGCGCGGCACGCTCATCGGCCCGATCATCGGCGGCCTGCTGCTCAACTACGGCAAGACGCTCTTCACCAGCCTCTGGCCCGACTACTGGCTCTTCGCCCTGGGTGCGTTGTTCGTGCTGGTGACGCTGTTCCTGCCCAAGGGCATCGTCGGCACGCTGCGCGACGCCGTCCGCCGCCGGGCCTCGCCGCGCAGTGACAACACCCGGCGCGAGGACAGCGGCCAGACCGATACGCCCCTCGTCACCGATCCCACGCCCGGACCCGCGGAGTAGCCGATGATCGATCCTGCCGACCGGTTCAAGACGATGCTTTACCTCAATGGCGTGAGCGTCAGCTTCGATGGCTTCAAGGCGCTCAACAACCTCTCGATCATCGTGCATCCCAACGAGATGCTGGCGATCATCGGCCCGAACGGCGCCGGTAAGACCACGATGATGGACATCATCACCGGCAAGACCCGGCCCGACGATGGCGAGGTGTTCTTCGATGGCCGCACCGATCTCACCCGGCTCGACGAGGCGGCGATCGCCAATCTGGGCATCGGCCGCAAGTTCCAGAAGCCCACCGTGTTCGAGAGTCACACCGTCTGGGACAATCTCGAGATGGCGCTCAGGAAGCCGCGCGGCGTGTTCTCGACGCTCGCCTATGTGGCGGCCAACGACGACATCCGGCGTATCGAGGAAATCCTCGAGACCATCCGCCTCAGCGCCCGCAAGGGCGAGCTGGCCGGCGGACTGAGCCATGGCCAGAAGCAATGGCTCGAGATCGGCATGCTGCTGGCGCAGGACCCGAAACTGCTGCTGGTCGACGAACCGGTTGCCGGCATGACCGACAGCGAGACCGAAGAGACCGCCAAGCTGCTGAAAGACATCGCCACCACCCGCTCGGTGGTGGTGGTCGAGCACGACATGAGCTTCGTGCGCGCGCTGGGCACCCGCGTCACCTGCCTCGCCGAAGGCTCGGTGCTGGCCGAAGGCACGCTCGACCAGGTGAGCGCCAACCCGGTGGTGATCGAGAGGTATCTGGGCAGATGAACAGCGCGGCCGCCCATTGCCAGAAGCGCGGTTTGATGGAAACGTCCGCGACGTTTTCATTTGGGCATTTGGCGATGGCAATCATCGGTATCATCCTGGCCGCGGTGGCCGGCATCGGCGTCTGGTACTGGCGCATCAAGATCCTGGGCGAGGCAGCGAACGACATCGCCGATCTGGCGGGGCGGGCGCGCGGCGCCTATCGCATGAACCGGTTCAAGAAGAAGGCCGACGGCGCGACGCTCAACGCCGTCGACGATCCGGCCCTCGCCGCTGCAATCCTGCTCTACGCCGTGGCCAACGAAGACAAGGCCAGCCTCTACAAATCGGAGCCGGAGATCCGGCGCCTGATGACGCCGGTCGTAAGCGGCAACCTCGACGAACTGCTCATCTATGCGCAATGGGCAGCGAGCGAGGTCATCGATCCGCGCAACCTCGTGCGGCGCTTCAAGCCGCTCTGGCTCGACCGGCTCACCGTCGCCGAGCGCCAGCAGCTCGTCGGCATGGCCGAGGCCATCATCGCGCAGAGCCCCAGGCCGGAGAGCGGACAGCTGGCGACCATCGACACCTTGCGGACGACCCTCATCCCATGAGCTCATCCCTCGCCATCAGATCCGCCGACCTCTATTACGGCGCGGCGCAGGCCCTGTACGGCGTCACCATCGAGTGCAAGCCGGGCAGGATCACGGCGGTGCTCGGGCGCAATGGCGTGGGCAAGAGTTCGACGCTGCGCGCGGTGACCGGCATCAACAACGTCGCGGCGGGCGAGATCGTCTTCAACAACGAAGTGTTGAAGAAGGCCCCGCCCTACAAGCGGGCCCGCATGGGCATCGGCTACGTGCCGCAGGGCCGCGAGATCTTCCCGCTGCTGACGGTCAGGGAAAACCTCGAGACGGGGTATGCCGGGCTCGGCGGCAGGGACCGGAACGTTCCCGATTACATCTTCACGCTCTTCCCCGTGCTCAAGTCCATGCTGGGCCGGCGCGGCGGTGACCTCTCGGGTGGCCAGCAGCAACAGCTCGCAATCGGGCGGGCGCTGGTCACCCGACCCAAGGTCCTCGTGCTGGACGAGCCGACCGAGGGCATCCAGCCCTCGATCATCAAGGATATCGGCCGCGCGCTGCAGTTCCTGCGCGACGAGAAGGGCATGACCATCCTGCTGGTCGAGCAGTATCTCGACTTCTGCCGCGAAATCGCCGACGACATCTACATCATGGATCGCGGCGAGATCATGCATGCCGGCCCGGCCAGCGACCTCGATCTGCCCGAGGTACGCCGGCACCTGATGGTGTGACGTGATCGCGCTCGCGCTGGCGGAAACGCGCCCTGCCCCGAAGTTCCAGCGTGCCCGCGGCGAGGGCCGTGTCATCGCCACGGTGCGCGACGGCCGGACCGAGATCGCCGAGCTCTATCAGGAGGGCGCCGCCAAGATCCGGCTGCCGCACACGCATTCGCCGGCACTGCAGGCGGTGCTGATGAATACCGCGGGGGGCCTGACCGGCGGCGACCATCTGCGCTGGTCGATCACGGCGCGGACCGGTGCGCGGCTGACGGTGACGACGCCGGCCTGCGAGCGGGTGTATCGCTCGCTCGGCGACGACGCGCTGGTCGAGAACCGGCTGATCGCCGAAGCAAGGGCGCATATCGACTGGCTGCCGCAGGAGACCATCCTGTTCGAGCGCAGCCGGCTCGACCGCCGGCTGGAGGTCGAGCTGGGCGACGATGCGACGCTCACTGCGGTCGAGGCGGTGCTGCTTGGCCGCGAGGCGATGGGCGAAGCGGCGCGCGACGCCCGGCTGCGCGACAATTGGCGCATCCGCCGCAATGGCCGGCTGATCCACGCCGAGGCCACCGTGCTGAGCGGGGAAGCCCGCGAGCGCGACGGCCTGTCGCTGCTCGACGGCGCCCTCGCCTTCGCCACGGTGCTGCACATTGCCCCCGACGCCGAGCGCAAGCTCGATACGGTGCGCGCCCATCTGCCGGTAACCGGCGGCGCCAGCGTCATCGGCGAGCGCCTGACGGTGCGGCTGCTGGCCGAAAGCGGCATCGCCTTGCGCCGCTCGCTTTCACCCATTATCGCTCTGCTGTCACCGGCGGGCAGCGTGCCGCGCCTCTGGAGCCTCTGATCGCATGAATTTGACGCCCCGCGAAAAGGACAAGCTGCTGGTCTCGATGGCTGCCATCGTGGCGCGCAACCGGCTCGCTCGCGGCGTCAAGCTCAACCATCCTGAGGCCATCGCGCTGATCACCGACTTCGTCGTCGAGGGCGCCCGCGACGGCCGCGCCGTGGCCGATCTGATGGAGGCCGGCGCCCACGTCGTCACCCGCCAGCAGGTGATGGAGGGCATCGCCGAGATGATCCCCGACGTGCAGGTCGAAGCCACCTTCCCCGACGGCACGAAGCTCGTGACCGTCCACCAGCCGATACGGTGAGCTATGATCCCCGGCGAAGTCATCACCAGATCCGGCGACATCGAGCTCAATGCGGGTGCGCCGCAGGTGACCATCGAGGTCGCCAATACCGGCGACCGGCCGATCCAGGTGGGCTCGCATTATCATTTCTACGAGACCAATAACGGCCTCAAATTCGATCGCGAGAAGGCCCGCGGCATGCGGCTCGACATCGCCGCCGGAACGGCGGTGCGGTTCGAGCCGGGCCAGGCGCGCGAAGTGCGGCTGGTGCCGCTGAGCGGCAGCCGGACGGTGTTCGGCTTCCAGCAGAAGATCATGGGAAAACTGTAGCATATGAACGAACGTGACATCATCTTCCGCGACCGGCTGATCGCGATTATCTCCGAACTCGGCCCCGGCGGAAGCCAGGCGAAGGATAAATCGCTGCGTCGCACTGTCGGGTCTTACGCCAAGCGGATGGCCCGCGAAGCCGGGGCGCGCGACTGGGGCGATCTCAAGGAGCGCGCCGACGGCGCCACCTACGATTCTGCACTGCAGCTGTTCCAGAAGCAGAGCGAAGCAGCGCAACGGAGCGGCAACGCCGCGGATGTGCGCGCTTTCGAAGTGCTCGGCCTGTCGCTCATCGCGCGCCGGCAGGAGCAGCCGGACCTGCGTCCGGGTATCGTCAAGCTCGATGAGTTCATTCGCAACTGCGAAAGCGAGCAGCGCCGCAGCATCGAGATCGTCACGCCGCGGCCGAGCCACTGAGGATGACCGAAGCCGCCGATTTCGCGACGACGTTCCATGCCGTGATCGACGAGCTCGACAAGGTCGCGCGCAACGACAACGAAACGATGTGGCTGCTCGGCAGCCTCACGGCGCGGCTGGTGAAAGAGGCGAACGCCGACAACTGGACCGATCTCAAGCTCCGTATCGACCGTACCTCGCTCGAGGAGCTGGTCGAGACACTCGACGGCCAGGCCGGGGCGCTGCAGGTCGAGGGCAAGACCAAGGCGGCCTATGTGGCGCGGCTGCTCGGTATCTCGCTGGTGGCCGGCACCCTGCCCGACCCGCTGGTCAGGAAGCGCGACCAGCTGGTGAACAATTTCATCGACACCGCCGCCATCGTCTTCATCCAGAGCCACAACGCCGCCGGCTAGGCGGTCGAGGAGCGTCATGCCCACCCGCATTTCCCGCGCCGTTTATGCCGACATGTATGGCCCAACGACGGGCGACAAAGTGCGGCTGGCCGACACCGACCTGATCATCGAGGTAGAACGCGATTTCACCATCTATGGCGAAGAGGTGAAGTTCGGCGGCGGCAAGGTGATCCGCGACGGCATGGGCCAGAGCCAGGCAACGCGTGCCGACGGCGCGGTCGATACCGTCATCACCAATGCGCTGATCGTCGACCATAGCGGCATCTACAAGGCCGATGTCGGCCTCAAGGACGGCCGCATCGCCGCCATCGGCAAGGCCGGCAATCCGGACACGCAGCCGGGCGTCACCATCATCATCGGCCCCTCGACCGAAGCGATCGCCGGGGAAGGCAAGATCCTGACTGCCGGCGGCTTCGATGCCCACATCCATTTCATCGCGCCGCAGCAGATCGACGAGGCGCTGATGAGCGGCGTCACGACGATGCTCGGCGGCGGCACCGGCCCGGCGCACGGCACGCTGGCGACGACCTGCACCGGTGCCTGGCATGCCGAGCGCATGATCGAGAGTTTCGACGGCTTCGCCATGAATCTGGCGCTCGCCGGCAAGGGCAATGCCAGCAAGCCCGCCCCGCTCGAGGAGATGATCCTGTCGGGTGTGGCGGCGCTGAAGCTGCACGAGGACTGGGGCACGACGCCGGCGGCGATCGACAATTGCCTCAGCGTTGCCGACCGCTACGACGTGCAGGTGATGATCCATACCGACACGCTCAACGAGAGCGGTTTCGTCGAGGACACCGTCGCCGCCTTCAAGGGCCGCACCATCCACGCCTTCCACACCGAGGGCGCCGGCGGGGGTCACGCGCCAGACATCATCAAGGTCGCGTCCTTCCCCAACGTCATCCCGTCCTCGACCAATCCGACGCGGCCCTACACCGTCAACACGCTGGCCGAGCACCTCGACATGCTGATGGTCTGCCATCATCTCTCGCCCCAGATCAGCGAGGACGTCGCCTTCGCCGAGAGCCGCATCCGCAAGGAAACCATCGCGGCCGAGGATATCCTGCACGACATGGGGGCCTTCTCGATCATCTCGTCGGACAGCCAGGCGATGGGCCGGGTGGGCGAAGTGCTGATCCGCTGCTGGCAGACCGCCGACAAGATGAAGAAGCAGCGCGGACGGCTGAAGGAAGAGACCGGCGACAACGACAATTTCCGCGTCAAGCGCTACATCGCCAAATACACCATCAACCCGGCCATCGCGCATGGCATTAGCCGGCACATCGGCTCGGTGGAGGTGGGCAAGCGCGCCGACCTCGTGCTGTGGAACCCGGCCTTCTTCGGCGTAAAGCCCGAGATGGTGCTGCTGGGCGGCTCGATCGCCGCCGCGCCAATGGGCGACCCCAATGCGTCGATCCCGACGCCGCAGCCGATGCATTACCGCCCGATGTTCGCCAGCTTCGGCAGGCTGCGCACGAACTCATCGGTGGTGTTCACCAGCCAGGCGGCGCTCGATGTGGGACTGCCGGCAAGGCTCGGCACGGCCAAGCAGATGCTGGCGGTCAGCAATACCCGCGGCGGCATCGGCAAGGCGGCCATGGTCCACAACAGCGCCACGCCAAAAATCGAGGTCGATCCAGAGACCTACGAAGTCCGCGCCGACGGCGAGCTGCTGACCTGCGAGCCGGCGACGGTGCTGCCAATGGCGCAGCGCTATTTCCTGTTCTGATCCGCCGGTGTAGCCTCCCCTCCACCTTGAGGGGGAAGCGTCATGATCTACGTGCTGCTGTTGCTGATCGGCGTTGCTGCCGGACATCGCGCCGGCATTGCGCTGGCCGCTGTTGCCATTGGCGCCTGGCTCGGCTGGATCGACCTCAGTTCGAGCTGGGCGGCGTTCGCCGGCAATATCGTCACCGTCATCGTGCTCGTGGTGCTGGCGCTGGCCGAAGTGTGGCGCGACAAGCAGCCCGGCACCGGGAGCCGGCTGGAAGTGCCGAGCCTGGTGATCCGCGGCGTGGCGGGCGCCCTGGCCGGCGCGGTGCTTTCCATCCCGTCCGGCAGCCTTGTGGCGGGCATCATCCTGGGCATCGTCGGCGCCATCGCCGGGACCTATGAGGGCTTCTACGTGCGCCGGTTCATGTCCAAGCTGCTGGGCCGCGATATTGCGGCCGCGCTGCTGGAGGACGTGCTGACCGCCGTCATCGCGCTGCTCGTGGTTTACTTGGCCTGACCTTTGCGAAATCGGATCGGCACGGGCATAATGCGCCGATGAACCGGATCGATCTCAAACACCTCGCCTCCTACGAGGAGGATTTCGCGCTCTGGTCCGCCGAACAGGCGGCGCTGCTGCGCGCCGGCAAGCTCGACCGCATCGATCTCGAGAATGTGGCGGAGGAGATTGAGAGCTTGAGTAAGAGCGTCAAGCACGAGATTCGCAGCCGCATGGCAGTTTTGGTGGCGCATCTGCTGAAATGCCAGTTTCAGCCCGACCATTTGACCAGAAGCTGGGAGGCGACACTGCTCGAGCAGCGCATGCGCATTCTCGACCTGATCGAAGAGAGCCCGAGCTTGAAACATTTTCCCGAGACGACGATCGCCAAGGAGTATCGCGTGGCACGCCTGCGCGCCTCGGCTGATACCGAGCTTGACGTTTCGGTCTTCCCGGCGACCTCCCCATGGTCGATAGCGCAGATACTCGACCTCGATTTCATTCCGGGGAAGACGGAACGATGAGAGTTTTCATCCTCACCGCCACCCTCGCCGCCCTCGCCTCGCCGGCCTTCGCCGACGTCACCGTCGGGCTCGGCGTCAACATCACCGGCGATGCCGAGGTGAAGGCGGCGAAATATGACTGCGAGGGGCATGAGCCGTTCACGGTGCAGTACATCAACGCGGCGCCGAACTTCCTGGCGCTGGTCCCCATCGACGGCACAACGCTGGTGTTCGTCAACACCATCTCGGCCTCAGGCGCCAAATATGAGGCAGGCGCCTATGTCTGGTGGAACAAGGGCACCGACGCCACGCTCAGCGACGTGACCGAAGGGCTCGACGCGGCGCCCGTTCTCACCTGCACGCAAGAGATCGACACGCCGTGAGCGGCGGCGCAGCCGAGCTTTTTCCGCATGTCCGCATCGTCATGGGCATGGTGGTGGGGCTCGGCATCACCCGCATCCTGATGGGCGTCGCCGGGCTGATCCAGCATCCGGCGCGCGCCAGGATCTCGGCGATCCACCTGCTCTGGGCCCTATCGGTGCTGGTCGAGCTGGTGCTGTTCTGGTGGTGGGAGTTCGCTCTCTACGAGATTTCCGACTGGTCGTTCGGCATCTTCGCCTTCCTCATCGCCTACGCCATCACGCTGTTCGGCATGGCGGCGCTGCTGTTTCCCGACAACATCGATGACTATGCCGGCTGGGAGGACTTCTTCCTCCGGCGCCGGCATTGGTTCTTCGCGCTGTTCGGGGCGACTTTCCTGCTCGACGTCGTCGATACGCTGATCAAGGGCGAGCCTTATTTCGACACGCTGGGCATCGAGTATCTCGTGCAGGTTCCGGCCGGGCTGATCCTCGCCGGCATCGCCATCTGGACCGCCAACCGCCGCTTCCACCTGGGGTTGGTCATCGCCCACCTGATCTACCAGGCGTGGTGGATCTACATCCTCTTTTACACCCACACCTGAGCCGATAGACTTCCTCCATGATCCGCGCCACGACCGCCCTGCCCCCCAATCACGGCAAGGGAAAACCCTTTGCCCAGCTTACCCTTACTGCTGACCAGCGGCGGCTGCGCCGCAAGGTGCTGGCGGTCAAGGGCGAGGAGGTGCTGGTGGATTTCGCCGAGCCGGTGACGCTGGAGCATTTCGGCGGGCTGCTGCTCGAAGACGGGCGGGTGCTGGAGATCGTGGCGGCGCCCGAGCCGCTGCTCGAGGTCAATCCGCGTGGCGGCGAACATTTGGCGCAGCTGGCCTGGCACATCGGCAACCGGCACATGGCGGCGCAGATCGAAAAGAAGCGCATCCTTGTGCCGCGCGACCATGTGGCCAAGGCGATGCTGCAGGGATTGGGCGCTGACGTGCGCGAGGTCACCGAGCCGTTCCTGCCCATGCAGGGCGCTTACCACGCGCCGCACTGATGAGCCAAACCCTCGCGCTGCAACGGCTTTTGACCTGGCTGTCGCCGGCCTTCCCGGTCGGCGGCTTCGCCTGGTCGCAGGGGCTGGAGACGGCGATCGGCGATGGCCGGGTGAGCGACGCGGCGAGCCTCGAGGACTGGATCGCGGGGTCGATCGCGCATGGCGGGCTCAAGACCGATGCAATCATCCTGGCGCAGGCCTGGCAGGCGCACGGCGACGCCAGCGTGTTGCAGGAGCTTGCCGATCTGGCGCTGGCCCTGACCGCCGCAAGCGAGCGGCAGATGGAGACGGTGCTGACCGGCGAGGCCTTCGCCATCGCGGCGCGGGCATGGCCGTCGGACGTGTTTGCCCGCCTGCCCGACCCGTGTCCCTACCCGGTCGCGGTGGGGGCCATCGGGGGCGCACAGGCGCTGCCGCTCCATGAACTTGTTGCGGGTTACATCACGGCGGCGGTGCACGCGCAGGTGTCGGTGGCGGTGCGGCTGGTGCCGCTCGGCCAGACTGCGGGGCTGCAGGTGATAGCCGGGCTGGAATCGGCGATCGGCGCGCTGGCCGAAACGGCGGCATCAGCGAGCCTCGACGACATAGGCGGTATTGCCTACGCCGCGGACATCGCGCAGATGCGCCACGAAACCATTGGCATACGAGTCTTCCGTTCATGATCGCCACCATCGTCAGCGTCCTGACCTTCCTGCCGCTGATGCTCGCGGCGCTGGTGCATTTCTTCTGGGCGCTGGGCACGACCTGGCCGATCCGCACCGAGGAGCTGCTGGCGCAGGCGGTGGTCGGCCGACCGGGCATCACCACGATGCCGAGCCGGTGGGCGACGCTCGGCGTCACCATCCTGCTGTTCCTCGCGGCGATCGTCGCGATGGGGCTCGCCGACCACGACGATGGCGGCATCATCCGCACGGTGCTCGGTGCGCTCCTCGCCATCGTCTTCATCGCGCGCGGCGTGCTCGGCTACACGGCCGGCTGGCGGGCGCGGCTTCCGGCCGAGCCATTCGCGACGCTCGACCGCCGGAACTACTCGCCGCTCTGCCTGTGGATTGGAGCGGGATTCCTTATCCTCGTGCTGCTGAGGCTCCTATGAAATCGCTCAACGGTCCCCTGCGCGTCGGCATTGGCGGCCCGGTCGGGTCGGGCAAGACCACCGTCTGCGAGATGCTGCTCAAGGCGATGCGCGACCGCTACTCGATGGCGGTGGTCACCAACGACATCTACACGCGCGAGGACGCGCTGATCCTCAACCGCGTGCAGGCCATCGGCGAGGACCGCATCGTCGGGGTCGAAACCGGCGGCTGCCCGCACACCGCCATCCGCGAAGACGTCTCGCTCAACCTGGCGGCCATCGCCGATCTCAACCGACGCATCCCCGACCTCGACATCGTGCTGATCGAGTCCGGCGGCGACAATCTCAGCGCGACCTTCTCGCCCGACCTCGCCGACATCACGCTCTACGTGATCTCGGTTGCCGAGGGCGAGAAGATCCCGCGCAAGGGCGGGCCCGCGATCACCAAATCGGACCTCTTGATCATCAACAAGGCCGACCTTGCGCCCTATGTGAATGCCAGCCTCGAGGTGATGGAGTCCGACACGGTTCGCGTGCGCGACGGGCGGCCCTATGTGTTCACCGACATGCTGCGCCGCCAGGGCCTCGACGAGGTGATCGGTTTCATCGAGAAGGCGGGCGGATTGCAGCCGGCAGTCGCGGCCGAATAGTGGCGGCCTATTTCCGCATGCGGCGCGACCTGACGGCGCCGATCCCCGATGCACCGCTGCCGGCTGGAGTGACGCTCCAGCCCTTCGATGCCGCCATCGCGCCGGCGTGCCGCATCCTGATGGACCGCGCCTATGCACCGGCGGGCGATGCGCCGGTGCCCTTCGAAAAATGGTACGCCACGCTGCTGGGCGACAGCGAGTATCATCCGGTGCTGGTGTGGGTCGCGGTGGCCGAAGGCGACGTGGTCGGCTTCTGCCAGTGCTGGAGCGTGTCGTTCATCAAGGACATGGTCGTCGACGAGCGGTGGCGCAGGCGCGGGCTGGCTGGGGCGCTGCTGACGCTGGCGATGCGCGAGTTCGTGGCGCGCGGTGCGCCGAGCATCGAGTTGAAGACCGATGTCGACAATGTGGTGGCGCAGTCGGTGTATAGGCGGATGGGGTTCGCGGTGGTGGAGCGGGTGGAGTAGCTCGTGGCGCAATCCCGACTGAGGGCAAGCACCCCCTCACCAAGCTTGCTACGGGCCTGCGGCCCTGGCGCCGCTATCCTCCCCCACCAGGGGGGAGGATGTCAGTGCCGACTGATGTGACCGGAGGCGCCGCTTGCTGGATGTCATCCTCCCCACTTGTGGGGGAGGATAGTGGAGCTTGGCCGAAGGCCTAGCGGAACTTGGTGAGGGGGTTCTTGCTCTCAGCAAGTCGATGCAGCCACCCCTCCGTCACGCTACGCGTGCCACCTCCCCATCGCTCTGCGATGGGGAGGAACTGACTGCAAGCTTCGCCTCAGCCTTTCGTCGGTGGCACCTCAGTCGGTGCATTCGGTGGTGGCGCCTCCACGGGCGCCGGCGGTTCCTCGGCCGGCGCGTTCGGCGGGACCTGTGGATCCGTCGGTTGCGGCTGCTCCGGGCCCTTTTCGGGTGGAACTTCGTTCGGCTTGTCCGGCGGGATCTGCGCTTTCACCAGCGCGACCACCGAGCGGGCCGGCAGGAAGAGCGTGTTGCCGGTGAAGGCGGCGACGGCCTTGTCGTCGGAGAGCAAGCCGACTTCCCACGGTCCGTCGGGCAGCATGGTGTTGACGGGCTCGGCGTGTCGGTTGAACCACACCAGCACCTCGTCGTCGGCCGTGCGCAAATGCGCGCCGAGCACCGACTGGCTGGCATTCTGCCAGTCGCCCTCGTTCATCTCGCGGCCGTCCTGGTGCAACCAAACGACGTCGCGGACGCCGTGGCGCTCCTTGCCGTCGAGGAAATGGTCGCTTGTCAGCGCCGGATGCGCCTTGCGGAAGCGATGCGCGGCGGCAACGAAATCGACCAGCGCGCCATCGGCGCCCTCCCAGTCGAGCCAGGTGATCTCGTTGTCCTGCGCATAAGCATTATTGTTGCCGCGCTGCG
Source organism: Pseudomonadota bacterium (assembly GCA_048498015.1). GTDB lineage: Bacteria > Pseudomonadota > Alphaproteobacteria > Rhizobiales > Devosiaceae > Devosia_A. Next base: position 45,700 of record JBEHYU010000008.1, read on the forward strand.
TGCGGCCCATCTCGTCGCCCTGCTGGATCAACGGCATGCCGCGCGACATCAGCAGCGTTGCCAGCAGCGCCCGCACGTCGCGATGACGCGCCGCGTTGATGCCCTCGTCGTCGGTGGGCCCTTCGGCGCCGCAGTTCCACGAGGCATTGTTGTTGTTGCCGTCGCGATTGCCCTCGCCATTCGCGTCGTTGTGCTTGTCCTGGTAGGAGACGAGATCGGCGAGCGTGAAGCCATCATGCACGGCGAGGAAATTGACCCCGGCGCTCGGCTTGCGGCCGGCGAAATTGTAGATCTCGGCCGAACCGGCGATCTTGCCGGCGAGCGCGCCGATCTTGCCCGGCTCGCCGCGCCAGAATTCTCGCACCTCGTCGCGGTAAGTATCGTTCCACTCGCGGAATTCCTTGCCGAACTTGCCCACGCCATAGCCGCCCGGACCCGGATCCCAGGGCTCGGCGACCAACTGGCATTTGCTGAGCACCGGATCGGTCTTGATCAGCTGCAGCATCTTGGCATCGGGGTTGAAGCCCGGCTCGCGGCCCAGCACCGTCGCGAGGTCGAAGCGGAAGCCGGAGACGCCCGTCTCCTCGACCCAGTAGCGCAGGCTCTCGATCACCAACCGCTGCACCGCCGGGTGGTCGCAGCGCAGCGTATTGCCGGTGCCGGCGTCGTTGATGAGCACCTGCTTGCCGTCGACTTCGATGTGCCGGTAATAGGCCTTGGCATCGAGCCCCTTGAGGCTCAGCACCGGGCCCATATTGTCGCCCTCACCGGTGTGGTTGTAGACCACGTCGAGGATCACTGAAATGCCGTTCTTGCGGTAGAGATCGGTGAGGAAGCGCAGCTCCTGCGGACCGCGCGGCGCAAGTCGCGGATCGATGGCAAAGTAGGCTACCGGGTTGTAGCCCCAGGCGTTGGTGAGCCCGAGCGCCGGCAGGTGGCCGTCGTCGATGAAGGCGGCGATCGGCATCAGCTCGACGCAGTCGACGCCGAGGAATTTGAGATGATCGATGATGCGGCGCGTGGTGAGGCCGGCGATGGTACCGCGCAGCGGCCCCTGCACGCTCGGATGACGCATGGTGTAGCCACGCACATTGAGCTCGTACATGAGGCCCGGCGCCTTGCGGCGCGGCGTCGCGTGCTTGTTGAGCTCGGGCGACATCACCACGGCCTTGGGGATCAGCGGCGCAGTATCCACCGCGTCCTCGCGCGGCAGGCGCAGGCGCGGCGAGCGCACGAAGACGCGGTCGAGCCGGCGCGCATAGGGATCGACCAGCAGCTTGTTGGGATCGAAATGCAGGCCCTGGTCGGGATCGTAGGGACCGTCGGCGCGCAGGCCATATTTGGTGCCCGGCCCGATGCCGGCGATCAGCCCGTGATGAATGTTGTCGGTGTGGCCGTCGAGTTCGAAGCGCTCGATCTCGCGGTCGGCCTCGTCATAGAGCGACACGAACAGCGCCGACGCGGTCTCGGAGTAGACGGCGAAATTGATGCCGGCGGCGGTGACGGTCGCGCCGAGCTTGTCGGCGCTGCCGCCATTGGGGACGATCTGCGGTTTCACGATGCCGAAAATCCCCGGCTCAGGTGATGACGCTGGGGGCGTCCCGGCCTGTGCGCTCGCGAATGCCGGCGATCCGGTCGGCAAGCGAGATGAGGAAGGATAGTGCGGCTTGGGTGTCGAGATCATGCTGTCCATGGGCAGGCTCATACCTTTCTAGATAGAGCCGTAACGTTGCCCCGACCGTTCCCGTTCCGCTGAGGCGGAGCACGATCCGGCTGCCATCGGCAAAGCCGATGCGGATGCCCTGTTTGCCGCTCACCGAACCATCGACCGGGTCGTGGTAGGTGAAGTCGTCGGCATAGGAAACCTTGAGACTGTCATAGGTTGCATCAGCGATTGTCGGCAGCTGCGCCCGCAGATCGTCCATCAACTTGTTGGCGATAGCCGCGTCGACCTCGTCATAGTCGTGCCGCGTATAGTAGTTGCGGCCATAGGTCGCCCAGTGGTCGCGCACGATCTCGTCGACACCCTGCTTGCGCGAGGCGAGGATGTTGAGCCAGAGCAGCACGGCCCACAGGCCGTCCTTCTCGCGCACATGGTTGGAGCCGGTGCCGGCCGACTCTTCGCCGCAGATGGTGACGCGGCCGGCATCGAGCAGATTGCCGAAGAACTTCCAGCCGGTCGGTGTCTCGTGCATCTCGATGCCGAGCTTCTCCGCCACGCGGTCGGCCGCGGCGGAAGTGGGCATCGAGCGCGCGATGCCGGCGATGCCCGTGGCGTAGCCCGGCGCCAGTGGGGCGTTGGCGGCGAGCAGCGCGAGGGAGTCGGAGGGCGTCACGAAGCGCTTCTTGCCAATGATCAGATTGCGGTCGCCGTCGCCATCGGACGCGGCGCCGAAATCCGGGCCGTCGTCGCGCATCAGCAGGTCGTAGAGGTCCCTGGCGTAGACGAGGTTCGGGTCGGGATGGCCGCCGCCGAAATCGGGCGACGGCGTGCCGTTGACCACGGTGCCTTTGGGGGCACCAAGCATCTCCTCGAGGATGCGGTGGGCGTACGGGCCGGTCACCGCATGCATGGCGTCGAAGCGCATGGTGAAGCCGGAGGCGAACATGTTGGCGATCGCCGGGAAATCGAACAGCGTCTGCATCAGCGCGGCGTAATCGGCGACGGGGTCGATGATCTCGACGCCCATGTCCCCGGATCTCTGCGAGCCGATGGTGTCGAGGTCGATATCGGGCGCGTCGTTGATGAGATAGCGGTCAATCACCTTGGAGCGCGCGAACACCGCATCGGTGATCTTCTCGGGCGCGGGGCCGCCATTGCCGATATTGTACTTGATGCCGAAATCGCCGTCGGGACCGCCGGGATTATGGCTGGCGCTCAAGATGAAGCCGCCGAACGCCTTGTGGTGGCGGATGACGTGCGAGGTCGCCGGCGTCGACAGGATGCCGCCCTGCCCCACCATCACCTTGCCGAAGCCGTTGGCGGCGGCGATGCGGATGATGGTCTGGATGGCCGCGTCGTTGTGGTAGCGGCCATCACCGCCGATCACCAGCGTCTTGCCCTTGAAGCCCTCCAGTGAGTCGATGACCGACTGCACGAAGTTCTCGACATAATTGGGCACCATGAACGCCTTGGTGCGCTTGCGCAGCCCCGACGTGCCCGGCTTCTGATCCTGGAACGGCGTTGTATTAATCGTCTGCGTCGCCATCGTCGTTCACCCCCAGCAGCTTCTTGTAGAGCTTTGCATATTTCTCGGCGCTGGCATCCCAGCTGACATCGGACTTCATGCCGCGCCGCTGCATCTTGCGCCAGACTTTCGGGCGGTCGTGCAGCTGGATGGCGCGGTTGATCGCATCCATAAGCGCCATCTGCGACACCGGCGCGAACACGATGCCGGTGGCGACGCCTGCTTCGATCGCCGCCTCGTTGGCGTCGATCACGGTGTCGGCGAGGCCGCCGACCCGGCTCACCAGCGGCACGCAGCCATAGCGCAAGCCGTAGAGCTGGGTGAGACCGCACGGCTCGAAGCGCGACGGCACCACCATCACGTCGGCGCCGCCCTGGACCAGGTGGCTCAGCCCCTCGTCATAGGCGCGGATGAAGCCGACCTTGCCCGGATGGCGCACCGCGGCGCCGGCAAAGCCGTCCTCGAGATCGGCATCGCCCGAACCGAGCACGGCGAGCTTGGCGCCGGCCGCAACGAGATCATCGATCAGCTCGACCAGCAGGTCGAGGCCCTTCTGCCGGGTCAGCCGGCTGACGACGGAGAACAGCGTGCCGGCCGAGTCGTCGAGATCGAAACGCAATTCCAGCGCGCGGCGGTTGGCGTTGCGCAGCTCGGTGCTGTTGTGGCCGAAATGCGTGTGCAGCGCCGGATCGGTCTGCGGGTTCCAGGCGCCGTCGTCGATGCCGTTGGTGATGCCGACCAGCACGTCGGCGCGCTGCTGCAAAATGCCCTCGAGGCCCATGCCGAAATCCTTGGTCTTGATCTCGAGCGCATAGGTGGGGCTGACCGTGGTCAGCGCGTCGGCGACCTGCAGGCCGCCCTTGAGGTAGTTGATGAGGCCGTAATACTCGATCGTGCTCTCGCGCGCGGCGCGATAGTCGAGGCGCAGCTGCGGGAAGATCTCCCAGCCGAACAGGCCCTGGAAGGCGATGTTGTGCACGGTCTGCACGGTCTTGGCGCGCACGCCGCCATTCATCCGCGCATAGACCGGCGCCAGCGCTGCCTGCCAGTCGTGGCAGTGGATGATGTCGGGATTGATGCCGTCGATGACGCCGCGGCCCAGCTCGTAGGCGGCAAAGCTCAGCGCCGCGAAGCGTTTCCAGTTGTCGGGCCAGTCCTTTCGATCGGGACCGAGGTACGGGTTGCCCGGGCGATCGTAGAGATGATCGGCCTTGAGCGCGATGATCTCGAGCCCCTTGGCGCGGCCGGCGACGAACTGCCCCTGCCCGCCGAAGAAATCGTCGTAAGTCGCGAGCACGCGCGCGTCTTCGATGGCGCCCATCACGGCCGGGTAGCCCGGCAGCAGCGTGAGCATGTGCACGCCGTGCGAGGCGAGCGCACCGGGGAGCGCGCCGGCGACGTCGGCCAGCCCCCCGGTCTTGATCAGCGGATAAGCCTCCGATGTGACGGAGACGACCTCGATCATTTGCTGGCCAGGAATTTGTCGATCATCGGCTGCGTGATCAGCGTCACTCCGTCATCGGTGCGGCGGAACCAGCGCTTGTCGAACTCGGCATCCTCGCCGACAACGAGACCTTCGGGGATCACCACGCCGCGGTCGAGCACGACCTTCCTCAGCCGCGCGCCGCGATTGATGGTGCAGTAGGGCAGCACCACCGCTTCGTGCAGCTCGGAATAGGAATGGACGCGCGAGCCGGTCGAGAGCAGCGTGCGCTCCAGCGAGCCGCCCGAGATAATGCAGTCGCCCGAGATCAGCGAGTTGACCGCAGTGCCGCGGCGGCCCTCGAAATCGTGCACGAACTTGGCCGGCGGCGTGATTTCCGCGAAGGTCCAGATCGGCCAGTCGCGGTCGTAGAGGTCGAGTTGCGGCTGCACGTCGGTCAGATCGACATTGGCCTTCCAGTACGCATCGATCGTGCCGACGTCGCGCCAGTAGGCGACCTCTTCGTTGGCCGAGCGGACGCAGGAGCGCGGGAAGCGATGCGCCCAGGCCGAGCCGTTCTTAACGATGTAGGGAATGATGTCCTTGCCGAAATCGCGGCTCGAGCCCTGCGTGGCAGCATCGCGGCGCAACTGCTCCATCAGGAAGCGCGTCTCGAACACATAGATGCCCATGGAGGCCAGCGCGAAATCCGGATTGTCGGGGATGCCCGGCGGATCCTTCGGCTTTTCGACGAAATCGACGACGCGGTCGCGCCCATCGACATGCATCACGCCGAAGCCGGTGGCCTCCATGCGCGGCACCTCGAGGCAGCCGATGGTCACGTCGGCGCCGGTGTCCACATGCTGGCGCAACATGATCTCGTAGTCCATCTTGTAGATATGGTCGCCCGCCAGCAGCACGATGTAGCGCGGACCGTAATCCTCGATGATGTCCATGTTCTGGTACACGGCATCGGCGGTGCCTTCATACCACTGCGTCTCGCTCACGCGCTGCGAGGCCGGCAGCACGTCGAAACTCTCGTTTCGCTCGGTGCGCAGGAAGTTCCAGCCGCGCTGCAGGTGCCGGATCAGCGAATGCGCCTGGTATTGCGTCGCCACCGAGATGCGGCGGATGCCGGAGTTGAGCGCGTTGGAGAGCGCGAAATCGATGATGCGGGACTTGCCGCCGAAATACACGGCCGGCTTGGCGCGTCGGTCCGTCAGGTCGTAGAGCCGGGTGCCGCGTCCTCCCGCGAGCACGTAAGCCATCGCCTCGCGAGCCAGCGGCGACGGTGTCCTGTAGTCTGCCATTTGTCCCTCCTCGCCCGGATCAATCCGGGTCGTATTTCAAGATCAGCGTCGCCAGCGGCGGCACGTACAGGTCGGCATAAGCCGGCATCCAGGCCCCCTCGGCCTTGTGCGCGACGACCTTGCCCTGGTTGCCGCTGTTGGAGCCGCCATACCAGCCCGCATCGGAATTGATGCGCTCGCTCCAGTGGCCTTCCTTGGGCATTGGAACGCGATATTTGTCGCGCGGCACCGGCGTCATGTTGGAGATGACCACCACCGAATTGGCGCCGTTCGAGCGCCGTGTCCACGCAAACACCGAATTGGCCTGGTCGTTCCCGATCAGCCACTGGAAGCCCTCGGGCTCGTTGTCGCGGCCATGCAGCGCCGCCAGCTCGCGATAGGCGCTGTTGAGATCGGCGACGAGCCGGCGCATGCCCTCATGCATGCCGGCATCGAGCAGCCACCAGTCGAGGCCCTTGGCGTCGTTCCACTCCTCGCGCTGGGCGAACTCCTGGCCCATGAACAGCAGCTTCTTGCCGGGCCAGCCCCACATGAAGGCGTAATAGGCCCGCAGCGAGGCGAATTGCTGCCAGTCGTCGCCGCTCATCTTGGCGATCAGCGAACCCTTGCCGTGCACCACCTCGTCGTGGCTCAGCGGCAGCACGTAGTTCTCGGTGAAGGCGTAGAGCGCCGCGAACGTCATGTCGTTGTGGTGGTAGCGCCGATGCACGGGCTGCCGCGCCATGTAGCGCAGCGTGTCGTTCATGAAGCCCATGTTCCACTTGAAGCCGAAACCCAGCCCGCCGGTATCGGTCGGCGCCGACACGCCGGCCCAGGCCGTCGATTCCTCGGCGATCATCATGGCGCCCGGATGGAGGCGATAGACCTCGGCGTTGACGCGCTGCAGGAAGGCCACGGCCTCCAGATTGTGATTGCCGCCGAACTGGTTGGGCACCCACTCGCCGGGCTGGCGCGAATAATCGAGGTACAGCATCGAGGCCACCGCATCGACGCGCAGCCCGTCGATGTGGAACTCCTCGAACCAGTAGAGCGCGTTGTTGGTCAGGAAGGCCGAGACCTCCTTGCGCCCGAAATTGTAGATCGCCGTGTTCCAGTCCGGGTGATAGCCCTGGCGCGGATCGGCATGCTCGTAGAGCGCGGTTCCATCGAAGCGGGCGAGCCCGTGCTCGTCGGTCGGAAAATGCGCCGGCACCCAATCGAGGATGACGCCGAGCCCGGCCTTGTGCGCCGCGTCGATGAAGGCCTTGAAGCCTTTCGGCTCGCCGAAGCGCGAGGTCGGCGAGTAGAGGCCGGTCGGCTGGTAGCCCCAGCTCGGATCGAACGGATGCTCGGAGATCGGCAGCAGCTCGAGATGGGTGAAGCCCATGTCCTTGGCATAGGGGATGAGCTGCTCGGCTAACTGCTCGTAGCTCATGAACGTGCCGTCGGCGCGCTTGCGCCAGGAGCCCAGATGTACCTCGTAGATCGAGATGGGGGTGCGCCGCCAGTCCTTCTTGGAGCGCTGTTCCATATATTTGGCGTCGGTCCAGCCGAACGGCGTCGGATCGGCAACGATCGAGGCCGTCTTCGGCCGCAGCTCCGACTGGCGGGCATAGGGGTCGGCCTTGAGCGGCCGGAGTTTGCCGTCCTGCCCGACGATCTCGTATTTGTAGATCGTGCCCGGCCCGAGCGTCGGGATGAACACCTCCCACACGCCGGTCTCGGTGCGGTTGCGCATCGGATGGCGCCTTCCGTCCCACTCGTTGAACGGCCCCACCACCGAGACGCGCCTTGCGTTGGGCGCCCACACGGCAAAGTGCACGCCCTTGACGCCCTCGAACTCGATGGCGTGCGCGCCCATCTTGTCGAACAGCCGCAGATGCGTGCCCTCGGCAATGTAGTAATCGTCCATCGGCCCGAGCACCGGACCGAAGCTGTAGGGATCGAACACGTCCCACTCGCCGCCGGCATTGCTGGCGCGGTAGCGGATGGGCTGGCGCTGGTCGACGTCTACCCTGCCCTCGAAGAAGCCTTCCCCATGGCGCCGCGCCAACTCGCCCAGCGGCTCGCCATCGAGCGTGAAGGCGGCGACGGCTTCGGCGTGCGGGATGAAGGCGCGGGCAACCCAGATGCCGTGGGGCTGCTGCAGGCCGAGGATCGCGAAGGGGTTCGCGTACTGCCCCCTGACGATCTGCTCGACCTCATCGGGATGGGCCTGCCACTTCTCCACCACCGGCTACACCCTACTCATGCCCGACAGAGACATTCCATATCTCGGCCGCGTATTGGCCGATGGTCCTGTCGGACGAGAACCACCCCATATGCGCCGTGTTCCGTATGGCCATGGAATACCATTTGCGCGGGTTCTGCCAGAGCGTGTCGACCTGCCGCTGCGCCGCCGAATAGGCGTCGAAATCGCGGGCGACCATGAACCAGTCATGGTCGTAGAGCCCGCCGATCAGGTCGCGGTAGCGGTTGGGATCGTCCGGCGAGAACACGCCCGACGAAATCATCTCGAGCGCCGAGCGCAGCTGCGGCGACGCATCGATGGCGCCGCGCGGCACTTCCGAGCGGGCGCGCTTGGCCATCACCTCTTCGGCGGTGAGGCCGAAGATGATCATGTTGTCTTTGCCCACCGCATCGAGCATTTCGATGTTGGCGCCGTCCAGCGTGCCGATCGTCACTGCGCCGTTAATCCCGAACTTCATGTTGCCAGTACCTGAAGCTTCAAGTCCGGCGGTCGAGATTTGTTCCGACAGGTCGGCCGCCGGCATGATGATTTCGGCCAGCGACACGTTGTAATTGGGCAGGAACACCACCTTGAGCAGCTCGCGCACCGAGGGGTCGTTGTTGACCACCTTGGCGACGTCGTTGATGAGCTTGATGATCAGCTTGGCGTTCCAGTAGCTCGGCGCCGCCTTGCCGGCGAACACTTTTACGCGCGGCACCCAGTCGATCTCCGGGTGCGCCTTGATCTGCGCGTACTGCGCCACCGCCTCGATGACGTTGAGCAGCTGGCGCTTGTATTCGTGGATGCGCTTGACCTGCACGTCGAACAGCGCGTCGGGCGACACGTTGAACTCCAGCCGGTCGCGGATGGTGTCGGCGAGGCGCTGCTTGTTGGCGCGCTTGACCGCCGCAAACTGCTCCTGGAAGCCCGGATCGTCGGCATGCGCATCGAGCTGGCTCAGCAGCGTGATGTCGTCCTGGAACTGCGGTCCAATCCGATCGGAGATCAGCTTGGTCAGCCCCGGATTGCATTCGATCAGCCAGCGCCGCGGCGTCACGCCATTGGTCTTGTTGTTGATGCGATCGGGATAGAGCCGGTGGAGATCGGCGAACACCGTCTTCTTCATCAGCTCCGTGTGGAGCGCCGACACGCCATTGATCGAATGCGAGCCGACAAAGGCGAGCTGGCCCATGCGGACGCGGCGATTGCCGCCTTCCTCGATCAGCGACACGTTGGCGATCTGCTGGTCGTTGAAGCCGGCGACCTTGCGGGCCTCGGCCAGCACCTCGGCATTGATGGCGTAAATCAGCTGCATCTGCCGCGGCAGCAGCCGCTCCAGCAGCGCCACCGGCCAGGTCTCGAGCGCTTCGGGCAGCAGGGTGTGGTTGGTGTAGCCGAAGGTGCCCTTCACCAGCTTCCAGGCCTGCGCGAACTTGATGCCGTGGATGTCGATCAGGATGCGCATCATCTCGGCGATGGAAATCGCCGGATGCGTGTCGTTGAGCTGGATGGCGACCTTGTCTGGCAACGAGCTCATATCGCCATATTGCTGCATGTGGCGGCGCACGATGTCCTGCAGCGAGGCGGAGGAGAAGAAGTATTCCTGCCTGAGCCGCAGCTCCTGCCCCGACGGCGTCGAATCGGCCGGATAGAGCACCCGGGTGATCGCCTCGGCGCGCGAGCTTTCCTCGAGCGCGCCGATGTGGTCGCCGGAGTTGAACTTGTCGAGATAGATCGGATCGACCGGCTGCGCGCTCCATAGCCTGAGCGTGTTCACGCGCGCGCCGCGCCAGCCCACGATCGGGGTGTCGAACGCCACGGCGAGGAAATGCTCGGCCGGTCGCCATTCGAGCCGCGTCGAGCCATCCGGCTCCTGCACCGGCACCACCTGCCCGCCAAAGCCGATTTCGTAGGTCGATTCGCGCCGCTCGAACTCCCACGGATTGCCGTGGGCGAGCCAGTCCTCGGGCAGCTCGACCTGCCAGCCCTCGCTCATTTCCTGGCGGAACATGCCGTTGGCGTAACGGATGCCGTAGCCATAGGCCGGGATGCCCAGCGTCGACATCGAATCCATGAAGCAGGCGGCAAGCCGGCCGAGGCCGCCATTGCCCAGCGCCGCATCGGGCTCGAGGTTGAGCAGGTCGCCGAGCTCGACGTTGAGATTCTTCAGCGCCTCCCGCACGGCATCCATGATGCCGATATTGGTCATGGCGTCGCGCATCAGCCGGCCGATGAGGAATTCGAGGCTGAGGTAATAGACGCGCTTCTCGCTCTCGCGCCAGGTGGCCCGGCTCGACACGAACCACAGGTCGATCACCCGGTCGCGAATGGCGAGGATGGTGGCCCGCAGCCAGTCATGCTCGCGCGCGACGATGGGGTCCTTGCCTACCGAATAGGTAAGTTTTTCAAGGATCTCGGCCTGGATAGCCTCAGCGGAAACCGCCCGCTTCCGAGGGGTGGGAGCATCCAATACGATAGGCTTTTGCGTCATGGCGCAATCCTGTCAGCATAACGATGTATTCCCCTCTAGAGTGATCACCATTGCATCAAATATGGGCAGTGGGAAGGGCTGGCGTGGGGGGCCTTCGGGAAACGCGCGAGGGTCGCGCGCTTGCTTTCGTCCGCGTCGCCTAAGGTGCCGATGGCCGGTGGGAGAGAAGCTCGACTGCTACGCCGGCAAGGTACATCGTCACGCGATTCATCGCGGTCCGCTTAGCGAGATGCGCGTAGTCGTAGAAGTCGTCCTGACTGAAGGCGACGCTCGTCGGCAGGCTCACATAGCGAACGCCCATCTGGGTCGCGAAGGCGCTGGCACGTTGATCGTAAGCCGCCAGGGCCGCCCTGGCGTCCGGATCCGAAAAAGCGAGAGGATTGACCGGTGTGTCGACCAGCACCACGTCGATGCCACTGCACGAGCGGATCCGCCGGATGAAATTGCCGACGTCGGCGAAGAAGGCATCCACGGTAGCAGGTTCGGTCAGCTTGATGCGTTCCCAAAAGCTCCGCACGGAACGCTGTGCCTTGGCGGCGGAGGAGATCGCCCCCATGAACCGATGGCGTCCATATTCCCGGGAATAGCGCGGCGTCGCCGGCGAGACCGGTGCCCGTGCGATCGCCTGCCACAATCGCCCGGGCTCCTCGGCAAGGCCCCCCGAGAGCACCGAGTTTATCAGCTCTGCTCGGCCCTTCACCTCCGCGACGGGGTCGTTGGGTCCAAGGCCGGGCCAAACGAGCCAGCGCCTCTTGTCAGTCGGGGAATAGACTCTGGCTCTAGCGAAATTGACGGCAAGGAAAAGCACCCCTCTCCGGTCGCCGCAGATCGCGGCCGTGCCAATCTCGTCCCCTAGCCACATGGGCTGGGCCGGTGTCGTGAGATCAACGACTCTCACCGGCTCATTGACGCCGCGCTCTATGGCATCCGTCAGAGCCTTTTCGCTGTCCAATGCCTCGCGCATGGTCGAAGCCCCAAGGACGTAGACCACCGGTTCAACCGGCACGACGCCCTCTTCGACTGCGCGAACATAGGCGTAGGGGTAGTCGTCGATGTTTTCGATACCTGGATAGATCGACAGCGCCGCGATCGTCCCCGACCGGGGCAGTAGGACGAGGATCAGGCCCGCAGCCACAACGACCATCAGCCAAGTCGTCAGCGGAGAATAGCTGCCAAGTCCCCTCAATAGCCCGCCCAGGAAATTGCGAAGCATGCCCTAAGCCCCTGCCTCGTGCCTGAGAAGGTCATATACGACGCGATCGACAAACCGCCCGTCGCGCGAAAAGCCTTGCCGCAACACCCCCGCCCTCCTGAACCCAGCGCCTTCGAGCAGGCCGATCGAGGACAAATTGTCGGCATGCACGGATGCGGTAAGAGAGTTCAGCCCAAGCTCGTCAAAGGCGTGCCGGATGACCCAGGTCACCGCCGACTGCATGACGCCGGGCAGCCTCTCTGTCCCGGGAAACCTCAGGTACCAAATCGCCGCGGTCTGGTCGCCGTTCGTGATCGAGCCGAGGGCCGTGAGTCCGTACGCGGCGCCATCGACCGACACCAACCAGAGCCGATTGCGCTTGTTGAGAACTGCCGCCGCGATCGTGCGCTCGGTCACGACGTTTTCGCGCCATTCGACGTACATCCACGCGTTGATCTCGGGATGCCCCAGCGCCTCGGCAGCGCGCTGGAAGTGCTGGGCCGCCAGTGGCTCCAGGGATAACTGCCGGGGCGCGATCCCCGATTTGCCCGGTTCAGAAGCCTTCATACCGGAAGACCCGGTGCGACGCATCGTGCCCCACGACGCCTACGACCGCGATGGCCAGCAGCAGCCCGAGCGCGAGCGCCCGAATGAGGCCGCCTACCGTCCTGCCGGCCCTATACGACGCATTCTCATCGATCATTGTGTCACCTGTGGCGTTTTGGGCGCTCCGAGAAGCTCGGCGGCGGTGTCCGCGAGATAGGCCGTCGTCCGCGCCATGGCGTCGCGCCTGCGCAAATGGGCATAGTCGACGAAATCGCGCGGGCCGTAACTGACTTCCTGGTACAGATTGATGAAACGCACTCCCTGCGCATTGGCAAAGGCCACCATTCGGTCGTTGTAGCGCGCCAGCGTCGCCTGCGCTGCCGCCGCTTCAAAGACCTTCGGATTGATCGGTGTATCAACCAGGACGATCTGCAAGCCGCCACATGACTTCATGTTCGATATGAACTGGGCAAGGTCGCTGAAGTAGGCATCCATGATTGCCGGATCCTCGGCCGCCGCGCGATCCCAGAACGCCTGCACGGTCTTGGTCACATTGTCGGCTGATATCTTGTCGTGAAGGTATTCATGCCGTCCCCAACTGTAGGAATAGTTCAGCTTGGGCGAGAATTCGGTGCCGGTGGCTAGCGCAGACAGCCTCGCGGGCAATTGCAAGACGGTGCGGCGCAATTCGGTGCCGAACAGGGAAGAGAGGAATTCGACCCTCGCCTTGGCGTCCTCCAACGGCGAGCGTGGCTTGAGCCCGGGCCAATTGACGCGCTTCGACAATGCGGCAGGCGAATACTGCGCCGCTCGCGACCAATTGACCGCCACGAATAGTACGCCCCGCCGGTCACCGCAAAGGGCAGTCGTACCGATTTCGTCGCTCATCCAGACGGGCTCCGCCCACGTACTCAAATCGACGACACGAACGGGCGCGCCAAGCTTGCTCGAAACACCCTCCGTCATCGCCTTTTCGCTGTCGATCGACTCGCGCATCGTCGAGCCGCCAAGAACGTAAATCGCCGGCAGGTCGGGCTTTGTCTCGCGCTCGATCACGCTGCGGATATAGGCATAGGGATAGTCGTCGATGAGCTCGAGGCCCGGATAGACGGTCAGCGCCCGTACGGTGATCGATGGCGAAAATGCGCCGATCAACGCGCCGCCTGCGCCGATGGCGACCATCAGCCAGACCGCAAACGGCGAGCTCTTGAACAGCCCGCCGACAACGCCGCGCCAGAAATCGCGAAGCACTCCTTATGCCCCCTTCGCACTCACATATTTCGACATCCGGGCGACGCTATCCAGATTGTCGAGCGTGATATCCAGAACGCCGAACTTCACCTTGAAATGCTGTTCCAGCCAGTTGACGAGTTCGACCATGCTGAAGCTGTCGAGGTAGCCGTCACTGAACAGCAGGGTGTTTTCGTCGATATCGCCGCGGGCAACGCCGTACTCCTTGGCAAGAAAGTCGAAGATGGGGTCGTTGGTATTCGCCATGGATGACGTCCTTCCCTATTCCTGTTGGCCCGCGAGAATCCTGAGCAATACGGGTCCATCGACCTTGCCGTTTGAATTCCGGGGAAACTCCGTAGCCCGAACATGGATGCGGGCTGGCACCAGGTAGGCAGCCATCGCGCCCTTGCACCAGCGCAGCAAACGTTCGGTGTCGAAGTCGGCGCCCTTCGCCCTTACGGCGGCTTCGATCTTCTGGCCGAGCCGCTCGTCGTCGGTGCCGAACGCGAAAGCCTCGGCGAGCATTCCGCTCGCGAGCAGCGCTTCTTCTACCTCCGTCGGGCTGACCCGGTAACCGCTCGTCTTGATCAGTTTGTCACGACGGCCGATGAACCACAGGATGCCATCGGCATCGCGTCGCACTACGTCGCCGCTATGCACGACCGGCTCGTCGCCGATCAAGTGCGCCAGGTGCCGATTTGGCCTGATCTTGTCGGCCGTCAGTTCCGGCTGGCGCCAGTAACCGCGTGATACCAGCGAGCCCCGGTGCAAGAGCTCGCCGGGCTCGTCGACCCCGCAGATGCCGGTATCGGGATCGACGACGAAAATCTCGGCGTTGGGGATGGCGACGCCGATTGCGCCACGCTTCTGCTGGAACAGGTGCGGCGGCAGCCAGGTGGAGCGGAAGCTCTCGGTCAGCCCGTACATCAGGAAAATCTCGGTGGCTCCGAGACTGCGGCCCATCGCTTCGAGCGTACCGTCGGGAATCTTGCCGCCTGTATTGGTGACGTAACGCAGCGCGGGGAACATCGCCGCGGAGGCGTCCACGTAACGCATAAAGTCGACCCAGAGCGTCGGCACCAGCCCCATCCCTGAGGCCCGCTCTTCGGCGAGGGTTTTGGCGATCTCCGCCACCATCGGTACCGGCTGCAGAACGAGCGTCGCCCCGACCAGGAAGGCGGTGGTGAGCTGGTTCATGCCATAGTCAAAACTGAACGGCATTACGCTGAGGATGCGATCGTCAGGCGTATTTCGCACATAGGTCGAGACCGACCTCGCGCCGGCAATGATGTTGCCGTGCGTCAGCATCACGCCCTTGGGTTTGCCGGTCGACCCTGAGGTGTAGACGAGCGCCGCCAGATCATTGTCGATCGCCGGACACGGCCCGAGCAACGAGCCTGCCGGCAAATCATCGAAACGCACGGCTCGTTGTGCTGCCGTCGCCCCGTCCACCTGCAGCAGGTGCGGCACCCCATCGATCGCGCCCTCCCCGGTCAGCGTCGCAAGGCGGCGGCCGTCGCTGATCAGGGCAACCAGATCGCAGTCACTGGCAATATGGGCAACCTGGCTCGGCGCGAGCCCGGCGTTGATGTTGACGAACACGCACCCCAGCCGTGCCGCCGCGAATAGTCCCGCCACCTCGGCGGTCGTCTTGGGCAAGTGCACCCCTACCCGCGCGCCGCGCCCCACGCCGCGGCTGGCCAGCCATGCGGCGATACGCTCGGCTTCGTCCGCGAGCGCCCGGAAGGTCACGTCACGGCCACGGTCGCGGATCGCCACTCGGTCCGCATGCCTGTCGAGGTTTGCCTGCAACAGGTCCCAGAACGTGAATATGGAGCCCGTCACGGCCAAACCCTTTCCCTCAAACTCGAATAAAGAACAGGCGCAGGAAGAGTTTGCCGACATCGAGCAGGTTGTTGCCGTCTACCACTAGAGCGCACATGCTGACGATGACGAACAGCTGGGTCGCTAGCCAGCCGCCAATGTCGGCGGCGCGGGCGCCGATCGACTTGGGTTGATTTGCCGGCTTTCGTGTCCGCCGTCCGAACCGCCGCTTCCAGGAAAAATAGCCGATCAGGGCGCTCCCGTGCAGGACGCCCCACAGGATGCGGCTGAGACTGAACTCATGCCAGAGGCCGATCACCACGAAGGTCGCGTACGAGGCGATCATGGGACGCCGCCAAAGGCCCAGCACCGGCTGGTAGACATATTCGCGGCACCAATTGGTGAGCGTCATATGCCAGCGCCGCCAGAACTCGTCGATGGATGTAGCAAGGATCGGAAAGTTGAAGTTTTCCATGATCCGGAACCCGAAGAAGCGGCTCGTTCCGATGGCGATATCCGTGTAGGCGCTGAAATTGAGATAGAGCGTCAGGTAATAGAGGGTCAGGTAGCCCCAAAGATCGAGCGTCGCGAGCTTGCTGACGTGCTTGAGCACCTGGTGGCCGAATCGATATCGAGCTTGATCAGCATGCCCAGGATGACGAACTGCTTGATCAGGCCGTAAGCAAGCCGCGTCAGGCCATAGGTGACGTGTTCCAGCTCGAAGCTGGGGCTCATCTCGTTGACGAACCGATCGTAGCGCTGGATGGGGCCTGCAGAGAACGCCGTCGGAATGAACATGTACGTGGCGAAAAGCGGCAAGCTGTACTGCTGGATCTTCCCGCGATACGCCTCGATGACGAAATGGACGGCCTTGAACGAATAATAGCTGATGCCCAGCGGCAGCAGGACCTGAAGGCCAAACCTGGCCGCGATCAGGTCCTTTTCGAGGATGGCGGCCTTGAAGAAGACCAATACCACCAGCATGCCAACAGCACTGGCGAACAGCACTGTCGAGGCGCTGGTTTGACTGCGCGCGCGCAGCACCATCCCCAGATGAATTGCCGCCACGACCACGGCGAGGATGCCAGCGCTGAGAGGATCGACCAGCGCGATCAAGACGGCGGCGCCGAGAGCGAAAAAACTGAGGCGGAACTGGCGCGGCAATAGCCAGTATATGACCGCGCCCGCCGCCACAAATACCCAGAAATACGCCGACAGAACCAAGCGGATGACCCGAAGTAACCGAACGCTCCGGCTCGGAGCCCGGTTGATTAGGCTGATCTCAACTTCGTGATCAAGAGCATTTCGGCAACATTGATCGACACTTCCACGCTACCGCCCGGCGCCAACCGTCTTGGCGTCCAGGCTGGCGTGTCGCCCAAGGGCTTGGTGGCGCCTGCCGCTAGCCCATCTCCTCGGCGTCTTCCTGGCGGGCCTGCTCCAGCATGACGGGCTCCGACGGGCCTTCGACGGCGCCGCTTTCGCGGGCCTGCTCGGTGGCGTTGGAGAGCAGCAGGTCGCGGCCGGCGGCGAGGCCGCCGGTGATCTGGGCGGCGAAGCGCTGGCCGTCACGGTCGCGCACGCCCTCGATGAGCTCGGCGATCTCCTCGTCGGTCGAGCCGAGCACGCGCAGGGTTTCGCCGGACAGGGTGAGTGCCGACTCGAAGACTTCGCGGATCTGGAAATCCACCCCGGCCTGGACCAGCGCGATGGCGTGGCCACGATCGAAGGCGCGCGCCATCACCTTGATCAGCGGATATTCGGCATGGATGATCTCGGCGATGCGGACGGCGTCGTCCTTCTTGTCGATGGCGATGATCACCACGTCGACCTGCTCGATGCCGGCGGCGCGCAATATGTCGAGCCGCGTGCCGTCGCCGTAATAGACCTTGAAGCCGAACTGGCCGGCGGCGCGGATCATGTCGGTATCGGTGTCGATGGTCGAAATCTTGTGGCCGCGCGCCAGCAGCGCCTGGCTGGCGATCTGGCCGAAGCGGCCGAAGCCGATGATCAGCACGTCGCCCTTGAGGCCGTCGGGCTCCTCGACGCCCTCGAACGACTGCACCGGCCCGGGCAGCAGGCGCAGCGCCTGGATGGTGAGCGGCGTCAGCACCATCGAGATGATGACGGTGGCCGAAAAGATCGCCTGCTGGTCGGCGCTGATGAGGCCCGAGGCGGCGGCGGTGGTGAACAGCACGAAGGCGAATTCGCCGCCCTGCGCCATCAGCAGCGCCCGCTCCACCGCCTCGCCGAAGCTGGATTTGAGCAGGCGCGCCAGCACGAAGATCGCCCCGCCCTTGATCGCCATGTAGCACACCACGCTGATCGCGATGATCTGCCAGTTGGCGGCGACGATATTGATGTCGAGCGACATGCCGACGGCGAGGAAGAACAGCCCGAGCAGGATGCCGCGGAACGGCTCGATGTCGGCCTCGAGCTGGTGCCGGAAGGTCGAGGTCGAGAGCAGTACGCCGGCGAGGAAGGCGCCCATCGCCATGCTGAGCCCGCCCAGCTGGAACAGCAGCGCCGCTCCGAGCACGACCAGCAGCGCCGCCGCCGTCATCACCTCGCGCGCCTTGGCGTCAGCGAGGATGCGGAACACCGGGTTGAGCACCCAGCGGCCGATCAGGTTGAGCGCCGCAACGCAGCCGACGGCAATGGCAATGGACAGCCAGACCGGCGTCGCGCCGGCAATGTCGGTCATCGTTTTGGGCGAGATCAGCGCCACGATGGCGAGCAGCGGCACGATGGCGAGGTCTTCGAGCAGCAGGATGGAGACGATCTTCTGGCCGCCCGGGCTCGCAAGGTCGCCGCGCTCGGTGAGCAGCTGCATGACGATGGCGGTGGAGGTCAGCACGAAGCCCATCCCGGCAATGAACGCCACCGCCGGCGGGAAGCCGAGGAGCACGCCGACGCCCGTCAGCAGCACGCCGCACAGCAGCACCTGCACCACGCCCAGCCCGAAGATCTGCTTGCGCAGCGCCCACAGACGCGACGGCTCCATCTCGAGCCCGACGATGAACAGGAACAGCACTACGCCCAGCTCGGACACCGACAGGATGGACTCGGTGTTGGAAATGACCCTCAGGCCGAACGGCCCGATGGCGAGGCCGGCAGCGAGATAGCCGAGCACCGAGCCCAGCCCGGCCCGCTTGAAGATCGGCACGGCGATCACGCCGGCGGCAAGCAGCGCCACGACCTGGATCAGGTCGAAATTGTGCGCCACTTCGGCCGCCTGCCCGATCGCTTCGCCCGCCATGCCCGACACTCCCTGTGGTCGTTAGACATGCGGTGCGAATCCGGCCGCGGTCAAGGCGTCGGGAGGGTAGCTGCCTTGCGCGGCGCGCGCCGGCCGCGGGGGGCGGGCCTGGCCCGCTCGACCTTCGCATCGAGGTCGGCGGGGGGCGCGATGGGCGGGTCGGGCATTTTGGCTTCGACCTCGGCAGTATCGGCGGCGACCTTCTGCTCGAGCTTGCGGGCGACGATTTTGGGCAGATTCTGCGTGGTGGGGAAGATGTGCATGATCAGCGATTGCAGCACCAGCAGCACCGGCACCGCGACGAAGCCGCCCATCGGTCCCCACACCCAGAGCCAGAAGGCGATGGAAACGAAGATGATGAACGGGTTGAGGGTCAGCGCCCGGCCCACCAAATGCGGGAACACCACCTGGTCGGCGGTGAAGTTGATGCAGGCATAGGCGACGATGGGCAGCACGATGCTGACGATGTTGGATTGCGTGCCCAGCCCGACCGCGAATAGTACGGCGAACATCACCGCCTGCCCCACATAGGGGATGTAGTTCATCATCATCGCCAGCGCGCCCCACAGCAGCGGCGACGGCAGGCCGAGGGCCCAGGTGGCCAGCGCCGTGCCGACACCGACCCCCAGATTGATGCAGGTCGAGGCGATCAGGAAGCGCGACACCTTGAGCTCGACGTCGCGGAACACATGCGCCGCCCGCCAGCGCATCCGCCGCGAGAAGCACAGCGACAGCACCGAGATGCGGATGTGGTGGCGCGTGGCGAGGAAGAAATAGAGGCCGGCGAGGAACAGCAGGCCATCGGCGAGGATCGACGGCGCCATCAGCGCCACATCCTGTACCGGCCCGCCATCCTGCACCTTGACCGTGAGCGCCGAGTCCGAACCGAAGATGCTCTTGAGCTGGTCCTGCACCGCGCCCAGGGATTCGAGCGGCCCCTTGAGGGTGGCGAGCTGCGCCTGCAGCTTCTCCCACATCACCGGACCGCGGGCCACCCAATAGGCCAGCGGTTGCGCGAACAGCAGCGCGGCGACGGCGATAACCCCGAGCAGGAGCAGCACCACCACCCCCGCCGACAGGGCCGGCGGAATCCGGCGCCGCTCGAGGAAATCGGCGACCGGCCCGAACATCAGCCCGACCACCATCGCCAGCGAGATCGGTGCGAGGATGGCCTTGCCGAGCGCCAGTGCCACCACCAGCGCCAGCGCGCCGGTGATCAGCAGCGCGAACCGCGCCGACAGGCTCATCACATGATCGAACTGCGACCCGGACATCGACCGGGGAAGGGCGGATTGCCGCGACGCTCTTGGGGCCAATTGTTCCTCCGGCGGGGACAATCCGCACCGGGGCTTTTTGTTCCCCCGCCGCTGGCCTAATCATGCGGAATCAAAATCACAGGAACCAGGGCCAAACCCTTGGGTGATATCGCCTAATAGCGATGTTCCAATTTGGCGGCGGACTTAAATCCACCCAACGAATTTGCCGTTAGCGATGCCGTAGCGGTGTCCATCGAAGTCGGCTGCCATTCTATGCCTAGCTGTAGATATTGATCATCGCCCACAGAGCTGTTCACGGTTCCGATTGCTGCCGACACTCTGATTTCCTCACGGACGATAAGCGACCCGTGCAAATCGATCTGCGAAAGCAGACCGTCGTAATTGTCAATGACCCGAGCGCCCAAGCCAATTGAAGGTCCCGCATCGGGATCGCCATATCGAATGGAACCAGTGACATTGGGACTGCCGCCAGATGCGTCACCGACACCCAACGCAAGGAAGATATCACCGATCTGAAACCTTCCACTCAGAGAGCCCTTAATGAAGCCGTCAGAATCCCCGTAAACGTAGCCTTGCGCCTTTAGGGCTCCGAACTCAGTGTCCAAGACGCCAGCGACGTTGCCGTAGTTGAGGTGACCGGTCGCGATGCCAGTGCTCTGCGCAATGATCTTCACGGTTAGCGTGTCGCTGTTGTAGCCGACGGTGCCGACTAGCCGCCCATCATGCGCACCGAAGAACGAAGGTGGCGCCGGGTCATCTTCTGACCACGTCGCGCCGAGGATGCCCGGCGCCAAGTCCTCGACAGCGACGCCCATTTCGATACCATTAGAACTGGTCGTGGCCTGGAGACCAAGCGCCCCGTCTTCAGCCGAGAAGAAGCCATACCCAGGCTCAGGAAAATCACTGACTCCTCCTTCGAACAAACCGAGGTCCGTAAGAACCTCAAGATCGATGGGCAATCTGGCCAAGGAGTCGAATTCATCGACAAAGAATCCCGCCCTAAGCTTGGTCTGATGCCCGAGTGAAACAAACCCGCGGTTCAATACGAGCTGTTGGCCCTCGCAGATATTGAAGTCCCAGCCATTGGGATCGCTACAGTCGTACCAGACGGGCGCGAAGGCTGCGCCGACCGTCACTCCCAGGCCCGCTCGTTCATCGAGCAACGCCGAAACCTGAGCTTCCGCGGCCGTGGCGCCCAAGTACCCCTGCACAGTGTCGAAGCCCCCCGTGACATTCAGCACGCCTGAGACCCGCAAGCATCCGTCGTCCGTGGAAGTAGACAGACCTGCTAACCCTTGGCAGTCCGTTAGCTGAGGCGGCTCATAAGGCTCACGTTTCTCAAACGCGACCGAGGGAGTAGTCGTGCAAAGAATTAGACCAGCAACGTACAGCAATACACGCATCAACATATTCCATGAGAATGTAAGAATGCGGATCAATGAAGCATGGCAGCTTCATCGGTATGGCAGCTCGGCGCAATAGGAATTCCGCCCGATGAGTAGTCAGCAGTTTCGAATCCGCTGGCGTCATGCTTCAAAGCTTGGCCGAACCGATTGGAGCTACGACTATGCGCCGCAAGATCATTATCGACACCGACCCGGGGCAGGACGATGCCGTGGCGATCCTGTTGGCGCTCGGCTCGCCGGCCGAGATCGAGGTGCTGGGGATCGTCGCGGTGGCCGGCAATGTCGGGCTCAGGCAGAACGCCATCAACGCCCTCAAGGTGGTTGAACTGTCGGGCAAAACCGACACGCCCGTCTATGCCGGCTGCGAGCGGCCGATGATGCACAAGCTGGTCACCGCCGAGCATGTGCACGGCAAGACCGGGCTCGACGGCCCGACCCTGCCCGATCCCAGGATCAGGCTGCGCGAGCAGCACGGCGTCGACTTCATCATCGATACGCTCCGGCGCGAACCGGAGGGCACCGTGACGCTCTGCGCCCTTGGCCCGCTCACCAATCTTGGCATGGCCTTCGTCAAGGCGCCGGATGTCGTCGGGCGGGTCAAGGAGATCGTCCTGATGGGCGGCGGCCTGTTCGAGGGCGGCAACATCACCCCGGCGGCCGAGTTCAACATCTATGTCGACCCGGAAGCGGCCGATGTGGTGTTCCACTCCGGCATCCCCATCACCATGGTGCCGCTCGACGTGACGCACGGCATGCTGACCACGCAGGTGCGCATCGATCGCTTCCGGGCGCTCGGTAACCGCACCGGCGTTGCGACCGCCGAGATGCTCGAATTCTTCGAGCGCTTCGACGAGCAGAAATATGGCTGGGATGGCGGGCCGCTGCACGACCCCTGCGTCATCGCCTATCTGCTCAAGCCGGAACTGTTCCAGGGCCGCCACGTCAACGTCGCCATCGAGACGCACTCCGAGCTGACGCGCGGCATGACGGTCGTCGATTACTGGGGCGTCACCGGCCGGGTGAAGAACACCAACTATCTGCGCTCGGGCGACGCGGATGGGTTTTACGGGTTGTTGTTCGAGCGTCTGGCGACGCTGGCTTGAGCCCGACTGAGAGCAAGAACCCCCTCACCAAGCTGCGCTACGCGCTGACGCGCTAGCTTCGCTATTCTCCCCCACCAGGGGGGAGGATGAGATCGCGCAAGCGGCACCTCTGATGCCCGAAGTCGGCACAGTCATCCTCCCCCTTGGTGGGGGAGGATAGCGGAGCTTAAGCGAAGCCTTAGCGGAGCTTGGTGAGGGGGTGTTTGGTCTCAGTCGGGATGAAGCATCATCGGAGGTTCGACCCCGAACTTGCGCCTGATTTCGTCCAACGTCTGGTACGTCGCTTTGCCGCTGCGCTTTTGCTCGAGAGCTTGTTCGATCTGGATATTCATCCACGCGCGGTGCGTCGGCGCGATGCCCACATCCGAGACCGGCTCAAGGTCATCACTCGCCGTCATTTCGTCAGGCTCGGGCATACCGATAGCCTGCCACACGGCATCATTCTTATCCACAGCTCATCGACCACCGGCGTCCGCAACCTCACGCTCGATCCACCCCATCCCGCCCATCGCCTCGATCATCGGCGCCAGCCAGGGTTCGTAGCGCTTCCAGCGGGCCACCGAGGCGGTGTTGATCGGCTGGCGGACCTGCCACTGGCTGGCGGTGAGGACGCCACGGGCCGTACGCTGCGGCTCGAGGCAGGAATCGGTCCATTCGAGCCCGGCGAAGTCAACGATACGGCGGGACTGCGTTTCCGGATCGGCCACCAGCTTTTCGTAGCTGACGTCGAGAATGGCCAGATCGAGGGCCGTCTTCCATGCCGCCATGGCGTCGGCGATCTGGCGGGTGCGCAGGCCAATCCAGTCGAGCCGGGTGGAGTAGCCCTGCCCCGCCGAGAAGCGCTGGAAGAAATTCGAGATGCCGGTATCGAGCGGATGCCGGCGAACGTGGATGATGCGCGCATGCGGCAACAGCCGCGCCACGAGGCCGAGCCGGACCGCGTTCTCGGGCTGCTTGTCGGTGACGATCCTTGCCGTCCCCGCATTCCAGCTGCGCACCAGCCGCTCGGCCTGCGCCGCCATCCAGTCCCGAGTCATGGCGAGGGTCAGCTCGTGCCGGTCGAGGCGTCGGCCGCCCTGCCCGCCCGCCTGCAGTGCCGCGAGTTCGATCTGGAACAGGTCGTTGCGCTCGCCGCGCGCCAGCACGTCCGGATGGCGCGACAGGATGGATTCCACCAGCGTCGTACCCGAGCGGTTCATGCCGACGATGAACAGCGGCGCCTGCGTGGGATGGCCGCTGTTGCGGGCGCGGCGGAAGGCGTCGAGCCGGGCAAGCTCCTTGAGCTCGTCGAGGGCGCGGGCCTCGCCCGGCAGGTCGAACGGGCGCGCGCCCAGCCGGTTGGCTTCGATGGCATAGGGGAAGGCGCGGTCGGCCACGCCGAGGTCGTCATAGACCTTGGCCAGCCCATAGGCGAGGAACTCGCGGCGATTGGCGTCGAGCCCGCTGTCGCCATGCAGCGCCACCATGGCCCGCACGAGGTCGGTTTCCTCGCGGAACTTGTGGTTCTGCGTCAGGCCGTAAAAGGCCAGCGTGTCGTCGGGCTTGATACGCAGCGCTTCGCGGAACTGGCCGGCGGCCTCCTCGATGTCGCCATTGGAGGCAAGCAGGGTCGCGTAATTGTGCCGGATGGAAGCGACGTTGGGCGCCAGCTCGACGGCCCGGCGAATCTGGTGCAGCGACACCGCAATGTCGCCATCGGATTTCCAAAGCGCCATCGCGTGGCACGCCAGCCCCGAGACGTTGTCCGGAAAGCTGTCGAGGAAGGCCGCCGCCTGCTGCGCCGCCTCCGCAAAGCGCTGTTGCCCGAGCAAACCCCAGGCGAGATCGAGAGTATTGGCCGAAATATTCATCGAGGACCCCGCAGCGGGCTGGTCCCAACCATCCCGCCTCCCATGGGCGTCATATGGTGTTCGGGCCATCGGTTGCCAGTTACGTTTCCGTTAGCATCGCGACGGTCGTGCCCTTTCGGCCACACATTTGCCGGCCGCCCCGGGTTGAGCGGCGGGGGTCGCTCGCATAGTGTCCGCCGCCGACCCTGACCGGAGCCTCCCATGCGCCTCAGCGCTGCCCTGTTCGCCTTCCTCGCCCTCAGCGCACCGACCCTGGCGGCCGATTCCATCGCCGACCAGGCGCGGGCGGCCTACGCGACCTTTGCCGGCGGGCTGTCGCAGGAGGGCTATCTCAATACCGGTTACGGCACGGCCGTGCTCAAGGACGTCGCCGGCAATTGGGTCCGGCTCGACGGCCCCGACACCAAGACCGGCATCGAGACTTACGGCGTCGATACCGAGAAATTCTGCAAGGGCCCCGCCGCGCTGACCCTGGCATCGCCGGATCCCTACACGCTGACGCTGACCACCAACCTGCCCGGCAACAATTTCAGCCAGACCTACACGCTGGTCGCCGGCTCGACCTTCGGCGAGAGCACGAACGCCCTGCCCTACCTCAACGCCATCGGGCTCGGGCCCGACAACAAAGCCGCCAGCGCCGACCAGCAACGGGCGCTGGTGCTGAGCCTGGCCAATGGGCTCGTGCAGATGTACCGGCCCTCGGGCGATATCCTCGTGATGACGCGCGACCGCGGCTATCCGCTGATACTGGCGCGCTGCCCCGCCGCCGCGAGCAACTGAGATGGACCTGCTCACCCTTATCGCCTTCGCCATCGCCTATATCGTCGCCGTGCTGGTGCCGGGCCCAGGCGTCGCCGCGATCGTGGCGCGGGCCCTGGGCGGCGGCTTCCGCAGCGCCGTGCCGATGATCGTCGGCATCCTCGCCGGCGACCTCATCTATCTCGGCTTCGCGCTGTTTGGGCTGGCGGCGATCGCTGCATATTTCGGGCCGATCTTCGTCATCGTGCGCTGGGCCGGCGCGGCCTATCTGCTGTTCATCGCCTGGCAGTTCTGGACGGCCAAGCCCGGCAAGGAACAGCTCGGGCCGAAAAAGCCGGAGCCGTGGCTGCGCACCTTCCTGTCGGGTTTCGCCCTGACCATGGGCAACCCCAAGACCATCGTGTTCTATTTGGCGCTGCTGCCCACCGTGGTGCCGCTCGACAAGCCGATCAGCGCGCTCGGCGTGGCGGAGCTGACGACGATCGTGGTCGTGGTGCTGCTGGCGATCGGCTGCTTTTATGCCGGCCTCGCTGCCTGGGCCCGCGAACTGTTCACCAGCCCCACCGCCATCCGCCGCATGAACAAGACGGCGGGCGTGATCATGGCGAGCGCGGCGGCGTTCGTCGTGGCGCGGGGTTAGCGGCTACCGGGCCCCTACGGTAGCCCCTTCCACTGCGTCATTCCCGCGAAGGCGGGAATCCAGGCGGGGCGTTCGGACGTCCGCGAGCCCAGTCTGGATTCCCGCCTTCGCGGGAATGACGTTGTGGGTGGAGGTCCAACATCGCCCACCCCAGCCCGTCATCGGACCACCTTCTCCGCGGCCTTCAGCCCCCACGCCAGCAGCTCGTCCGCACGCTCGGCGGTGCCGGCTTCGGTGTAGCAGCGCAGCTCCGGCGCATTGCCGGAGGGGCGGTAGTGGATCACGTCGCCATTGGCCAATTCGAAGCGCAGGCCATCGACATCCGAGCTGGACCGGATGGCCCCCTGCGGCGCGAGGAATCCAGCCGCATCCTGCCCCAGCAGAGCGAGCAGCGCGGCGCTCCGTTCGGCCGGCACATGCTCGAGCCGGTCGCCGCGGGCGAAGCGCGGCGGCAGCGTCGCGACGAGTTCGGAGAGCTTCCGGCCCGCGGCCCTGGCGGCGCCGAGGACGGCCAGCATCGGCAGCAGCGCATCGCGCGTCGGCAACGCCGGGAGCGTCGCGCCATCGAGCCTGACGTCGCTACCCAGCAACAGCCCGCCATTTGCCTCGAAGCCCACGACGACACCCTGCCCGTCGCCCATGCCGGCGATCACATAGGGCGAGCCGACTTTCGTGCGCACCACCTGCCTGAAATAGCCGGTCCCCTCGATCGAGGAGTTGGAGGTGACCGGCGTCACCACCGCATCTGCCCCCAGATGCTTCGCCGCGAGGATTCCGATGACGTCACCGCGCACCATGGCGCCGGTGTCGTCGACCAGGAGCGGCCGGTCGGCATCGCCATCGGTCGAGACCAGCGCGTCGAGCTGGTGCGCATGCACCCAGCCGGCGAGCTCGGTGAGCGTATCGGCGCTGACCGCCTCGGTATCGACCGGAATGAAGGCATCGGAGCGGCCCAGCGGGATGACCTCCGCATCGAACCCGTCGAGGATTTCGATCAGCAGGTCGCGCGCCACCGAGGAATGCTCCCACACCCCGATGCGCTGGCCGGCCAGCGAGCCCCAGGGCAGCACGTTGCGGTAGCGGTCGCGATAGCGGCGGAGCGCGCCGGGCTCGGCCGTCGCGCGCGGCGCCCCATCGGGCGCATCGCCGAGCGCCGCGAGGATCCCGGCCTCGTCGGCTTTGCCGACTTCGCCGTCGGCGCGGTAGAATTTGAGCCCGTTGCGGTCGGCGGGGATATGGCTGCCGGTGACCATCACCGCCGGCAGCCGGCGCGACATCGCCTCGAGCGCCAGCGCCGGCGTCGGCAGCGCGCCACAATCGATGGCCTCGACCTCGAGCGCCGTCAGCGCCGCGACAACGGCGTCGGCGATCGCCGGGCTCGACGCCCGCAGATCGCGCCCGACCAGCATCTGGCGCACCGGACCGCGCTGGCGCAGATGCGCCACCCAGGCGGCGGTGTAGCGCCGGGTTTCCTCGCCCAACAGGTCGCTGGCGAGGCCGCGCAGGCCGCTGGTTCCGAATTTGAGGCTGTTGGGCAATCGGGCCTCCTTGGCGGGAGGCCTGCTTGTCACGTCGGCGTGCCGCCTGCAAGCTTGCCGCCGCGGCGCGGCGAGGATAACCCGGCGCCATGCTGCTGCACGCCTTCCTCAATCGCGACGCGCCCATCGTCGCCGCCGACCTGCTGGGCGCAAAACTGCTCATCGACGGCGTGGGCGGGCTGATCGTCGAGACCGAGGCCTACCGGCCCGACGATCCGGCCTCGCATTCGTTCCGCGGGCCGACGCCGCGCAATGGCGCGATGTTCGCTGGCCCGCCGCGCGTCTACGTCTACCGCTCCTACGGCATCCACTGGTGCCTCAACATCGTGTGCGCCAATGCCAGCGCCGTGCTGCTGCGGGCGCTGGAGCCCACCGATGGCATCGACATCATGCGGCAAAGGCGGGGGCTGGAGGATGTCCGCACCCTCTGCTCCGGCCCCGGCAAGCTCTGCGCCGCGCTGGGCGTGACCGGCGAGCTCGACCACAAGATGCTCGATGCACCGCCCTTCGCCCTGATCCAGCGGCGCAAGCTACCCGAAATCCTCATCGGCCCGCGTATCGGCATCACCAAGGCGGCGGACGTGCCCTGGCGGTTCGGGGTGGCCGGTTCGCGCTTTTTGTCCCGCCCCTTCCCCAAGGGATGACGGCGGCGGCCGGCTCCTTTATGGTCCGGCGCCAAACAGCATAAGGATGCCCCGCAGTGCAGCTCGACCAGCTCGTCGCCGAACTTCTCGCCCGTGGCGACATGAACGATGACACCGTCATCGAGCTCAACCGCATTCTCGCCGACTGGCGCGCCGGCAAGCTGGACCCCGATGACGGCGCCTATGTCGAAGCGCTGCACGCCAAAATATTGAACCTGGCGCCGGACGCCGACGAGCCGGTCGCCACTACGGCGCCCAGCCGCCTCGACGGGCTGAGCATCGAGGAATGGCGCGAGCGCGCGCTCAAGGCGGAAGCGGAACTCGCCCAGATCGAAGAAGCGGCGCGCAACGGGTGATGCCAGCGGGCCTGCACCCGCGCGCCGTTTGACCTCGCCGCGTCGCCTGCTATGACGCCGGCCGTGGGCCCATAGCTCAATGGTTAGAGCCGACCGCTCATAACGGTCTGGTTCCAGGTTCGAGTCCTGGTGGGCCCACCATTTCCCCATCGGAAAACCGATTGCGCGCGCCCGCGGGGGGCGTCGCGTGTTTGACGTCTGCATCCTGTTATCATATCAACATATCAGGAGCGGAGGGGACGGTGACGAAACGGGTTCTGTTCGGCGGCTTGTTCCACGAGACGCACACCTTTTTGGCGCAGCGTACGACGGTCGCCGATTTCGAGGCGATGGCGGTGCATATCGGCGCCGACGCGATTGCCCGCAATCGCGGCAATGGCTCGCCGAGCGCCGGCTTCATCAGCGTCGCTGATGCCGCGAACTGGGACGTCGTTCCAACCATCCAGATGGCGGCCATGCCGGGCGGCATCGTCGAGGATGCGGCGGTCGAACTGTTCCGCCGCAACTTCTTCCCTGTGCTCGAGAGGGAGGCGGCGAGCCTCGATGGCGTCTTCCTCGTGCTGCATGGCGCGATGGTGAGCCAAAGCTCGAACCATCCGGAGGCCGACATCCTCGCCGACATCCGGACGCTGCTCGACCGCAAGGACCTCGCCACGCCGGTGGTCTGCGTGCTCGATCTGCACGCCAACGTGCCGCAGAAGCTGATCGACAATTCCACCGTCGCCGTCGCCTATCGCGAGAACCCGCATCGCGACGCCTATGAGGCCGCGGTGCGCGCCGCGCACATCCTCGGCGAGCTGATGGACAAGCCCGGCGCATCGCAGGTGCACCTGTCGACGGAATATGTGCTGCCGCCAACGGGCGTCGGTTCGGCCGACGATCCGATGCGCGCCGTGCTCGCGGCGGCGCGCGCCATCGAGGCTGCCGATCCCGAAATCATCAACATCAACGTCATGGCCGGCTACTCCTATGCCGACGTACCCGACTGCGGCTTCAGCCTCAGCGCCTCGACGCGGGGGGATCCGGCGCGGGCGATGGCCCATCTGCGCGCGCTGGCCGAGGTGCTGGAACAGCATGTCGCCAAGGGTTATCCGCGCGACGCGGCGCTGGTCGAGGTGCTGGCGGCCATCGACAAATTGCCGCCCGGCAAGGGGCCGGTGCTGCTGGTCGAACCCGCCGACAATATCGGCGGCGGCACGCCCGGCGACGCGACCGACCTGCTCGGCCCGCTGCTCGCGACCGGACGGCGCGGCATCGTGGGCGCCCTGGCCGATCCTGAAGCAGTTGCGCGGTGCGCGGCGGCGGGTATCGGCGCCACGGTGTCGCTGACGATCGGCGGCAAGACCGACGAGCATCACGGCGCGCCGATCCCGTTCACCGGGCGCGTCGTCAACCTCACCGATGGCGGCTTCGAGCTCGAGCTCAAGACCTCACACCTCGCCTCGATGCTGGGCACGCATGCCGAGATGGGCCCCTGCGCGGTAGTCGAGAACGAGCAGGCGAAAATCCTGCTCTCATCGCGCAAAATGCCGCCGATGGATCTGGGCCAGCTGCACTCGCAGGGCATCCGCCCCGAGGACGCGGCCTATGTGGTGGTCAAGGCCGCCGTATCGCATCGTGACGCTTACGGGCCGATCGCGCGGGCCAGCTTCAATGTCGACAGTGCCGGTCTCTGTACCAGCAATCTCCCTCGCCTGCCCTACCGCAAGCTCGCGGGGAAAATCCTTGCGCTGCCCTGACCTTCCCGCGGCGCACTTGACGGCGGCGCCGCTCCCGGGGCGCCGCCGTCCTTTCTCGCTAGATTTTTCCCGCCGCCGCCAGTTCGGCATCGAGCTTGGCCTGGTAGGCGCGGATCGCCTCATGGTCGGGTTTGGCGCTCTCGCCGAAGAACACGAAACCCAGCGCCCGGCGCGAGCGCGTCGGCGAGCGGTTCGGGTCGGCCCAGTGCACGGTCTTGCAGTGATGCATCAGCATCATGCCGGCCTGGCCGGGCATGGTCACGGTGTTGGCGATATCGTCCGGCGTACCGAAATCGGTGACGCCCTGCGAGAAGCCGAGGATCTGGGAGCGGCCATGGGGGCGCCAGCCCTGGCCCAGATGCGAGCCGCGGACATAGTTGAGGCAGCCATTCTCGTTGTCGACCGGCTCGAGCGCCAGCCAGCCGGTGACCGCCTGCGGCGGCGCGATCTTGAAATAGTAGCCGTCCTGGTGCGGCGGGGTCTGCTTGCCGATGCCCGGCGGCTTGTTGAAATATTCCATGTTCTGCGGAATGGCGCGCTCGCCCAGCACCGTCTCGGCGAGATCGTAGACGACACCCGACTGCAGCAGCTCGGCGAAATAGTCGTCGTACTTTTCGAGGTACATCATTTGCTTGACCGAGCTTCGGTCGGCCTTGTCCTCGTAGTAGACCTCGGTGTCCTTCATCTTCGGCACCGCATCGCGCAGATAGCGATCGAGCTCGCGGTTGATCTCGGCCATCTTGGCCGCGTCGAACAGCGGCCGGATGGCGATATAGCCGTCGCGATCGAAATCCTGTTTCAGTGCCGCAGCGCCGCTCGGCGCGCTCATGGCAACACTCATCCGTCCCTCCTTGATTGCGGACCGATGCGGCCCATGCCCACGAGACGCCATCGGCGGGCCGCCGTCACCATCGCTGAACGGCAGGAATTTAGGAATTCCGATGACCGCCGACGGACAGAGGCTTGTTTCGCCCATGCCGCCTGATGCACTCGAAGCGGACCTGACGCTCGGCGATCACCGCTTCGGGCGCGTCAACCGGCGGATGCCGATCGGACCCGTGCGATGGCCGCATCACGACCTGTTCTGGATCCACGAAGGCGGCGCGCGGCTGAGCTTTCCCGAGCACGATGCCACGATCGAGCTGGCAGCGCCGGGCGGCGTCCTCATCCTGCCTGGAACGCTGTTCCGGGGTTCGACGACCGGGGCCTTCGCCACCGCCTCGATCTGCCATTTCGAGCTCGCCGGACACCGCGGCGAGCCGGGCTGGCTGCTGCCGCACCCCGGCGAAGCCCTGCATCTGCAGAACATACTGAAGCTTGCCATGGAGCTGGCGCGGCAGGACCGGCCCGACGACCTGCCGCGGCGCAAGCGGCTGCTGCTCACGCTGCTCGACGGCTTTGCGCCGGTCGAGATCACGCCCACCGCCAGCACCGACGGACGCCTCGCGGCCGCCTGGCGGCAGGCGGGACAGAACCTCCATCGCATGCGCACCCTGTCGGACGTCGCCGCCCTGCTGGGCATCGCCGAGAGCACGCTGCGGGCCATGCATCGCGAGACCCTGCATACCTCAGCGGGCGAGCATCTGCGCGAACTGCGCCTGAGCCGCGCCGAGGAGCTGATCGTCAGCACCGACAAGACGCTGGTCGAGATCGCCGAAGCGGTCGGCTACCGCCACGCCGCCACGCTCAGCGCCGCCTTCCGCGAGCGGCGCGGCAAGACCCCGCGCGAATATCGCCGCTGGTCCAACCCCTTCGCCTGAGAGGATGCCCATGAAGCTGCTGGACGAAACCACCATCTACCAGAACCCCGCGCCGCTGCTGGTCAGCCGCCAGGCCATCTTCCCCGGCATCGTGCAATTGGCCGATGGCGAGCTGGTCGCGCTGTTCACCATTGGCGAGGCCTTCGACTCTGCCAACACGCGCGCTTACCTCAGCCGCAGCAGCGACGAGGGCCGGACCTGGAGCGCGCCGGAACGCCCCTGGCGCAAGGAGGCATCGCCGCAGGAATCCGAGAGCTTCAAGCCGCTGCTGCTGCGCGACGGTACGCTGGTGGCGACCGGCTATGTCTTCGCCCGGCCGACGCCGCTCACCCCGATCGTCGATCCCACCACGTTCGAGCTGCTGCGCCTGCGCAACAAGGTGGCCTTCTCGTCCGATGGCGGACGCAGCTGGACCGAGCCCGCCTATTTCGACGTCGAGGGCGAGCCGCTGGAGCTGTCGGGCCCCTGCATCGAGCTGAGCTCGGGCCGGCTGCTGGGCGCCACGGCGCCGTTCCATCTGCGCAAAGAGGGCCATGCCGGCTGGATCATCGCCAGCGACGACAAGGGCCGAACCTGGCGCAAGCTGTCGGAGTTCTACCGCTCGCCCGAGACCAACATCGCCACCTGGGAATGCCGGCTGTGCGAGATGTCGCCCGGCCGCGTCGCGGTGATTGCCTGGGCCTACGACAACGCCACCTCCGCCAATCGCGACAACATCCTGGCGCTCTCCGACGATGGCGGCGAGACCTTCCGCACCATCGAGACCGGCGTGCACGGCCAGGCCTCCAACGTCATGGCGCTGGGCGGCGACAGACTGCTCACCATCCACGCGCATCGCGAGGCGCCGATCGGGCTGATCGTGCGCCGCATCGACCTGAGCGGCGGCGGCTTCAGGATCGAGGAAGAGCTCGACCTGCTGGGCAAGACGGACATGGCCAGCGACAGCGCCGATATCCGCAAGCAGTTCGCGAGCCTGAAATTCGGCCAGCCCTCGCTGCTGAAACTACAAAGCGGCGATATACTTGCCGCTTGCTGGAGCTTCGAGAACAGCCAATACGTGATCAAGGGATATCGCCTGCAGCTCTAGCGATTCTGGGCGGCCGGCGCGCCGCGGGGGGCAAGGATGAGCACCAAGGGGAGGACGGAGCAGTCGGACTACGACAAGCTGCGCCGCATTCCCTTTCTCTACGCCTTCAACATCCTCAACATGGCGGCGCTGGTCTGCACGGTGAACTCGCCGCTCTCGCTCTATGCGGCGGAGCTCGGGATCGAGAAGGGCCGTATCGGCATGCTGGGCGCGCTGATGCCGTTCGCGCAGGTGCTGTGCATCGCCTTCCTGCCGCTGGTGATGGCGCACAGCCAGCGCTTCATCACCGGCGCCGCCTATGGCAGCCGCTATTTCTTCGTGCTGCCCTGGATCGCGGCGCCCTTTCTCGGCTCGCCCGATCTTGCCTTCTGGCTGCTGTTCGGCTGCGTGACGGCCTTCTCCATCTCGCGCACGCTCGCCGAAACGGCGATCTATCCGTGGTCGCAGGAATACACGCCGCGGCAGGTGCGCGGTCGCATCGCCGGCTTCGTGTCGGTCGCGATCCTGCCGGTGGCGCTGGGCGGCTCGGTGCTGATCCAGCTCTGGC
This sequence comes from Pseudomonadota bacterium, assembly GCA_048498015.1. GTDB lineage: Bacteria > Pseudomonadota > Alphaproteobacteria > Rhizobiales > Devosiaceae > Devosia_A. The sequence continues at coordinate 79,081 of JBEHYU010000008.1, forward strand.
TCGACAGCCGCACCGGTATCGAGCGCTTCTTTCCGGTATTCATCATCGGCGCGCTGTTCGGGCTGACCAGCGTGCTGAGCCTGGCCGGCCTGCGCGGCGGCGATCCGCGACCCGACACGCCGCGCGGCCTCGCCGCCATCCGGGCGATGCGCACGCCGGTGCGCGACGGCAATTTCTGGCTCTACCTCTATTCGTCGGGCACGCAGTATTTCGGCTACACCGCGCTCAACCTCTTCCTTGTGCTGTTCTTCCGCGACCGGCTCGGGCTGAGCTCCGGGCAATTGGTGCTGCTGATTGCGCTGGTGCCGGTGGGCGGCGCGCTCGGCGGGCTGATCGCCGGCTGGTTCGTCGATCGCTACGGCACCCGCGCCATCCGGGTAACGCTCCAGAGCTGGCAGGTGGTGCTGCTGCTGAGCCTGCTGCTGATCCGCCCCGGCGCCGCCTTCCCCGAGCTGATCGCGGGCGCGATCTTCTTCCTGATGGGCCTGCTGTTCGCCAGCAGCATCTCGGTGGGCGGCATCTACATGCTCAACTACGTGCCGCCGGCGCACAAGGAGAACTACATGACGCTGGCCTATGCCAGCGACGGCATCATCGGTGGCGGCGCCACCTTCCTCGCCGGCCTGCTGTTGCAATTCCTCGATGCCCATACGCCGGTTGTCGGCGGCGTGCGCATCGACAGCTACGACACGCTGTTCGTGATCTGCGCCATCATGGTGACGACCTCGGCGCTTGCCTTCGCAGCGCTCAGGGAGACGGGCGCGACCGGCGTGCGCGCCTTCTTCGCCAATTTCGGCAGCGGCAGCGCCATCCGCGCGCTGCTCTCGATCCCGAGCTACGGCGCGCTCACTTCCGAGGAGCGGCGCAAGGAGCTGACCTATGGCTTCGGCGGCACGCGCAGCTCGCTGGTCAAGGAGGAGCTGATCGCCGCGCTCTCCGATCCGAGTTTTGACGTGCGGCACGAAGCCATCCAGTCGCTCGGCCGGCTGCCGCCCGGACCCGCCGTGATCCGCGCGCTGGAGTCGATGCTGAACTATGATGGGCTCGAGGAGCTGCAATATGCGGCGCTCACCTCGCTCGGCCGGCTGCGGGCCAAAGAGAGCAGCGGCCGCATCGCGGCGTTCCTCGACAGCCCGAGCGCCCTGCTGCGCGCCCGCGCCATCCGCTCGCTCGGCGAGATCAAGGACGACGCGTATCTGCCCCGTATCCGCCAGATGCTGCGCGACGATCCCGAGATCAATTGCCGGCTCGCCGCGGTGTCGGCGCTGGGCAAATATGGCGATGCCTCGAGCGTTGGCGATCTCGTGACGCTCTACGGGCAGCTTGCGGCGGCCGACACCAGCGCCGCCGACGAGCCGCGCAGCAAGGTTGTCCTCCTCGCGCTCGCGAAAATCCTCGGACTCGAGGAGAGCTTTTCACGCGAGTGGCGCTTCGAGGAGCGCATGGTGGGCCACCGCCTGCCGCGGCTGATCGAACGGCTGGCCTGGACCATCGGGCGCATGCCCGGCAAGCAATCGGGCGAGCTGAGCGCGCGCATCAAGGCGACCGCGATGGGCGTCAGCACCGGCGAGACGCATGAGGCGTTCGTCGCGCTGCAGGGCCTGATGCCGCGCATCGAGACCAGCCCGCACGCCGATGCGCCGCTGGTCGTCCTGCTGCTGCAGGGCACGCGGCAGATCGAGCATCCACACCGGGCGCTGCTGATCCTGCTGGCCCTCGCCGTGCGCAAGGTGCTGCTGACGCGCCACTAGACGGCGAGGCGCGCCCACCGCACGTCGAGCGCCCTGGGCTCGCCGGCGTAGTAGAGGACCAGCACCTCGCCGTTCGGCAGCACTTCGGCAAAGGGCAGCCCGAAGCTCCACAAATCCATGCTGGACAGCATCTCGCCCGTATCCGCACTCGCTGCTTCCCCCGCGCCATGCGTGTAGACCGTCACTTCACTCGCCGGATCGAACGGCGCGTCGAGCGCCGGAGCGTAACGCGCACGGATCGATTGCGTGCCGAACCGGTCGACCCAGGCGAGCACCACGCTGCCGTCGGGACGGATCGCCGGGCGTGCCGCCTGGTCTGACACGCCGAGCGCTTCGGGCGGCGTCCAGGTGAAACCGCCATCGGCACTGATGCGCCGGTGGATGTCGAGATATTTGCTGGTCTGGCTGTCATAGGTCCAGGCGAAGGACGCGACGCGGCCGTCCGGCGCGACGCCACAACGCAAATCCCAGTTGAAGATGCGGCCCGTCGGGTCCTCGGCGACCGTCGCTGGCGCCGACCAGGTCTGCCCCTCATCGGAAGAATGGAAGTAGACCGCCTTCTGCTTCCATTTGCTGCGATCGAGATAGGGCTTGTTGGTCTCGATACTCATCGCCAGCCGGCCGTCAGCGAGCTTGAGCAGCGGACTGGTCAGGCTCGCGGGCCCGATCTCGTCGGGCATGGGCACATGCCGCCAGTCGCTCCACGTCCGGCCATTGTCGCGCGAGTCCGCGACGAGAATCGACATCGGCAGGCAGCCTTCGGTCTCGGCGTTGAACAGCGGCTGTCCCGGATAGGTGGTGCGATCGATCCACATCGCCGCGGCGATGATATGGCTGGGCCCGAGCTCGGTCAGGTAGACGATCTTGAGCGTGCCGCCGATGCCGTCGACATCGGGCGAGACGAACGGAAACTCAGGCCCCGTCCACGTCGCGCCATTGTCGGCGGAGCGGTAGAGCTCGATGCGGTCGGCTGCACCGTCCTTGTCGGGTCCCGAGCGCAGCGTCGCGATCAGCGTGCCGTCGCTGAGGCTGAGCGCCATCGGGAAGGTCAGGTTGGCGCGGTTGGTCCCCGGCTCGGCGCGGCTCATGAAGCCCGATGCAACGATACGCATGCTGCCCCCTAGAGCTTGACCGGCTGGCCGGTGCGCGACGATTCCACCGCCGCCATCACCAGCGCCACCGCCGCACGGCCATCGGCGCCCGAGACGGTATCGGGCCGGCCGTCGAGCACGTCGTCGATGAACGCCTGCGTCTGTGTGAAGAAGGCTTCGAGCCGCACCGGATCGAGCGGCTTGTTGACGAAATCGATCGGCGGCTGCTCCCAGATGGTGCGCCACGCGTCGCCCTGGCCCAGTTGCACCTTGCCGTACGCATCGAAATCGATGATGCCGGTCTCGCCCACCACGACATAGCGGTGCGACGACAGCGGCAGGTTCGGCGCCGGCATCTGGTACGCCATCCAGTGCTGCGCGAGGATGCCCCCCGTGAGGCGCGTCTGGCTCATCACGTTGAGTCGCGGATAGGGCACGTCGCCGAACGTTGCGCCGGTCGCGAACATGCTCTCGGCCTCGGCCCCGAGCACGAAGCGCATCAGATCGTAGAAATGCACGCCCGTATCGAGGAAGGCGCCGCCCTGCTCCGGCTCCCCGGCCCACGGGCTCTGGTCCACCACATAGTCGGTGAACAGCGTGCGCCCGTCGAACATCAGCGGCTTGCCGATGGCCCCGTCGGTCACCAGCTTGCGGGCCCGCCAGTTGGCGCCACGAAAGCGCTGCGTCTGGATCACCTGCAGCCGCACGCCGGCGCGCTCGCAGGCCTCGATCATCGTCGTGCAGTCGGCGACGCTGGTCGCCATCGGCTTTTCGACCAGCACATGCTTGCCGGCCGCGGCGGCCGCCAGCACCTGCGCGCAATGATCGGCATGCGGCGTCGCGATCAGCACCGCATCGACGTCATCGCGCGCCAGCAGCGCCTCATAGCTCGGCTCGAACGCGGCGCCGTAATCGGCCGCGAGCGCCGGAGCACGGCGGCCGCCCGCGACGGCCGTGAGCCTGCCGCGGGTCACGTGCTTGTCGATGCACTCGGCATGGGTGCGCCCCATGAAGCCCGAGCCCAGAATTGCAAGGCGCAGCTCCGCCATCGTCTCCCCCCAGAATGCTTCAGGCCTGCTTGCGGCCGGGCCACCCCATCAGCAGCCGCACGTCCTGCTCGGCCTCGCGCGCCTGCTCTTCGTCCTTGAAGATGCGCATGACGCATTGCGGCTTGTCGCGATCGATCACGTCGTAGACGAGGTGATAGCCGGTCTTGTCCATGATCGGCCCGATCCAGCCGGCGCAGTGATCGCAATAGCGCGCCCAGGGCTCCGCATCATTGTCCTTGGCCTTGGTCAGGCTTGGGCAGAGATGCATCCGCAGCTCGAACTTCTCGTCGTCATAACCGAGGTCGAGCTCGCAATTCTCCTCGTCGCGGATCACGCTCCAGTATTGATACATCCCCTCGAACCCCTTCTCGCGGATGAGCTCGAGAATGTGGTTCTCCTGGTTCCGGCTGATCTGCAGGAAATAGTCGTTGAGGTGATCCTCGCCCTGCCGTTCGAGGAACTTGAAGACCTCGTTGTAGAAGCGGGTGAAGTGGTCGGACGGGATCATGCGCGCCTCCGGATCACCTGATGACAGGCGCCGGGCCCATCGATCACCGTGTCGATGCTGAAGGGCGTGCCCTCGGCCAATGCTGTGTTGACGACGCTCGTCTGGTCGCAGAACTGCGCCGACACCGCGCCATGGATCTTTTGCACATGGTGCCAGGCGGTGCACCGGCGCACCGTCAGCACGATCTCGTCGTCGCCCACGCTGATGTCGTAGTCGCAGCCCTCGCGGGTGAAGAAATGCCGCCAGTGCTTGACCAGCTCTTCGCTGTCGCCTTCCATCAGGTGGCCGCGAATGTCCTGGTAGACGTCCTTGCCGACGCGGCGGAAAATGTCGTGCAGCGCCTCGATGCCATAGCGCTGGACGATGAACTCGATGGTGGTGTTCACCGCCCCGTGGAAATCGAGATGGACGTTGCCGTCTTCCTGGTAGCGCAGCGGGGCGTCGGTCATGCCGCCCGCCTGTAGAGCGATTTGCCGCCCACCACGGTCTCGTCGACCGCCAGCGTCGCGGCGTCGAGCACCGCGAAATCGGCGAGCTTGCCTGCTTCGATGCTGCCCATCTCGTTCTCGAGGCCCAGCACACGGGCCGGCACGAGGCTGGTCGCATGCGCCGTCCGGGTCAAGTCCGCACCGACAAGGCGGACGTAATTGCGCATCGCCTCGTCGGGCGTCAGCGACGAACCGCACAGGCCCCCATCGCGATCGACCACCGCCTTGCCCGGCGCGCTGGTGACCCAGTAGCCGGGATAGAACTCGAACTCCTGCGCTCCGGCGCTGCCGGCATATTTGTTCGCATCGGTTTCGAGGAACACCCGGCCCTCGGGCAGCTGCGCGAGGATTTTCATCAGCATCGGATCGACATGGATGCCGTCGCAGATGAGGCCGAGCGCGAGGTTGCGCTCCGCCATCAATGCGTCGGTCAGCGACACGATATGTAGGCCCATATTGCCCGGCGGCTCGGTGGGCATGACGTTGTACATGTGGGTGACGGCATCGATGCCCCAACCCACATAGCGCGGCACGTCCTCGGGCCGCGCCTTGGAGTGGCCCAGATGGATGGAGACTCCCGCTTTCTTGAGCGCACCGATAAAGGCCTCGGCATTGGGCAGCTCGGGCGCCACCGTGACCGCCCTGAGGCGCCCGCCGGTGGCGGCCAGCATCGCCTGCGCCAGCTCGACGCTGGGCATCACGATGTTCTGCACATTGTGCGCGCCGGGCGAGGCAAAGCACGGGCCCTCGCTGTGCACGCCCAGCGCACGGGCGCCGGTGGCCTGCTCGGTCTGGGCAGAAAGCCGTTCCAGTGTCGCCTCGAGCGTGCCGCGCGGCAGGCACGAGATCGACGGCAGGAACGCCGTCGCCCCACGGGCCAGCAGCAGCCGCGAGCTGTGCGCGACCGCGCCGTCGGCGGTATCGTTGTAGAGGTTTACGTCCAGCCCGTGCTGGAGCAGATCGATGATGCCGGGGAACAGGATCTTCCCCGTGCCGTCAACGTCCTGCCAGTCGTCCGAAGTGCTGGAATGCCGCTCGACAATGGCGGCGAACCGACCATTTTCGACCAGCAGGTCGCGCGCCGCCTCCCCCTGGGGAGTGATCAGCGTGGCGTTCCGCCATCTCTGCTTCACTTGAAGAGCCCATACCCTTATGGTATATTAATATGATAACCACTTAACATGGGATTTCAAGCGGAAAAGATGGCAGCTCCCTGCGTTTGCATCACGGGCTCGACGCAGGGGATCGGCCGCGGCATTGCCGATGCGTTTGCCCGGGCCGGGGCCCGCCTCGTGATCAACTCGCACCTCGCCGACGATAGCGCCGCCCGCGAACTTTCCGCCACAACAGAATGCCATTTCGTTCAGGCCGACCTGTCCACGGTCGAGGGCGCCAAGTCCTTCGTGCGCGAGGCGCACAAGCGGCTCGGACGGCTCGACACGCTGGTCAACAATGCCGGCAGCTTCCGCGATGCCGATTTCGCCGAGCTCGACCAGCGGCGCTTCGACGACACCTTCAATCTCAACGTGCGCGGCTACCTGTTCGCGGCGCAGGCCTTTGCGGAGCTGGTGCAGGCGGACCAGGCCAATGCCAGCATCGTCTGCGTCGGCTCCACCAACTCGCTGGCGGCCGAAAAGAACAGCGTGATCTACGACGCCAGCAAGGGCGCCGTGCTGATGCTGATCCGCTCGCTGGCGGTGACGCTGGCGCCACGCGGCATCCGGGTGAACGGCATCGGACCCGGAATCATCGAGACGCCGCTCACCGCGGCCGGGCTCTCGGCGCCGGGGGTCCAGAAAGCACTTACGTCGCAGATTCCGCTGGGGAGAATAGGTCTGCCTGTGGATATCGGGGGGGCGGCAGTATTTCTTGCCTCTGCGCAGGCGAGCTACATCACCGGCCAGATGCTATACATCGACGGGGGAATCCTCGCCAACCAGATGACATGGGAAGTCCGGACTTGAACATCGAACTGTCGCCAAGGCACCTGCAACTGCGGGACATGTTGTTCCGGCGCTGGAAGACCAATGGCGTCAAGATCGGTGACAAGATCGAGTCGCAGAACGAGATCGTGAAGTTCTGCGATTTCTCGCTGATCACCGTGATCAAGACCCTCAAGGACCTCGAGGCCGAGGGCGTCATCCGCCGGCAGGTCGGCAAGGGCTCGTTCCTGGTGAAAGCCCCGTGGACCGAGGCGCATCACCGCATCGGCTTCTTCTACAACCGCGACATCGTCGGCGGCGGCATCTTCAACAACGACTTCTACACCAAGCTGGTGGTCGCCTTCGAAAAGGGCGTTGTGTCCGACGGGCACGAATTCATCATGGGCAGCTTCACGCACAAATCGATGCCCATCCATCTGTGGGACGCGCTCGACGTCGTGGTGCTGACCGGCATCACCAAGCAGACCAATACCGAGAAGCTGGCCGAAACCTCGAGCCAGATCGGCATCATGGATCTGGTGCTCGAAGGCCTGCCCTATCACGCCTACCGGCTCGATTTTGAACCGGCGTTCCAGGCGATGTTCAGGAAGAACGAGCCGGCCAAGCTCAAATATCTCTACCTCAACTCCGCCATCCCCTCGAGCGAGCAGGCGCTGCGCCTCGCCGCCTTCAAGCGCGCCTGCGCGGCGGCCAGCACGCCGCAGGAGCTGCGGATCATCGCGGTGAACCAGGAGTCCGGCGACTCCGACAAGCTCGAATCCGTGCTCGCCACTTACAAGCCCGACATCGTGTGCGGCTACGTGCATCACAGCTGGCTGCCGATGATCGCCGCATCCAACGCCAAGGTTTACCCTTACGCGCTCGACAGCACCCGCGCCGCCTTCACCGTCAATTCGTCGGAATGGATGCAGAACGTGCTGACCGACATCTACGCCAATCTCGAGGAACGCCGGCCCGACGCCAAGGTCCTCAGCTTCCCCGCCACTTTCCGCCCCTGAGCCCGAGACCCATGGCCGACCTCAAGATCGTCAACGAGGGTGCGCGTTCGCACCTGCCCTTTTCGCCCGGCATCATCGCCGGCGACTTCATGTATGTATCCGGACAGGCCTCGGTCGATGCGCAGACCGGCGCCATCATCACCGACACGCTCGAGGGCGAGGTCCGCCGCTCGATCGCCAATCTCGAGGCGATCCTCAAGGCCGGCGGCCTCAGCCTCGACCACGTGATCAACATCAAGGCCTATGTGGCCAACGAAGCGGACCTGGCCGAGTACAACGCCATCTATCGCGAGTACTTCACCGCCCCCGCCCCGACGCGCAGCACCATCGTGGGCGTGCTGGGCACCAAGCTCAAATTCGAGCTCGATTGCGTGGCCTACCGGCACGCGACGCGGCAGCATGCGAGCTAGGGCGTACAAGCTAAAGCATCATCGCTACCCACTGCGTCATTCCCGCGAAGGCGGGAATCCAGGCGATGTCTCGGACGTCCGATAGCCTGGTCTGGATTCCCGCCTTCGCGGGAATGACGCTGTGGGTGAAGGGCCCCTCAACACCCGACGATGAAGCTCAGAAGAACGTCAGCACGCCGTCGATGACGTCGTAGGCGTCGTTGACGATGGGGATGAAGCGCCATTTGTCGAACGCCGTGCACGGGTGCGATATCCCCGAGGCGACCAGGTCGCCCACCTGCCAGCTCGCGCCCTCGCCCAGCCGCACGAACGCATGCTGGTCGTTCGTGGCGAACACCGTGGCCGTGCCCACCGGCAGGAAGCCGACGCCCGGCCGATAGAGTTTCGTCGGCACCGGCAGGCCGGAATCGTACGGAATATCGCGCTTGCCCATCGTCAGGAACGCCAGCCCCGGCTCCGGCATCGACTGCACATAGGCCCAGGCCTCGAGCGCCGGCTGCAGATCGGCCGGGTGATGGTCGTGCCGATGCGGATCGGCCTTCGCCTGCTCCTGCGCGTTATGATAGCTGCCGGAATCGTGGGTGACGTAGCAGCCCGAGCGCAGCAGCACGCGCACCGGCACGCTCAGCTGCAATTCCTTGAAGCTCTCGGCCACGATGTCGAAGTAGCTCGACCCACCACCCGAGAGGATGAATTCGCTGAGCCCGGCATAAAGCGAGGGCGGCAAGGCTTTCGCCACCTCAACCACGAAACGGGCGAAATCGCCCACCGGCGCCGTACCCTTGTCGAGACCGGGGATCGCGCCCTCGAACGCCGCGACGCCGGCGAAGCGGAACGCCGCCGGGTCGGCGGCCGCAACGGCCTCGGCCACCTGCCGCGCCGTCTCGACGGTCCGCGCGCCGGTACGGCCGCCCATCGCGCCCACTTCCAGCAGCAGCTTTACGGGACGGGCGGGACGACCGAGATGGCGCGCCAGATTCTCAAACTGCGCAACGGAGTCGACGTAGCAATAGAAGTCGAACTCAGGGTCGCTCGCCAGCATCGCGGCGATGGCCTCGACATTGGCCCTGCCGACGAGCTGGTTGGCCAGCACCACGCGCTTGACCCCATAGGCGTGCATCACCTGCACCTGGCCGGCGGTAGCCGCCGTGATGCCCCAGGCGCCGTGCGCCAGCTGCTCGGCGTAGATCTGCGGCGACATGGTGGTCTTGCCGTGCGGGGCGAGCGACAGATCGCTGGCCACCAGCCATTCGCCGAACACCGCCGCATTATGGTCGAGCGCCGAACGCTTGAGCACCATCAGCGGCAGCGGCAAATCCTCGCGCAGGACGTTCCAGCCCTGCTTGGCGATGTCGGCGAGGCGGAATGGCCGGGCGGTGCCGGGAATGCCCTTGGTGCGGCCGTCCAGAATTGTCGCGCCGATATCGTCGAGTTTCATCAGGCTGCCCCGAGCTGCTTGTCGAAAGCCTCCATAGACGCATCTGCGTATTGCGCAAGGGCGACGACGTCGGCACCGACCGATAGCAGATTGTAGCCCATATCGGCATAGTCCTTGATCTGGTCGCGGCCGCAGACGGTCGAGGCGATCTTGCCGTGCTTGCGGGCGACTTCCGCGATACGCTGGCGCACCGCCTTGATGTCCGGATGCTGCAGCTGGCCGGGGATACCCAGCGCCAGCGAATAGTCGCCGGGGCCGAAGAACAGGCAGTCGACCCCGTCCATCTCGGCGATCGCCTCGAGATGGTCCATCGCCTCGGGGTCCTCGATCTGGAACAGCGCGAAGCGCTCGCGATTGGCCGTCTCGAGGTAGTCGGCAAGGCCGATGCGCGTAAACATCGCATCATTGTTGCCGCCATCGAGAGCGCGCTTGCCCAGCGGGGCGAACTTGGTCATGTCGCGCACCTTGCGGGCGTCGTCGGCGTTCATCACGTGCGGCACCATCAGCGCCGTGGCGTCCGCCTCGAAGGCGCGGATGTAGTCGCTGTAGCTGCCGCGCGCCACGCGCACGATGGTGTCGACGTCGTAGAGCTTGGCCGCCCGGATCTGGTGCTCGATGGATTCGATCGAGCCGGAGACGTGCTCCTGGCAGACCCAGATCGCGTCGGGCTGCGAGGCCGCGAAGATTTCGGCGACCTTGGCGTCATTGGTGTTGAGCTTGAGCACGCGCCCGACCTTGCCCTCGCGGATTTTGCGCAGCATGCGGCTGGGGCGCATTTTGTAGCCGGTGGGAGCCGGCGCGTAGGGTTGCTTGTCGGACACGCGGTCCTCCTGTTGCTATTTGGCGGTGTAGCCGCCATCCACCGCCAGGTTGGTCCCGGTGATGTACAGCGACGCATCGGACGCGAGGAAAATGATGGCGCCCTTCATATCGGTGCTGTTGGCCATGCGGCCCAGCTGCGTACGATCGGAGTAATTCTTGACGAACGGCGCCGGCTGGCCGTTGAAGAAGCCCCCCGGCGACAGGCAGTTCACCCGCACCCCATCGACGCCCAGAATGCTCGCGGCCCAGCGCGTAAAGCTGATCATGCCGCCCTTCTCGTAATGGTAGATCGGCGAGGGGTTGGGCATCATGTCCGTGCCCACATAATTGCCGAGCTCGAGCCCGACCATGCCCATCATCGAGCCGATATTGATGACCGAGCCATATTTGTTGGCCCGCATGGTGCCGCCGAACAGCTCGGTGATCTTGAACAGCGCCGAGGCGTTGACGCGGAAGCTCGCGTCGAACTCGTCGAGCTCGTGCTTCCAGCCATTGAGCGCCGAGCGCGTCACCGCATTGTTGACCAGCACGTCGCAGCGCCCGGCCCGCTCGATGATGGTCTTGTGCAGCGCCTCGATGGATTCGTCGGAACTGAGATCGAGCGACAGCGCCGTGACGTCGTGTCCGCGCGCCCGCTCTTCCGCCGCGACCGCCTCGAGCTTGTCGAGGCCGCGGGCCGCGAGGAAGGTCTTGGCGCCAGCCTCGGCCAGCGCCTCGACGATCTGCCGGCCATAGAGACCCGCGCCGCCCGTCACCAGCGCGACCTTGCCCTTGAGCGAGAAGCTCTCCAGCACATGCATCAGACCGTCTCCAGCTCGCTCAGAAAGATCTTGCGGCCGCCCTGCTCGCGGCTCTCGATGCCGGCGATGACCAGCTGCATCAGCTCGCGCGTCTCGGCCCACGGCACCGGCGGCTCGCCCGTGCGCAGATAGCCGACGAAGCCGAGCAGTTGCGCCTTGAAGGCATGGTAGGTGTCGGCGAAGCGCAGCTGCAGGTTGCCCGCCGTGCCCGCCAGCGTCACCATGCCGAAGCCGCCGCCCATGTCCTTGGTGACCTGGATCAGCACGTCGATGCCGTCGCGATGACGCAGGTGCACGACATTGCTCGCCGCATCGCCGACATTCTGCACCGACACATAGCCCGGCCCGGTGATCGGATAGATCGATTCCAGCGCGTGGATGCCATAGGCCTCCCACGACTTGGCCATCGTCACCCCGACATGGCGGAGCTGGCCGAGCGCGTGCGTCGCGCGGTGATAGGGCACATACTCCTTGGCATAGCGCATCGCCGACGAGCTGAGGATTGGCTTGCCCTCTTTGACCCAGCGATCGAAGGTCCCGAGGTCGGCGCGATTGTCGCAGAGCGGCTTGTCGATGAACACCGGAATGCCGGCCTCGATGAAGGGCCGCGCCCGCTCGACATGCTCGAAACCTTTGTCGGTCGCGACCAGCACCGCGTCGACATGGCCGATCACGTCCTCGGCGCGCTTGACCACGTTGGGCACCAGCGAGACGCGCGACACGTCCTCGGCGTCGGCCGGATTGTCGGTCCACACATGCGTGACCTTGGCCCCGGCGATGCCCAGCGTACCCGGCGGCTGCTTGACGATGTAGTCGCGAATGCCGGGATAGGGGCACTTGTCGAGCGCGGCGCGATCATAGCCGCCATTGAAGATGATGCTCCACGAATAGGGATGGCCATTGCCCTCCACCATGCCCAGCATGGCGAGCCGCAGCTCCTTGTTGCCCAGCGGCAGAACGCTCATTGAATAACCCTCACCAGGCGGTCCAGCCGCCATCGATATTGAGACACTGGCCGGTGACGTAGCTCGCCGCATCGCTCAGCAGGAACACCGTCGGCCCCGCCAGTTCGTCGCGCCGGCCGATGCGGCCGAGCATGGTCGAACGCGACAGGTTGTCCATGAACTCGCACGAGCCGTCCTGCGTCGCCTGGTGCGGAAACGGTCCCGGCGCCACGGCATTCACCCGGATGTTGCGCGGCCCGAAATGGCCGGCCATGTAGCGCACCATCTGGATGATGCCGGCCTTGCCGGCGCCGTACTCGATGGGGTTGGGCGCCATCGGCGGCGGATAGTTGTCCGGCTTGGGCGCCACCACGCCATACATCGACGAGAACATCACCATGCTGCCGCCATCGGGCATGTGCTTGGCGGCCTCGCGGGCGAGCACGAAGGTGCCCGTGAGGTTCAGCCGGTTGGTGCGGTCGAAGTCTGCCACCGTGAGATCGTCGAAGCGCTTGCCGGTCGAACCGAACGTCGCGTTGACGACGCCCCACAGGCTGCCGAAGCGATCGGCGGCCGCGCGCACGCAGCTGAGGATCGAGGCTTCCTCGCCGAAATCGAGCGGCACCGCCAGCACGTCCGGCGCGCCCGCCTTTCGCGCCGTATCCGCCGCTGCCGCGAGGCGCTCGGCGTTGATGTCGGCGAGCACGATGTTGGCGCCGCGCTGTGCCAGCAGCTCCACTGCCGGCAGCGCGAGATAGCCGGCGCCGCCGGCCACCAGGATCGTCCGTCCCGTGAAATCGCTCATAGCGCGATGATCCGCTTTTCGTCCCATGACTGCTTGGCGGCGAGCGCGACGCGCAGGTTGTCGCGCGCCTCGTCGAGCGTGGCGAGCCAGCACGGCTTGCCCTCGATGGCGTCGAGCATGGCGTCGGCCTGCAGCCGGAAGCGCGCCTGGTGCGCCTCGGTGGGCACGAGGCCATCCATGTAGTTGCGCTGCTCTTTCCATGTGCCGCTGTCGTCGTCGGCGAATTTCAGGGTCGAGTGCTCGATCATCAGATTGCCCGCATCGCCGATGAACTCGAAGGTCGCGATGTTGGGCTTCTGGAACTGGTTGATGGTGACGTTGGCCATCGCGCCGCTCTGGAAGCGGATGGTCACGAGGCAGGTGTCCTCGACATTGGTGCCTTCGAGCACCAGCCGGTCATACATGCACGCCACGTCCGTCGGCTTGCCCATGATCCAGATCAGCATGTCGAACAGATGGCTCGCCGCATCGAGGATGGCGCCGCCACCCATCTCCGGCCGCGCGTAATAGGTGCGCTGGAAGTCCGGCCGGTATTTCGGAAATTCCTGCGAGGCGTTGAGATAAGCCAGCCGCAGCCGCCCGACCTTGCCGTCGACGATCTGGTTGCGCAGCGCCACCACTTCCTCGGCGACGCGGCGCACATAGCCGACGCGCGCTTCGACGCCCGAGGCCTTCACCTCGGCCAGCGCCTGGTCGACGTCCTCCATGGTGACGCTCAGCGGCTTCTCCACCATGAAGGGCAGTTTCGCCGCGGCGCATCGGCGGATCAGCGGCACGTGGAAATTGGCCGGCGCGCAGATCACCGCGAGATCGAAGCGCGAGAGGTCTGCGTCCGCGATGTCGGTGTAGGCTTCCTTGATGCCGAACAGTTGCGCCGCTTCCGCGCGCCGTCCGGGATCGGGCTCGACGATCGCCAGTTCCGCCCGGTGGGTCAGGCCATAACCCTTGAGGTGACGGCGGCCGATGCCCCCGCTACCGACGATGAGAACCCGCTTCACGCCAACCGCCCCGCATCGGCGGAGCATCGACTGGAACGTCGATTGACTCCGCAAGTGACTATGTTGTTATGTTAACGGCATATCTAAGCCTGTCAATCGCAAGGCTACGCCAAATGACAGCCAAGCCGAAGGTTCTTGTGACCGGCGCGAGCGGCCTGATCGGCCAGCTCGTCATCAATCGCCTTGGCGATCGCTACGCGTTCAGCGGGCTGAGCCGGCGGCCGCTCGAGGGCGTCCCCTACACGCAGGCCAGCGTCACCGATTTCGACGCCGTGCGCCGCGCTTCGGCGGGCATGGACATGGTGCTGCATCTCGCCGCAGAAACGCAGGACTATGACGACTGGGACAAGGTCGTCGACGTCACCATGGGCGGCACGCTCAACGTCTTTCGCGCCGCGCAGGAGGCGGGCGTCAAGCGCGTCGTCTTCGCCAGCGCCGGCAGCACCATGCTGGGCTACCAGTTCGATCCTGCCTCGACCTATGCGCAGCTCGCCGACAACAAGCTGCAGCGCATGCCGGCCGATGCCCGCATGATCCTCCACACCGACCCGGCGCGTCCCGCCGATTTCTACAGCGTCGGAAAACTGTTCGGCGAGCAGGCGGGGCGGCTGTTCTCGGACCGGTACGGCATGTCGGTGCTGGTGATCCGCGTCGGCGCCGTGCTGCCCCACGACAAGCCCACCATAGTGCGCGAGCTGCCCGGCTACCTCTCGCACCGCGACCTCGTCAGCATCATCGACAAGACGCTGAGCGCCCCGATGTCGATGCGCTACGACATCTTCCACGCCGTCTCCGACAACGCCCGGCGCTGGCGCGACATCGACCACTCGCGCAAGACCCTCGGCTGGGAACCGCTCGATTCCTCGGACGTGTTCGATCCCAAGACACTCGGCTAGAGCGACAGGCGCGCCCCTTCCGCTGCGTCATTCCCGCGAAGGCGGGAATCCAGGCCGGGCTTTCGGACGTCCGTGCACTCCGTCTGGATTCCCGCCTT
>JBEHYU010000009.1:0-92216 GCA_048498015.1 Pseudomonadota bacterium
GTTTGCCCTCAGCCAGGACCTCTCGCGTGGATGCCTGCCGACTGAGGGCAAACACCCCCTCACCAAGCTGCGCTAAGCCTTCGGCTAAGCTGCGCTATCCTCCCCCACCAGGGGGGAGGATGTCAGTGCCGACTGCCCCCGCTGCTACTTACTCATCACCACATGCGCCACATACGTGTCGCCGCTGCTCTTCTGCGTAACATTCGTGTCGATCACGATCTTGCTCGCGGACACCTTCATCACCGACGTGCCGCTGCCCGCAATGCCGCGCACGTCCGAGGTGAACACCACCGATGAGCCGGACTTCACGCCCACCGTCACCTTGCTCGACGCGCCGCCCGAGGTCGCCTCATACCGGCCAGCCTTGTCGTTGTAGTCGAGCACGCCCGAAAAACTCTGCGGCCCGAGTCCCTCGGCGTTGCATTTGCCCGAAAAGCTCACCTTGCCGCTCGACGCCTTGAAGCTCAGCGTGCAGTCGAGGCTGGTGTTCTTGGTGCCCGTCACCGTGCCTGTGCCCGTCCACGAGCCGACCAGCTTGCCGAGGAACGCATCCTCGGCCGCGCCGGCAAACGCCGTGCCCGTCCACATCACCATCGCAGCCGTGAGGCCCAGTCCGATCAGGCGCATCGCAAATCCCCCATTGTCCGGAGACGCTGCCACAGCGACTCACCGCCGACAAAGTCACTTTGCCATGCCGCAAACGCTCGGAGGGTCGAGTGTGCTTCCGCTGCACCAGCGGCGGAAATCAGCCGCGCGCCGCCGGCCGCCGAAGGAACGAGGTGCGCAGCCGGTACCGGTCCCCGACATATTTGACTACCGACGAAAGGATCGGCTTGCCGCGCCCATCGACGATCAACTGCCGCATCATCAGCGCCGGCCGGCCCACCTCGATATCGAGCTGGTGCGACAGCGTCGCGTCGGCGGCGAACGCCTCGATCGTCGTTTCCGCGCCCGCCAGGTCGTACCCGGCGCCCAGCAGCACCTTGAACAGTGACGCCGTCCGGAAGTCCGTTCTACTCAAATCGAGCTTGGCATTGTCCGGAAAGAACGAGATGTCGACCGCCACCGGCACGCCGTCGAGCCGCCGCACGCGGTCGAGGTGGTAGAGCAGCGATCCAGGCGCTACCCCGAGTTCCTCGGCCTCGTCGAGCGTCGCCGGCGCCGTCTCGGCTCGGATGATGTCGGAGGAGGGGGTGAGTTTCAGCCGCGCCGCCGTCTCGGAAAAGGATTCCAGCGTATTGGGGAATTCCTTGGCAACGTCGCCCGAGATGTACCAGCCGCGTCCGTGCGAGGCGGTGAGCACGCCCTGCTCGACGAGACTCTGCAGCGCCCGCCTGAGCGTCGCTCGGCTGATCGCCAGCTTGGTCAGCAGCCCACGCTCGGCCGGCATGCGGCCATCGACACCAAGCTTGCCGGTCGCGATCTGGTGCAGCAGCAGATCGGCAGTCTGGCGCCATAGCGGATCGGGCGAGCCCGTATCGAGAACTGCCGCGTCGCCGTCCTTTTTGCTCATCGGCCTACGGGTGCCCCTTTGCTGTGGTCCGCCCGGTGGACCAGCCCCGACCTGTGTCTGCTAACACGCTGGGCAAATACCCGACTAGCCGGGATGGCGGGGCTGGCGCGGTGTTCCACAATATCGACTCGCGTTCTGTTCAACCGATCAGCAGTACTGATTTGACGAAGTCCGGCGTCGGCGCTTCCATCAGCTCATGCGCTTCGTCGGCCTGCGCCAGCGTGAAGCGGTTGGTGATCAGCGGCGCATAGGCGAATTGCTGCCTGGCGATCAGCTCGAGCACGCGCTCCATCGCCCGCATGGTGCGCGGCCGCTGCGGCGAGAAGCCGTTGACCACCGTCACGCCCTTGTACCAGAGGTTCATGTCCATCAGCGCGGTACCGGCATGGTGATAGCCGATCACGCACACCGTGCCGTACGGGCGGACCATCGCCGACATGGTGTCGAGCCCCGGCGTCACCCCGGTCGCCTCCAGCACCACATCCATGCGCTCCTCGCGACCGCTCTTGGCCGCATCGCGGAACTCCGCCGGTAATTCGTCGGGGTGGTACGCCTCGTGTGCGCCCAGCTGCAAAGCGCGCTTGCGGGCATCCGGCCGCGGATCGACGCCGACGATCAGCCCGGCCAGCCGATGCTTGGCCAGTTGCACCAGGCCCAGCCCCATGAAGCCGAGCCCGACCACCGCCACGCGCATGCCCGGCACGATGCCCGAGCGCCCGATGGCCTCTTCGAGATCGGCCACCGGCTCGCCGATCACGTGTTCGACCGGAAAGCCGGCGGGGATCGGTAGAATCGCATTCGCATCCATCGCCGCCTTGGTGGCATAGCCATTGCCGCCGAGCCCGGTAACCACGTCGCCCACCCGCCACGCGCTGGCCTCGGCGCCCACCGCGCTCACCCGCCCGACGATCTCGTGGCCGAGCCGCAGCGGCGCCTGACGCGTGCCGCGCTCGCGCCACACGGTGCGGTCGGAAGTGCACACGCCGCAGGCCAGCACGTCGACCACGACCTCCCTGGGCCCCGCGACCGGGTCGGGCATCTCGACGATTTCCGAGCGCCGCGGCCCGATAACCTGGCTGACGAGCATTAGTGGTCTCCTATGGTCCGTCAATGTCTCTGAACGAGGACATAAACCGCTTGTCCGGGCTTTGTCGAGCACCTCGTTGATCGGCCGGACCATGCCAGTGGTCTGCTCGATCGGGTGTCGCACCGATCGTCCGTACTGGTCAAAATTCGCCAATGTCATCGATAATCCATTGAGATGGAACGGCAATCAGCGAAGGTGAATAATTTGCATACTCACCGCTTGCAGGTCTGCTCGCTTTCGGCCTAGGCTGGTTTTCAGTGGTTGCCAGTGGTCTGCTTGCTGGTATCGCCGGAGGACGGATTATGGGGAACTACACGGCAGCGGTGATTGCTGCCGGCTCGCAGGGCAGGGTGCATGCGGCGGGCTACCAGAAGCAGCCCGGCGTCACCGTCGCCGCCGTCGCCGACCCCAATCGCGCCGTCGCGGAGGAGCTGGCGCGCGACCTCGGCATCGCCGGCGTCTACACCGATTACCGTCAGATGCTCGCTGCGACGCGGCCCAACCTGGTCAGCGTCTGCACGCCCCCGGCGCAGCGTCTCGATGCCGTCCGCGCCGCTGTCGAGACCGGTGCCAAAGCCATCCACGTCGAGAAGCCGCTTGCGCTCACCTATGGCGACGTCCTCGACATGCAGCAGGTCGCCGCCGATGCCGGCGTGCAACTCACCGTCAATCTGCAGCGCCGCTTCGAGCCCGTGCACAGGCACGCCCGCCAGCGTCTCGCCGACGGCGCCATCGGCGAGATCATCAGTATCGAGGGCTTCTGCCCGAACCTGCCCGATTGGGGCACGCACATCATCGACCTGATCCTGTTCTACATGGGCGACGCCAGGGCGGCCTGGGTCATGGGGCAGGTCGACGTATCGATCAACCGCTATGTCTACGGCCAGTTCGCCCCCACCACGTCGCTGACCCAGATCTCGTGGCCCTCGGGCATCTATGCGACCGTCACGACCGGCCGTGAGCCCTATGCGGCAACGCTCAATCTCGCCAACAATCTCGGCATCATCGTCCACGGCACCAAGGGCCGGCTCGAGAGCCGCGGTGCCCGTTGCCTGATCCATCGCTTCGGCGGCGAGGACGAGCTGTTCCCCACGCCATTCTCGACCGACTCCAAGAGCTGGGATCGCGGCGTCGATCCCGCCATCGTCGCCTGCACCGCCGAGGCCATCGCCGATCTGATCCACGCCCTCGAAACCGGCAGCACGCCTGTGCTTGGCATCGAGAAGGCCGTGCGCGGCGCGGAGATCATCTTCTCGACCTATGAGAGTAGCCGTCGCCGCGGCCGCGTCACCCTGCCGCTCGAGGCGCGCGATTCCGCGCTTCTCACCGGCCTCGAACAGGGCTTCTGGTCGCCGGTCGGCGAACAGCGCTCCACTTGGTGAGCCGCCGATGAAAAAGGCGCCCGAAGCGATGATCCTGGTCGGTGGCGACGATGTCTACGAGGACATCTTCGGCGCCGATTTCGAGCTGGCCGCCATTGCCGGCGAGGCCGGCTTCGTCGCCTCTCGCCGGATGGGCCTCGGTTCCGTCGCCTGGTTCCGCGATCGCGGCGGCCAGCCCGATGTCCTCGCGCTCTACACCGCCATGCCCGAAGCCCGGCAGTCCCAGCAGCAGGCCCTCGCCGACGCCGTCGCCTCCGGTATGGGCCTCGTCGCCGTGCACACCGCCAACGTCATCGGCATGACCGCCGATGGCGGCCTCGATCCCGCCTGGCGCACCCTCTACGACCTCCTGGGCTGCCGCTACGCCTCACACGGCCCGCGTCCGCACGACAGCCGCTTCACCGTCGAGCTCGACCCGACCCATCCGTTGACCGCCGGCCTTGCGCCGTTCCCGATCAGCCACGAGCACTACCAGCTCGAGCTCGCCCCCACCGCCGGCCAGGTCATCGCCTGGCGCGATGCCGGCGACCACCGCGAGCCCATCCTCATCGCCGGCCAGCACGGCAAGGGCCGGACCTGCTACCTCCAGCTCGGCCACGACATGCGCGTCTGGCGCGAGCCCGCCGTCCGCGAAATCCTCAACCGCGCCTTCCGTTGGGCCGCCGAGCCCGCCCTCACGGAGGCCGCCGCATGAGGATCCTCGTTCGCCGCCTGATCTTTTACGTGGTGACCGTCTGGGCGGCGATCACGGTCAATTTCGTACTGCCCCGCATCATGCCGGGCGATCCGGTGACCAACCTCATCCAGAAATTCCGCGGTCGCCTCAGCCCCGAGGCCATCAAAGCCATCAAGGTGCTCTTCGGCCAGCCCGACAGCCCGCTCTGGCAGCAATATCTCGATTACTGGAACAATCTCTTCCACGGCAACTTCGGCATCTCCTACGCCTATTACCCCACGCCCGTGCTGAGCGTCATCGGCGACGCCATCCCGTGGACGCTCTGGCTTATCACAGTGTGCACCGTGCTCGGCTTCGTCCTCGGCACGCTGCTGGGTACCATCGTGGGCTGGCGCCGTGGCACCTGGCTCGATTTGCTCGTGCCGGTCACCACCTTCATCTCGTCGATCCCCTATTTCTGGTTCGCCATCATCGTGGTCCTGATTTTCGCGATCACGCTCCGCTGGTTTCCGCTCTCGGGCGGCTACTCCTTCGACTATTTCCCGAGCTGGGACTGGGGCTTCTTCGTGAGCGCCCTCTACTACGCCATTCTACCCGGTCTCACGATCATCATCTCCTCCATCGGCGGCTGGCTGCTGTCGCAGCGCAACATGATGATCACCACGCTCAGCGAGGATTATGTCCGCATGGCCGAAGCCAAGGGCCTGGGCAAGTACCGCATCATGCTGATGTACGCCGCGCGCAACGCCATGCTGCCGAACTTCGCCGGCTTCGCCATGGCGCTTGGCTTCGTCGTCTCGGGCTCGATCGTCACCGAGATCGTCTTCAACTATCCCGGCATCGGCTCGATCCTGTTCCGCGCCGCCTCGGCGCAGGATTATCCGCTGATGCAGGCGATCTTCCTCGCCATCACCGTCGCGGTGCTGGTCGCCAACATCGTCGCCGACCTGCTCTACGCCGCCCTTGATCCGCGCACGCGTGAGGAGGGCTGAGATGAGCAACACCACCGCTACGCTCGCCGAGACCGAAGCCGCCGCGAAAGCGCGCCCGCGCCGCCGCTGGCCCACCTGGCTCTACGCGCTCACCGCGCCAAAAATCGTCATTGGCCTCGCCATCGTGGTGTTCTTCGCGCTGCTGGCCATCCTCGGCCCGTGGTTCTCGCCCTACGATCCCTCGCAGGTCAGCTACGACCAGCTCGTTGGCCCGTCCTGGGCGCACTGGCTCGGCACCACGCAGACCGGCCAGGACGTGCTGTCCCAGATGCTCTATGGCGCCCGCGTCTCGATGTTCGTGGGCATCGGCACTGCCATCGTCGCCACCGCGCTCTCGGTGATCATCGGGCTGACGGCCGGGTATGTCGGCGGTTTCACCGACGAAGTGCTGTCGCTCGTCACCAACGTCTTCCTCGTCATCCCCAGCCTGCCGCTGATCATCATCATCGGCTCGTATCTGCCGCAGTCGGGCTCGATCGGCGTCATCCTCATCATCTCGATCACCAGCTGGGCCTGGGGCGCCAGGATCCTCCGCGCCCAGACCCTGTCGCTGCGCCGTCGCGATTTCGTCGAGGCCGCTCGCGCCACCGGCGAGCACACCGCCGCGATCATCCTGCGCGACGTGCTGCCCAACCAGATTGCGATCATCGCCTCGTCCTTCCTCGGCACCGTCACCGGCGCCATCCTGGTGCAGGCAAGCTTCGCCTTCCTCGGCCTCTCCGACGTCACCGAATGGTCGTGGGGCACCATCCTTTATTGGGCGCAGGTCTCGAGCGCGCTGCTCGTCGGCGCCTGGTGGTGGTTCGTGCCCGCCGGCCTCGCCATCGCGCTGCTGGGCACCGGCCTCTCGCTGATCAATTTCGGCATCGACGAATTCATCAATCCGCGCCTGCGCGCCGCCAATATCGGCACCCGCAAGGCCATCAAGCAGCAACTCCGCCGCCCGCGCGTCCAGCCTTTGCCGCCACCCGCGCCGCGCCCGACCGGCGCCGCGCTCCCCGAGAACATCCTCGAGCTCAGGCACCTGCGCGTCGAGTATCAGGGCGAGCACATCTCCACTGTCGCCGTGAACGACGTTTCGCTCACCCTCCGTCGCGGCGAGGTACTCGGTATCGCCGGCGAGTCCGGTTCAGGCAAGTCCACCCTCGCTTACGCCATCACCCGCCTGCTCAAATCGCCGGCGGTCAT
Source organism: Pseudomonadota bacterium (assembly GCA_048498015.1). Lineage (GTDB taxonomy): Bacteria > Pseudomonadota > Alphaproteobacteria > Rhizobiales > Devosiaceae > Devosia_A. The sequence continues at coordinate 6,839 of JBEHYU010000009.1, forward strand.
CTCTGAGGGCGAGATGCTCTACACCCGCCCCGACGGCACGCAGGTCGATGTCCTCGCGCTGACCCCTGAAGAGCTGCGCAAGTTCCGCTGGGAGGAGCTCTCGATCGTCTTCCAGTCGGCGATGAGCGCGCTCAATCCCGTGCTCACCATCGGCACCCAGATCGATGACACGCTGCGCGCCCACCGCCCGCAGATGAGCCGCGCCCAGCGCCAGGCCCGCACCGCTGAGCTGCTCGGCATCGTCGGCATCCAGCAGGACCGCGCTTCGTCCTTCCCGCATGAGTTGTCGGGCGGCATGCGCCAGCGCGCCATGATCGCCGTCGGCCTTGCGCTCGATCCCGAGATCATCGTCATGGACGAGCCCACCACCGCACTCGACGTGGTGATGCAGCGCCAGATCATCGAGAAGATCGTCGAGCTCAAGGACACGCTCGGCTTCTCGGTCATCTTCATCACGCACGACCTGTCGCTGCTGATCGAGCTCTCGGACTCGATCGCCGTCATGTATGGCGGCCGCGTCGTCGAGATCGCCGCCGCCCGCGATTTCTATCGTCACCCACGCCATCCCTACAGCCAGGGCCTGCTCGGTTCCTTCCCGACCCTTACCGGCCCCAAGCGCGAGCTCACGGGCATCCCCGGCTCGCCCCCGGATCTGCGCAAGCTCCCCTCCGGCTGCGCCTTCAATCCGCGCTGTCCGAAGGCCTTCGGGGCATGCCGGAACGTCGTTCCGGCGCTGCTCCCCGTGCCCAGCGAACAGGACCTGCGTACCACCGAGGCTGCCTGCCTCCTCTACGATCCGGCTTACGCGGCCGAGGGGAGGGCGCCCGCATGACCGATCTCGCCATGTCTGCCACCACCACTGCGCCGCTGCTCGAAGCGCGCCACATCACCAAGCATTTCGCCCTGCATGGGCGACTGCGCCGCCGCGGCCGTGTCGCCCACGCCGTCGACGACGTCTCGCTCGCCCTCTATGCCGGTCGTATCACCGCTTTGGTCGGCGAGTCCGGTTCGGGCAAATCCACCCTCGCGCGCCTGCTTGCCCAGCTGCACAAGATCACCAGCGGCGAAATCCTGCTCGACGGGCAGCCGGTAAAGCTCCGCGGCGGGCGCGCCTTCCGCGACTATGTCAGCAAGGTCCAGCTGATCCTGCAGGACCCCTACGGCTCCTTCAATCCGGTGCTGACCATTCGCCGCCATCTCGAGCGCGCGGTCCGCATCCACCACCCGCGTTTCAATTCGGCGCAGCGCCGCGACTTCATCCACGACCTGCTGCGCCAGGTGAATCTCGACCCACCCGAGCAGTTCGCCGACAAATTCCCGCACGAGTTGTCGGGCGGCCAGCTGCAACGCTGTTCCATCGCCCGTGCCCTGGCGGCGAGCCCCTCCGTCTTCCTTGCCGACGAGCCGGTGTCGAGCCTCGACGTCTCGATCCGCCTCGGCATTCTCAATCTGCTGCGCCGCCTCACTGAGGATCGCCATGTCGGCCTGCTCTACGTCACCCACGACATCGCTTCGGCTCGCTACTTCGCCGAGGACATGGCGGTGATGTATGCCGGCGAGCTGATCGAAAGCGGCCCGTCCGAAGACGTCACGCAGCACGCCGCTCACCCTTACACGCAGCTCCTCATCGCCTCGGCGCCCGATCCGGGCCGCGCTGCCGATGCCGAGCGCGTCCGCGACATCGGCCAGCCGCCGAGCCTCATCGATCCGCCTACCGGCTGCCGCTTCCATCCGCGCTGCCCCAAGGCGATGGCGCGCTGCGCCACCACGGCGCCGCCGCGCTTCGATGTCGGCGAGGCCCATTGGGCCCGTTGTTGGCTTTACGCCGCCGATCAGTCGGCGGCCGACATGAACCGGACCTCCCGCTCGCCTGCTGTACAGGCGGCGGCCGCGTCCGGAACACCAGAGCAAAGGGGAGGAGACGCGCCCAATGCCGCCTGAAGCAGTTCGATCAGGAACGACACAACGAACCATCACGCACTTCACTAGGAGAACGGGACAAATGAAGACTTACACCGGAGGGCCGAGCCGCATGTCGCGAGCCCTCGCCACCACTGCACTTGCCGCCCTCATGGCAGGCGCCGGCCTCGGCCTCGCGACGCCCAGCTTCGCCGCGCCGCTGATCCTCAATGTCGGCGGTCAGTCCGACAACCTCACCAAGGTATTCAACCCCTATCTGCCCGACACCGCCTATTCGGTCGGCTCCAAGGGCATGATCTACGAGAACCTGGTGCAGGTGAACTATGTCGATGTCGGCAAGGACATCCCCTGGCTCGCCAAGAGCTGGGAATGGACCGACGGCAACAAGACGCTGACCTTCCATCTGCAGGATGGCGTCAAGTGGACCGACGGCCAGCCGTTCACCGCCAAGGACGTCGTCTTCTCCTATGAGCTGATGAAGAAGTTCCCGGCGCTCAACCTGATCGGCGTCGATTTCGACACCATCACCGCCAAGGACGACAGCACTGTCGTGATGACCTTCGCGGCGCCGTCCGAGACCAACTTCACCACGCTGGTGCAGCAGCCGATCGTCTCGGAGCATCTGTGGAGCCAGGTCGCCGATCCGACCACCTACGCCGATGACAATCCGGTCGGCACGGGTCCGTTCAAGCTCGGCCAGTTCACGCCGCAGTTCTACGTCCTCGACAAGAACCCGGACTATTGGCAGGCCGGCAAGCCGGCCCTCGATGGCCTGCGCTTCATCGCCTACAAGGACAACCCCGCGCAGGCCAACGGCCTGATCCAGGGCCAGATCGACTGGGCCGGCGCCTACATCGCCAATGCCGAGCAGACCTACACCAGCAAGAACCCCAATTTCCACTATTGGGCGCCCGACGTGGGCATGGACGGCCTGATCCCCAACCGCGAAGTCTTCCCGTTCACCGATCCGGCCGTCGCCAAGGCGATCAGCCTCGCGGTCGATCGCGACCAGGTTGCCCAGTCGCGCAACTCGCATCCGGCCACCAGCATCATCGGCCTGCCGATGCCCGCCTTCGAGAACTCCATCGCTCCCGAATTCAAGGGCATGGTCTTCAAGCAGGACAAGGCCGCGGCGATCAAGACGCTGGAAGATGCCGGCTGGAAGAAGAACGATGCCGGCTATTACGAGAAGGATGGCAAGGAGCTCGATTTCTCGATCAGCTTCCCGTCGGCCTACACCGATATCGCGGCCCCCGCGCAGGTGCTCGTCAGCCAGCTCAAGGATGTCGGCATGAAGGTGGCCATCGACGGCGTCGCCGTCACCGACATCAACAAGATGACCAGCACCGGCAACTTCATGTCGACCATCGGCTATCCGGTCGACTCCGCGCCGCGCGTCTGGTCGTTCTACAACAACATCATGAACCCGGCCTTCTATCACCCCATCGGTGAAGAGACGCCGACCTTCCAGAACATCGAGCGCTTCCAGGATCCGGATGCGCAGAAGCTCCTGGCCGACTACCAGACCGCCAGCACCGACGATGAGCGCAACGCGATCATCGCCAAGCTGCAGGGCATCTGGATCGACAAGCTGCCGATGATCACGATGTTCTACTGGGGCTATTACGGCGACTGGAGCACCGAGAAGGTCACCGGCTTCCCGGGCCCGGACGATCCGTACTTCGCGCCCAACCCCAACGTGGTCGTCGCCACCCGCCTCGTGCCGGTCACGAAGTAACGGGCAGCCGGCCCATCGCCTTTCGCCCGTAACCTCCCGCGGGCGAAAGGCTCCTCCATAGCGTCAGCGGACCCGGCCGGTGCACCCGGCCGGGTCCTCATGTTCCGCCTAACAGGCTCAGAGAGAAAATGTCCAAATCGCTTCCCAAGGCCATGGTCATCGTCAACGGCGATGACATCCACCACGATCTCATCTCCGCCGCGCTGGTCTACCAGCAGATCGGCATCGACGCGGGCTTCGTCACCCGCCGCGCCATGGGGCTGAGCCGCTTCGTCAATCCCGAGCCGGTCACGGCCGACAACGACGTCTTCCTGTTCTACACCGCCGGCGGCGTGTTCGCGACGCCGCAGCAGGAGGCCTTCGCCAAGATGGTCGAAGGCGGCAAGGGCGCCGTCGCCGTGCATGGCGCCAACATCATGGGCTGGGACGGCGACAAGATCGCCGAGGCCTGGAAGCCGCTCTTCAAGCTCTTCGGCAGCCACTACGTCTCGCATGGCCCCGGCCATCACGAGGGCTACCATCAGGTCGATGTCATCGCCCCCGATCATCCGATCATGCAGGGCGTGTCGACCTTCAAGCTGTTCGACGAGTATTACGAGTTCAACCAGCACGACGACGACATCGAGGTGCTGGCCACCCGCACCCGCGCCGATGGCAGCAAGTGCCCCATCGTCTACACTCGCAAGATCGGGCAGGGTCGCGTCGTCTATGTCGCGCTCGGCCATGACATGCGCTCCTGGGGCGAGCCGCCGGTCCGCCGCATTCTCCGTCAGGCGCTGCGCTGGGCCGCCGGAGTGGACGCGTGACCGCTCGCGCCGCAGTCATGATGTATACGGTCGATGCGCTCCTCGACGACCATCTCGAGGCGACGCTCGACCGTATCGCATCGCTCGGCTATCTGGGCGTGGAGACCTATGGCCTCCACGGCCGCACGCCAAAACAATACCGCGCTGCCGCCGACCACGCCGGCCTCAGGATCGTCAGCTCGCACGCGCCGTTCCCCTCGGGCCCGCACGCCAAGGAGATCCTCGACACCTATGCCGAGCTCGGCGTCGATACGCTGGCCTGGAGCATGGAGCGCGAGGAGTTCGCCACGGAAGCCGCTATGCTCAAGGGTCTCGAGCGCGTCAACGATGGCGCCGCCAACGCTGCCCCCTATGGCATGCGCATCGCCTATCACAATCATTTCGGCGAGTTCACCAACACCTACGGCACCACCCGCGCTTATGACGCGCTGATCGCCAACCTCGATCCGCGCGTGGTGCTCGAGCTCGACATGTACTGGACGCAGATGGGCGGCATCGCCCCGGCCAGCGTTCTCGCCGGCCTCGGCGCGCGCGTGCCGCTGCTGCACGTCAAGGATGGCCCGGCGCTCGCCGCCAGCGCGGCCAGCACTTACCACGACGACGTGCTTGTCCCCATCGGCAGCGGCGCGCTCGACATGCCCGCCGTGCTCACCGCCAATCCCAATGTGCAGTGGCACATCGTCGAACTCGAACGCCTCGGCATCGATGTCTGGGACGCACTCACCCAGAGCTACGCCTACATGTTCGGCAATGGCTACACTGCCGGCAGCAAGACCATTTCGCGGACCAGCAAATGACCAAAGTTCTCTTCCTTGGCGGCGCCGGCATGATCGGTTCCGCTGTCGCCGCCGAGGCCGTCGCCCAGGGTCTCGATCTCACCGTCGTCACTCGGGGTGATCCGCGCCGCGACCTGCCCGAAGGCGTTCGGCACATCGCAGCCGATGTCCGCGATATCGAGGCCGTAAAGCGGCTCGTCGGGTCCGATCAGTACGACTCCGTTGTCAACTGGATCGGCTTCTCGCCCGCCGATCTCGCCGGCCACGCCGACCTGTTCCGCCACCATACCGGCCAGTACGTCTTCATCAGCACCTGCTCGGTCTATGGCCGTCCGGTGCCGCTTCTGCCCATCACCGAGTCGAGTCCGCGCGTGCAGCCGGTCTTCGGCTACGCCAGGAACAAGATCGCCTGCGAGGTCTTGCTCGAGACCGCGCAACGCGAACAGAACCTGCCGCTGACCATCGTCCGGCCGTTCCACACCTACGACAAGACCGTCGTACCCGTGCTGCCCGGCTGGACCGCCATCGCCCGCATGCGCGCCGGCAAGGGCGTCGTCGTGCAGGGCGACGGCACGTCGCTCTGGTGCCTTACCCATTCGAGCGACGTCGCGCGCGGCCTCGTGCCGCTGCTCGGTAACGCCCACGCCATTGGCGAGAGCGTCAACCTCGTCGGCGGCGACATCCTCACCTGGGACCAGATTCATCTGGTCCTCGCTGCCGCCGCCGGCGTACGCGAGCCCACGCTCGTGCATCGCGCCAGCGAGACCATCGGCGTCGAATATCCCGGCTGGGCCGAGGTGCTGGAACATGATTTCAGGCACACCATGCTGTTCGATACCAGCAAGCTTCAGCGCCTCGTCCCCGGCTTCGCTCCGCGTGTCAGCCTCTCCGCCGGCGCCCGCGAGATCATCGCCCATTACGAAGCCCACCCCGAGTTGCAGACCATCAATGCCGGCCTCGACGCGGCGTTCGACCGCCTCATCGCCCGCTCATAACGAGAGAATGTCATGGCCTACGATGGCACCCTGAGCGTCCAGCTCTACAGCGTCCGCAACGATCTCGGCCCCGCCGACCTCGACAATACCCTCAGGCGCCTCAAGGGCTTCGGCTTCACCCATGTCGAGCCCTACGACATCCTCGGTTACACCGACCGCCTCGTCGCGGCGGTGCAGGCCAACGGGCTCAAGACCGGCACCGCGCACGCCAATGTCATCGATCTCGACCGCAAGGCGCTGATCGCCGCCGCCAAGCGTCTCGGTATCGACACCCTGATCATGCCCTGGATCGATGAGGAAACCATCGCCGATCGGGCCGGGGTAGATCGCCTCATCGCCGGCATGAACGAGGCTGCGAAGGAGCTTTCAGCGGCCGGCATCCGCACCGCCTACCACAATCACCAGTTCGAATTCGCCCTAAAGGTCGACGGCAAGTCCGTGTATGAATGGCTGGTCGAAAAGCTCGATCCATCCATCCTGCTCGAGCTCGACACCTTCTGGGCTAGCGTCGGCGGCGGTGACGTCTTCGAACTCATCCCGCGCCTGCGCAATCGCATCCGCTGGCTGCACGTCAAGAACGAGCCGCCGGACGAAGAAGACCTGCCGCTCCTCGGCCCCGACATCACTGGCAAGCTCGGCCAGGTGCTGGACCTCGGCAAGGATTTCGTCGAGCGACCCGTCGTCGAAATCGTCGTCCACGAAGGCGACGTTTTCCCCCTCATCGAGCGCAACGCGAAGTTCTTCCTGAACGAGGTCCGCAAGTGAGCAGCACCAAGTCCGGCCCCGTCGGCATCGGCATCATTGGCGCCGGTGACATCTCCGGCCAATATCTGGAGAGCCTGACCTCTTACCCCGACACGCAAGTCCTGTCGGTCGCCGACCTCGACCTCAGCCGCGCCGCAGCGCAGGCGGCGAAGTACAAAGTCCCCCACTCAGGCTCTGTCGCCGAGCTCCTTGCCAACCCCGACATCGAGATCGTCGTCAACATCACCATCCCGGCCGCCCACGCCGAGGTCTCGCAGGCCATCATCGCCGCCGGCAAAAACGTGTGGACTGAGAAGCCCATCACGGTCGATCGCCCCTCCGCGCAAGCCATGCTGGTCGCCGCGAAGCGTAAGGGCGTCCTCGTCGGTGGTGCCCCCGACACCATCCTCGGCGAAGCCATCCAGACCGCCAAGCGCCGCCTCGACGGCGGCAGCATCGGCAAGCCGCAGACCGTCCTCACCCTGATGCAGGGCCCGGGCCCGGACGCCTGGCACCCCCGCCCGCAATTCCTCTTCGCCAAAGGCGCCGGCCCGCTCTTCGATATCGGCCCGTACTACTTCGCCACTCTCGGCCAACTGCTCGGCTCGATCGAGAGCGTCCAGGCCCTCGGTCACACCACCTGGACCACCCGCACCATCGGTAAAGGCCCGGAGGCCGGCCAGACCTTCCCGGTCGAGGTGCCCACTCATGTGAGCGTCATCACCCGCTTCACCTCCGGCGTCGTCGGCACCTCGATCTACAGCTTCGAGACCCCCAGCCACCGCCAGCTCTTCGAGATCACCGGCGAAACTGGCGTGCTCGAAGTCCCGGTCTCGGGTTTCGACGGTCCCACCCGCATCCTGGCGGCCGGCGGCGACGGCGCGAACTGGACTACCATCCCGGCCGAGGGCCACGCCCGCGTCCGCGGCGCCGGCGTCCTCGAAATGGCCCGCGCTTTGCGCGCCGGCAAAGCGCCGCGCGCCAGCGGCGATCTCGCTTTCCACGTCCTCGATGCGATGCTGGCGGTCGAGGAATCCATCGCCTCCGGCCGCCCGGTGGCGGTACAAAGCCGTGTCCCCATCGTCGAGGCGCTGCCGGCCGATTGGGACCCCCGGCAGCGGACGCTCTAGCCGGCTCAGGCGAACGCCAGCTGCACCTTCATCGAGCGCTGGCGGTCCGATGCCAGCTCGAAGGCCTGCACGGCGTCCTCCACCGGGAACGTCGCGCTCAGCAGCGGCCGCAAATCCACGCGTCGGCGGTTGATGAGATCGACCGCCAGCGCGAACTCGTCGGCGAACCTGAATGAGCCGCGGACATCGACTTCCTTGTTCACCGCCATGTTCTGCGGGAAAGTGACTTCGCCGCCGAGCCCGAGCTGCACCAGCACGCTGCGCGGCCTGAGCGTCGCCATCCCCGACCCGAACGCCGCGCCATTGCCCGAGCATTCGAACATCGCGTCCATCGTGCCCTTGCCGGCCGCCAGCGCCGAGAGCTCGTCGGGCGATCTGGCGACGTTGATGACGCGGTCAGCGCCGACCTTCAGCGCGTAATCGAGCGGCGCGTCGGTGACATCGGTGACAACGATCTCGGCCGCACCATTGAGCCGCGCCGCGACCACGCAGAGCGCTCCGATCGGTCCGCTCCCGGTGATCAGCACGCGCTTGCCCAGCAGCGGGCCGGCCCGGTTCATCGCATGCAGCGTCACCGCCAGCGGTTCGGCGAACGCACCGTCCGTCAGCTCCACGCCCGGCGCCAGCCTGTGGCATTGCACGGCCTCGGCGACCAGTTGCTGCCGGAACGCGCCGTCGACATGCGGCATGCGCATCGCACTGCCGTAAAAGCGCATGTTGAGGCACTGGTTCTGCTGGCCCTTGAGGCAATATTCGCAGGTGTTACAGGGCAGCGACGGCGACACGGCGACCGCATCGCCGACCGCGACGCCTGTCACGCCCTCGCCCAGCGCCGTGATGGTGCCGGCAACTTCGTGTCCCAGCACCATCGGATGCTTGACCCGTACCGTGCCGAAGCCGCCGTGATTGTAGTAGTGCAGGTCCGAGCCGCAGATGCCGCCGGCCCCGATCGCCACGACGACTTGCCCGGGCCCCGGCGCGTCGACCGCGCGATCCTCGACCCGCAGATCCTTGGCGGCATGAATAACGACCGACTTCATGGCCTTTTGTCTTTCGCGTTGTGGGCGTCACCGATGAGCTGCCCCATCGCGACAGGGTCTCGAGCGTACCGCCGCCGTGGTGTGGCTGCCACCCAGCATTGTCAAGTTCCGCGAATTGGCGACTCGATCCGCCGGAGCCTTCCCGCCTAGGGCTTGGCCGCCAGGATCGCGTCCAGCTGCGTCCGTAGGCTGTCGTCCGCCGCATCGGTGCCGGCCAGCTCGCGCTGCCATTGGGTGGCAGCACGCACCATCCGCGGGGCGACGTCTAGTTCGTCCAGCGTGGCGGAAACCTCTTCCAGCTCGGCCGCGCGGCGCAGGCCGTGAACCCGCATCCGCTCGAGGTTGTAGGCGGCACGGGCTTCCCAATCGAGGCCGGGATCGGATGTGTTGAGGGATTCGAGCACCGCATCCTCCACGCCGGCGCGGCGGGCCGCGAGCAGGCATTCGGCGGTAAGCGCCTCGAATCCCTTGATCATCACCGAGCGGATCATCTTGATCGAGGACGCGTCGCCGACGCGCGCGCCCACCACGCGAGCGTTCATCCCCATGGCCTTGAGGCCGGCTTCGGCTTCCGCGGCGGCGGGCCCCGACAGCAGCAGCGGCGTGCGATGCAGCCGCTGGTCGACCGGCGCCATCACCGCCATATCGACATAGCGGCCGCCCGCCGCATCGATGATGGCCGCCGAGCCCTTCTTGGTGCCCGGCGAACAGGAATTGCCGTCGAGCCACAGCGTCCCGGCCCGCAGATGCGGGGCGGCGGCTCGCGCCGCGTGCTGCGCCTGGTCGGCCGTAACGAGGCAGATGACGAGTTCGGCGCCCACTAGGGCCGCGGCGATATCGTCATGGCCATCGATGCCGGCCTCGGCCCAGGCGGCGCGCATGCCGGCGGCCTCCGCCGGCATCGCAGCCTTGATGTCGTAGCTCGCGATGGGGAAATGCCGCTCGCTGCGCCAGCCCTTTGCGAAGCTGCGCCCCGCCTCGCCGAAGCCGACCAGCGTCAGTGCTTTCAGATCATCGGCCATCGCCTGCCTCGTTATTCGCCGCGGCTGGGCCGGCCGGACAGTTCGACCCCCGCATCCGGATGGAGCCGCATCAGCGGCACGACCGCAAGGGCGCTGAGCGCTCCGATCAGCAGAAAAGCCGCCGGGAAGGTCTGCGCGCTGATCGTCCCGTCGGGGCCGCGCGCGATGTGCAGGGCAAACGCCCCCAGCGCCACGCCCATGCTCTGCGACAGGCGCTGCGCCATGGTGGTGAAGCTCGTGGCATGGCTCATCTGCTTTTGATCGAGACCGGCGAAGGCGACGGTGTTGAGCGTCACCAGCTCGAGCGAGCGGAAGACGCCGCCGAAAAACAGCATCCCCACGATGATCGCCAGCGGCAGCCCTGGCTGGATCAGTGCACAGGCCCCCACCGAGGCCGCGCCGGCCAATGCGTTCCATAGAAGCACGTTGCGAAAGCCCAGGGCCCGCAGGATGCGTGTCGATAGCGTCCGCATGCCCAGCGCCCCGATCCCCGAGACGGCCGTGATGACGCCCGACTCGAACGGCGTGTAGCCAAATCCCTGCTGGAACAGCAGTGGCAGCAGGAAGGGCATCGCCCCGGCGCCCATCCTGAACAGCGAGCCACCCACCACGCTGGCGCGGAAGGTCGGTATGGTCAGCAGCGTGACGTCGATGATCGGGTGGTCGATCCGGCGCGCGTGAACGACATAAAGACATAGCAGCGCCACGCCGATGAACATCGCGCCGCCGGCAAGCAGCAGATCGACGCTGGCGGTCGCCGCGCCGTCGATGCCGAACAGCACCGCCGGCGCCCCTATGCCCGTCAGCACCACCCCGACGAGATCGAAGCGCCGCGTGGCGTCCATCGACACGTCGTCGATGAAGATGGTGGCCAGCACAATGCCGAGCACGCCGATGGGCAGGTTGACCCAGAAGATCCAGCGCCACGACAGATAGGTGGAGATCAGGCCGCCAAGCGCCGGGCCGATGATCGGGCCGACCAGCGACGGCATGGTCATCAGCGCATAGGCGCTCAGCAGCTGTTCCTTGGAGACGGTGCGGACCATGATGAGGCGGCCCACCGGCACCATCATGGCACCCGCCATGCCCTGCACGATGCGTGGAATAATGAGGGCCTCGAAGTTCGTCGCGAGGCCGCAGAACACGGAGGCGATGGTGAACACCGCAACGGCGGAGCGGAACACCAGCCGCGCCCCGAAGCGATCGGTGGCCCAGCCCGAGAGCGGCACGAAGGCGGCGACGCTCAGCAGGTAGACGGTGATCGCCAGATGCAGCCGGACCGGCGCCTCGCCCAGATCGTGGGCGATCGCGGGTATCGAGGTGGCGAGCGCCGTCGCATCGACCTGCTGCAGGAAGGCCGCACTCGCCACGATGAGCGGAACCGTGACTTCCTTGGACAGGGCCACGGCTAGCGCTCCCCGGCAAAAGCTGCGATTTGCCGGGGAGGGGTGTCGTCTGGCGTGCGGGCGCTGAGGTCCATGGCTCAGGCCCGGACTTGCGGATCCTTTCGGACGCCGAGCCCGCGCATGAAGATCTCGCGCAGCACGGCGGGGTCGCGATGCGTCGTTTCGACCGCCGGCTTGTCGTCGATCTTCACGGCGATGAACGACGGCCCGTCGCGGCCCACCGCCTGGTCGACGAGAGCCTCGAAATGTGCCTCGTCACGCGCCCAGTCGGCCTGCGCGATGCCGCACGCCTTGGCCACGCCGACCAGATCGGTGCCGTGGCTGGTCGCGGTAGGCTGGCCCCCGGTGATCTGGTAGGCGCCATTGTCCCACACGATCAGCACGAGGTTCTTGGCGCCGTGGCTGGCGATGGTGCCGAGCACGCCCAGCTGCATCAGGATGGAGCCGTCGCCTTCGAGCCCGATCACCTTGCGGTTGGGTTGCGCCAGCGCGACGCCATAGGCGATCGGCACGGCCATCCCCATGCTGCCCAGCATGTAGAAATTCTGCGGGCGCTCCTTGGCGGCGGCCCACAGGTCGAAATTGGTGAAGCCGATGCCGGCGACGATGGCCTCGTCATTGGTCAGCCGCGCCACGAGGCGCTTGCTGAGATCGAACCGGTTCATGGTCTTGAGTTCGCTGGCCATCACGCCTTCCTTTCGATCTTGCCGCCGGTGAGCTGCGGATTGAGGATCAGCGCAACGGGCTGCTGCGTGCCGACGGCCTGCAGGACGGCGCGATCGGTGACGAAGTTGGCCTCGTCGAGCCGGCGGATGGTGTGGTGCTCGATGGCGAGCGAATCCAGCACCGGGCGAACCGTGCGGCAGACCATCACCTGGCCGACATTGAATTCGCCCAGCGTGCCGCGCTCGGAGATGATCATGATGACCGGCAACTGGTAGGGCACGACCAGCGAGGCGAGCTGGTTGGCGAGGGTCGCAAAGCCGCTTGTCTGCATCAGCACCGCACCGAGCATGCCGCCCATCCAGGCGCCGCTGACGATACCGAGAGCTTCTTCCTCGCGCGCCGCGCCGATGACGGTGAAGTACGGATCGTCCATCACTCGCTTGAGCAGCGGCGACAGCACGCGGTCGGGTACGTACGAAATCAGCCGGACCTTGTTGAGCTTGAGCGCGTCAACGATCGCGGCATCCCAGGTTGTACTGCCGGCATCGGCAGCAACCGCCTCGGTGGCCATTTGCTTCTCCATCTAGATCGACATTTTGTGCGAGACGAAACGGGTGACCATGTAGCCGTCGAGGCTTTCATTGCCGCCCTCACGGCCATAGCCGCTTTCCCTGACGCCGCCGAAGGCGGTGTCGGGCAGCGACGTGCCGAAATGATTGATCGAGAGCAGGCCGCTCTCGATGCGCTGCGTCAGCTCGTGCGCCCGCGCCGCCGAATGGGTGAAGGCGAAGGCGCACAGCCCGAAGGTCAGCCTGTTGGCGATGGCGACCGCATCGTCGAGATCGTCGAAACGCGAGATCGTGCCGATCGGCCCGAACGGCTCTTCGTTCATCACTTCCGCGTCGGTGGGCGGGCCTTCGAGGATCGTCGGCTCGAAGAAGAAACCGCGATTGCCGATGCGCTGGCCGCCGCTGCGCACCGTGGCGCCGCGGCGCTGCGCATCGTCGACCATCTGCTGCATCGCGCCGAGCCGGCGTTCATGAATCAGCGGCCCCATATTGACGCCGTCATCGAGCCCGTTGCCGACCCGCAGCTTCTGCGTTGCGCCCACAAAGCTCTCGACGAACGAGTCGTAGACTTTCGAATGCACGAGGAAGCGCGTCGGCGCCGTGCAGATCTGCCCGGCGTTGCGGAACTTGGCGGGCACGGCCAACTTGCCGACCGCCGCCGCATCCACGTCGTCGCAGACGATCACCGGTGAATGGCCGCCGAGCTCGAAAATGGCCGGCTTCATTGCCTGTCCGCAGAGCGACGCCAGGTGCTTGCCGACCGGCACCGAGCCGGTGAAGGTCACCGCCCGGATCACCGGCGAGGCGATCAGGTAGCTCGAAATCATCGCCGGATCGCCGAAGACGAGGTTGAGCACGCCCGCCGGCACGCCGGCATCGACCAGGCACTGGACGAGTGCCACCGCCGAGGCCGGGGTCTGCTCGGCCGACTTGATGATGATGGAGCAGCCCGCCGCAAGCGCGCCGCCGATCTTGCGGGCCGGCGCCGACAGCGGCACGTTCCACGGCGAGAAGGCCGCGATCGGCCCGATCGGAATGCGCTGTGCCATCCGGTTGAACGACGGATCGCCCGGCACGATGACGCCATAGGCGCGGCGCGCCTCGCCGGCCTCCCATTCGAGGAAGGTCGCCGTGCGGATCACTTCGGCACGCGACTCTGCGAGCGGCTTGCCGTTCTCCTTCGTGATCATCGGCGCGACGGTGTCGATGCGCTCGCGCAGGAGCCGCGCCGCCTCGGTCAGCACTTCCGCCCGTCGCTCCGGCGCGGTGCGCGACCAGACCGCGAAACCGCGCTGTGCGGCAGCGAGCGCGCGGTCCAGATCTTCGACCGATGCACGAGGTGCGGTCGCAAGGCTCGACTCGGTAGCCGGATTGACGACCGGCGCGCCACCGGCGGCGCGGTCTATCCATTCGCCGTCGATGAGCATTGCGGGTTGCCGATAGCCGGCGTGCACGGGATCCTGGTCAGCCATTTTTCTGCGCATTCACAACGTTCAAACCCGACATTGCACATTCGTACTCGTTTGTATACAGTCGCCTACGAAGAATGTTCGACACGGGGAAAGGTGTTTTTCTCATATGACCGATTTTAGCGCCGATGTGATCGTTGTGGGGGCCGGAAATGCAGCGCTGTGCGCGGCGCTTTCCGCGCTCGAAAACGGCGCATCCGTCATCGTCCTGGAGCGCGCGCCCAAGGAAGAATGCGGGGGCAACTCCACCTTCACGGCGGGCGCCATCCGCTTCACCTACGACGGTATCGACGACCTCCGAAAGGTTATGCCGGAGCTGTCCGCCGAAGACATCGCCAATACCGATTTCGGCACCTACACGCGCGAAAAGTTCTACGACGACATGAGCCGGGTGACCGAATACCGCACCGATCCCGACATGTGCGAGCTGCTGGTCGAAAACAGCCTCGACACCGTGACCTGGATGCGCAGCAAGGGCCTCCGCTTCGCCCCGATCTATGGCCGGCAGGCGTTCAAGGTCGATGGCAAGTTCAAGTTCTGGGGCGGTTTGACCTGCGAGGCCTGGGGCGGCGGGCCCGGCCTCGTCGCCTCGCTGACCCAGGCGGTGGAGCGTGACGGCGGCCGAATCATCTACGGCGCGCACGCCATCTCGCTCATCCACGAGGAGCAGGGCGTCCGTGGCGTGCGCGTCCGGCTCGGCGGCCGCACCGTCGACATGCATGCGCGCAGCGTCGTGCTCGCCTCGGGCGGCTTCCAGGCCAATGCCGAATGGCGCACGCGCTATCTCGGGCCCGGCTGGGACCTCGCCAAGGTGCGCGGCACCCGCTTCAACACCGGCGACGGCATCCGCATGGCGCTCGAAGTAGGGGCCATTGCGGCCGGCAACTGGTCGGGCGCTCACGCGGTCGGCTGGGACCGCAACGCGCCGGAGTTCGGCGACCTGGCGGTCGGCGACGGTTTCCAGAAGCACAGCTATCCGTGGGGCATCATGGTCAATGCCACCGGCAAGCGCTTCGTCGATGAAGGCGCCGATTTCCGCAACTACACCTATGCCAAATATGGTCGCGTGATCCTCGAGCAGCCCCAGCAATTCGCCTGGCAGATCTTCGACAAGAAGGTGCTGCATCTGCTGCGCGACGAATATCGCATCAAGCAGGTGACCAAGGTGCGCGACGAGACGATCGAAGGGCTCGCCGCCAAGCTCGACGGCGTCGATCCCGCCGCATTCCTCGAGACCATCCGCGCCTACAACGCTTCGATCAACCAGTCGGTGGCGTTCAATCCCAACGTCAAGGACGGCCGTGGCACCAGCGGGCTGGCGGTACCGAAATCGAACTGGGCCAACACCATCGACGAAGGGCCGTTCGAGGCCTATCAGGTGACCTGCGGCGTGACCTTCACCTTTGGCGGCGTCAAGATCGACCGCACCGGGCAGGTGCAGAGCACCGACGAGGGCAGCATCGGGGGCCTGTTTGCCGCCGGCGAGATGGTTGGAGGGCTGTTCTACTTCAACTATCCGGGCGGCACCGGCCTGATGGCGGGCGCCGTGTTCGGTCGCCTCGCCGGCGCCAGTGCGGCGCGCGAAGCGCTGGCCATCACCCCGCAGGCCGCCGCCGGCTGAGCCGCGAAACTTCGGGAGCAATGCAAGGCGGCGGACCCCGGGTCCGCCGCTTTCGCTATTCGTCCCGCAAAGTCGGCTATTCGCCGTGGCCGGTGCTGAACAGCATCGCCAGGCGCGCCCGCTGCGCTTCGCGGATATGCAACCGGCTGGCTGCCTCTGCACGATCGCTGTCGCGCAGCTCGATGGCGTTGACGATGGCGCGATGCTCCTCCTGCGCCGAGGCGAAGCGCTCGGGCAGGCTGAACGTCGTGCTCGGCAGCAGCGACAGCGAGTCCTGCAGATTCGCCAGCGCCTCCTGCACGTAGCGATTGCGCGCCGCCTCGTAGATGGTGGTGTGCAGCCGCGCATTGATGGCGCCCAGCCGCGCCGGATTGCCCTTGGCGGCATCGAATTCGTCGAGCAGCTGGCGCATCAGCGCGATTTCCGCCGGCGCCGCATAATTGGCGGCAAACCGCCCGGCCGCGCCCTCGAGCACTTCACGCATCGCGTAGAGTTCGAGCACCTGCAGCCGCGTCAGCTCGTTGACCACGATGCCGCGGCCGCGCACGTCCTCGACCAGCCGGCGGGCCTGCAGCAGCTGCAGGGCCTCGCGCACCGGCGTGCGGCTGATGCCGAGCGACTGCGCCACTTCTTCCTCGCGCACCCGGTCGCCGGGGCTGAGCTTGCGGGTGCGGATGGCGTTGAGCAGGATGCGATAGGCGTAGTCGCTGCGCGATCCCGAACGCGCGGAATATTCCTCGACCCCATCCAGCAGGCCCGGCGCTTCGGCTGCCACCGCAGCGGCCTTGGCGGCCTTGCCGGGCGCAGCCTTCTTGGCGGGTGCCTTCACAGCCTTACGCCGCAAAACGTCTTCGGGCATTCTTGTCCTCTGCGCATGCGGCCGAACGGTCCGCGGAAAAACTCTGCCGGTGCCGGCGCTGTATCACACGCCACAACCGGAACCGCCGCCGCAAGGGGCCGTCCCCGGCGGCCGGCAAATCCTCAAATCTGCGAGCATCGTATCCGAGCGATGGCTGTATGCCAGCGTATCTTGCACTTTCCAACATCAGAAGCCGCAATATCCCGCTCTTCGCGCGGCGGCGCTCGCCCCCCGCCTGCCGGTCACGGCGCTTCGCCGCGGTCCTGCATCTGCGTGCGAAGCCTCCAGGCGCCCCGTGCCCGTGTCAATGTGTGTCAATGTATACAAATGTGGTTGACCGCTCGCCGCGATGGGTTACAACGTGACGGTCGATAGGCGCGGCAGCACCCGCATCAGCGCCAATCGCCTGACGTGGACGGTGGTCGGGGAGGCCGCAATGCCAGCGTACTGGATCGCCCGGGCCCGGATTTTCGACCCCGTCGAGTACAAGAAATACACCGACCGAGTACCGCCCATCATGGCGAAATATGGCGGCCGGATTCTCGCCCGCGGCGGCCGCTATCAGATCAACGAAGGGCCGGCGGATTTCTCCCGCTTCGTGCTCATCGAGTTCGACAGCCTCGAGCAGGGCGTCGCCTGTTTCAATTCGCCCGAATACGAGGTAGCCGCCAGCTTCCGCCGTAACGGCGGCGGCGAGGTCCAGAACGTCGTTGTAGAGGGCCTGGCGCCCGGCGAGGTCGAGGCCGGGCAGGGTGAGCTGACGCGCGAGACGAGGGAGCCATGAACGAACATGTTACCGACGCCCGGGCTAAGTCGCTCGATGTGCCGTCGACGATGCGGGCATGGGTGCTGGGCGATCCCGGCCAGCTGATCCTCACCGAAAAGCCGGTGCCGTCTCCGGGGCGGGCCGAGGTGCTGGTGCGGATCGATGCGGTGGCCATCTGCGCCACCGATCTCGAGATCATTGCGCACGGTACGCCGGCCCGCATCGACGGGGGACTGCCGTTCAACAAGAACTACACCCCTGGCCACGAATATATGGGCACCGTGGTGCAGCTCGGACCCGACGTCGACGAATTCCAGGTCGGCGAGCGCGTCACGGTCGAGATCCATGCCGGCTGCGGCCGTTGCAAGCGCTGCCGCATGGGCATGTACACGTCGTGCCTCAACTACGGCGATCGCCGGAAGGGGCATCGGGCGAACGGCTTCACCACCGATGGCGGCTTCACCGAGTATGCCGTCAACAACATCAATACGCTGGTGCGCGTGCCCGACCGGATGTCCGACGAAGAGGCAACGCTGGTCGTGACCGCCGGTACCTCGATGTACGGCCTGACCGAGCTGGGCGGCCTCGTCGCCGGCGAGAGCGTCGCCGTCATCGGCCCGGGGCCGATCGGGCTGCTCGCGGTCGCGGTCGCCAAGGCGCTCGGGGCCGGCCCGACCATCCTCATCGGCACCCGGGCTGAGCGGCTCGAGATCGGCCGGCAGCTGGGCGCCGACTACATCTTCAACACGCGCGAGGTCGACGTGGTGGCCGAGGCGCGGGCGCTCACTCGCGGGCTCGGTGTCGATTACGTGATCGAATGCAGCGGCGCCGAAGAGGCGATCAACCAGTCGATCAAGATGGTGAACCGCGGCGGCAAGATCTGTCTCGCCGCCTTCCCGCACGAGCCCGTGACAGTCGATCTGCCCCACATGGCGCGCAACAACATCTACATGTACGGCATTCGTGGCGAGGGCCGCAGCGCCACCGGCCGCGCCATGGAGCTGATGTCGCAGCGCCGCTTCGATGCGCGGCTCATCCACACCCACACCTTCGCCCTCGCCGATCTCGAGGAAGCCCTGCGCTATGCCCGCGAGCGCGTCGATGGCGCCATCAAGGTCGTCGTACGGCCTTGATCGGCTGAACTTGCTAGGAGACTGAACATGAGCCAGGTGCTCGACATGCCCCCGCCGGGGACCAAACAGCTGTCCGAATGGCCGGCGCATCTGCGGGCCGAACTCGAGGCCAACCTCCACAACGGCATGGTGGGCAGCGTGCTCGTCTCGGAGACCGACCGCGTGCGGGTGTGGCATCTGCATCTGCCGCCGGGCAAGCGCTGCAACTTCCATCGCCATGTGAACGACTATTTCTGGTCGGCGCATTTCGGCGGCCGCGCCCGCGGCTATTATGCCGATGGCCGCGTGGTCGATGTCGAGCACTTCAAGGGCGAGACCAAGCACTTCAAATTCGGCGCCGGCGAGTTCTTCGTCCACAGCGTCGAGAACATCGGCGCCTCGGACCTGCTGTTCACGACGGTCGAATTCCTCGATGGTGCCAACAGACCGCTCGACGTTCCGCCGGGCGCCCGGCTGCAGCCGCCGGCCACCGCCTGATCCATTCGTTGCCCTGAGACATCCAGCATTATGCCCAGAACCAGACTGAGTGGCGTCATTGCCGCAATCGCCACGCCGATCGACCAGACCGGGCGTCCGGACACCCGCAAATTCGAGAGCCTCGCGCGCCATCTGCTCGACAATGGCTGCGACGGCCTCAACGTGCTGGGAACGACCGGCGAAGCGACCTCGTTCTCGGTCGAGCAGCGGCTCGACGTCATGCGCTTCGTCGCCGCGAGCGGCCTGCCGACAGATCGCATGATGGTGGGCACCGGCGCCGCCGCGGTGGCCGACGCTACTTTGCTCACCAGCACGGCAGCCGAGTTCGGCTTCGCCGGCGCGCTGCTGTTGCCGCCCTTCTACTATAAGGGTGTTCCAGCCGAGGGCGTAGTCGACTATTTCCAGCCGATCGCCGCCGGTTCGGGCGACATACCGCTCTATCTCTATAATTTCCCGGCACTGTCGGGCGTACCCTACACACCGGAACTCGTGAAGCTGCTGGTCGCCACGTTCGGCGACCGCATCGCGGGCCTAAAGGACTCGTCCGGCGATCTCGATTATGCGCGCCGCGTTGCCGCCGAAAATCCGGGGCTTGCGGTATTCCCGTCGAACGAGGCGACGCTGCTGGAGGCCCGCACCGGGGCGTTCGCCGGCTGCATTTCGGCCACCGCCAATCTCAACTCGGCCTGGTGTGGCCGGGCGTTCAAGGACGGCGACGCGGCCGCCCACGCCACCGCCGTATCGATCCGCAAGCTGTTCGACGGCAAGGCGCTGGTGCCCGGCATCAAGGCGCTGCTGGCGCGGGTCCACAGCGACCCCACGCTGGCGCGGGTCAAGCCGCCGATGCGCGACTTCGGCGCCGCTGACACCGACGCGCTTTACGCCCAGTATCAGCAGCTGACTGCCGCACGCGGCTAGGCTTCCGCCTTAGCCGCGTCGCGCCCGCTCGAACGAAACGCCCGGCAGGGCGCTGCGGGTCAGTCCGCGGGACTTGAGCGCCGCATCGCTGAGCGCGTTCAGGCGGGCATATTGCCGGACCGCCCGATGCCCGTTGTCGAAGTCCGACAGGAAGCCCAGCAGGTGGGTGTATACAGTGTTGTTCATTTGTCCTCGCACTCATACGGTTGCAGGACTTATGTCGTGGCGATGCCCCGGCGAACAAGCGGCCCCGGCGCATGGCACCAATTCGCGCAGGTCAGGGCAACGGTTCGGCGGTCGCGTTCCGGGGGTGCCGAAGGGCGCGAAGCGTGCCGATGGCGCTGACGGCCATGAGCCCGCCGGTCACCACGAAGACGCTGCCCGATCCCGAGGCGGAGGCCAGCATGCCGGCCGCGAACGGCCCGCCGAATTGAGTGATTCGCGATAGCGTCGTGCGCAGCGAGGTTGCCATGCCAACGGCGGTGGCGGGAGCGAGCGAGAAGGTCAGCGACAGCGTGACCGGCATGACGATCCCCTGGCCGACCCCGGTGAGCGCCACGCACACCCCGAGCAGCCAGAGCGGCAGCGGCATCCCGGCGAGCACAAACCCGGCGGCTCCCGCCAGCATCCCCAGCACGATCAGGCCGCGGTGGCCCAGCCGCCGTGCCAGCATGCGGTAGAACGTGCGCGTCGGCAGCGCCGCCGCCGATCGAAACGCCAGCAGCAACCCGATCGTCGCCGTATCGATGCCCCGCTCCGTGCCGAGCAGCGGCAGGAAGATCAGGATCAAATCGCCCGCCGCCATCGCAATCGCCGAGCTGATGATGGTCCAGCGCAACGGGGCGCTGCGCAGCAGGTCCAGCGCCGCCGTCGGCGCCGCCGATCCTGCGGTCTCCGAGTGTCTGGCGGTCATGCCGACGATCACCGACGCGGCGACCAGCGCGACCGATATTTCGAGGCAGACCTGGATCAGCTGCATCGGGCTGTAGCCGGGGCTGGCCGCCAGCAGCGCGATGAGCAGGGGGCCGCCGACCTGCGCGATGGAGACGACCACCATGTAGTAGCCGACTGCGCTGTCCGGGTCGTCCGACGGCCCCGCCTGCTTGAGCATGGTCTGGACCGAGTTGATCAGCAGGGCCTGGCCGACGCCCATCACGGCATTGCTGGCCAGCAGCGTCGCTACCGAGACCGGCAGCAACAGCAGGATGGCAGCGGAGACGCCCATCAGCACCGCCCCCGCGACCACCGATGTGCGATAGCCGCCGCGATCGTTGTGGCGCCCGATGGATACCGTGAGGAACACCGGCACCAGCGCGTAGAAGGCGCTGACGATTGCGATCGTCGTCGCGTCGAAGCCGCGGTCGATCGCGAGATAGACCAGCCCCAGCCGGGCCAGCGGCAATATCGCGTGGGTCAGGAAGCCGACCGCGAGAAGGGGGATGAGCAGTGACCAGTAGTGACGCATGACGCTCGACCCCGCCTGGCTCCGATCAGGCCGGAAGTGCGTTCGTGGCGGCGGGACGCGCCGTCGTCATTGCGCCACACAGGCTCATGCCCTCACATCCCCACATAGTTCGGGCCCGAGCCACCCTCGGGGGGCATCCAGGTGATATTGCGGGCCGGATCCTTGATGTCGCAAGTCTTGCAGTGCACGCAGTTGGCCGCGTTGATGCGGAAGGTCTTCTGGCCCTGCTCCTCGACCACCTCATACACCCCTGCCGGGCAATAGCGCGTCGAGGGTTCGGCGCCGAGCCGGGGCAGGGTCGTCTCCACCGGCACGGCCGGGTCCGCGAGGCGCAGATGCACCGGCTGGTCCTCGTCATGCGCGATGTTGGCAAGGAACACCGAGCTGGCGCGATCGAAGCTCGTCGTGCCGTCGGGGCGCGGATAGGTCTTCTCCCCGGTGGCGGCGATCGGCCACAGCGTATCGGCGTCGGCCTTGCGGTGGCGCAACGTGCCGAACGGCGAGAAGTGGAACAGCGTATTGATCCACATGTCGGCGCCGCCGAGCAGCACGCCCAGGATCGTCCCGAATCGCGACCAGAGCGGCTTGACGTTGCGGACGCGGTAGAGCTCGCTGCCGATGCCCGTCGCGAGCACGCGGTCGCACAGGCCGTCGAGCCGATCGTGCGCGCGCCCCGCGGCGATTGCCTCGCCCACGGCGTCGGCAGCTGCCATGCCCGAGCGGATGGCGCTGTGGATCGCCTTTAGGCGCGGCGCGTTCATGAAGCCGGCCGCGCAGCCGATCAGCGCCCCGCCGGGGAACGCCAGTTCCGGCACCGATTGCCAGCCGCCTGAAGTGAGCGCTCGGGCACCGTAGCTGAGTCGCGTCGCTCCCTGCAGCAGGCGCGCGATCGAGGGGTGCCGCTTGAAGCGTTGAAACTCCTCGAACGGCGAGAGCGTCGGGTTGCGATAGTCGAGGTGGGTGACGAGCCCGAGATAAATCTTGCGGTCCGCTGCGTGGTAGCAGAAGCCGCCCCCCTGTGTCGCGTCATCCAGCGGAAAGCCGAGATAGTGATCGACCCGCCCCGGTTGGTGCCGCTCGGCGGGAATCTGCCACACCTCTTTGATGCCCAGCCCATACTTTTGTGGGCTGGCGCTGGCATCGAGAGCGAAGTGCCCGATCAGCTGTTTGGCGAGCGACCCGCGCGCGCCCTCGGCGACAAGCGTATATTTGGCGCGGATGCCGATGCCCGCGGCAAAGCCCGGCCGGTGGCTGCCATCGCGCGCCACGCCCAGATCGCCCGTGCGCACGCCGTTGACAGCCCCCGCCTCGTCGGTGAGCAGGCCGGTCGCCGCCGTCATCGGAAAGATATCGACCCCCAGCCCCTGCGCTTGCTCGCCGAGCCATCGCACCAAGTCACCGAGCGAAACGATGACCCCGTCATGCGTCTTCATCAGCGGGGGGAGTATCCAGCCCGGCAACACGAAGTCGCGCCGCCGTGCCATGACGTGGAAGAAATCCATGGTGACGTCGGGTCCCACGGGAGCTGCCTGCCGCCACCCGGGCAGCAATTCGTCCATGCCGGCGGGGTCCATCACCGCCCCCGACAGGATGTGCCCACCGACCTCCGCCGCCTTCTCCAGCACGATCACCGAAACGGCCGGAGAGCGCTGCTTCAGCCGAATGGCGGCGGCGAGGCCGGCCGGTCCGGCGCCGACAATGACCACGTCGGTGTCTATGATCTCGGAGGGGGTTGCCTGATCCATCGTATTCGTGTGTATACAGAAAATGAGAGGGCCGTCACGCATAATCTGCGCTGGTCGGCCCCGCCGCCGGGCAGCCGGCTGCAACGATCGGAGAGTCTGGATGAAGGTTCTGGTGGCGGTGAAGCGGGTGATCGACGCCAATTTCCGGCCGCGCGTGAAGCCGGACGGATCGGGCGTCGATCTGGGCAACGCCAAGATGGCAATGAACCCGTTCGATGAAATCGCCGTCGAAGAGGCCGTGACCCTCAAGGAAGCCGGCAAGGCCGATGAGGTGGTCGTCGTCTCCATCGGACCGGCCCAGGCCCAGGACACCATTCGCGCCGCATTGGCGATGGGCGCCGATCGCGGCGTGCTGGTGACGACCGACACCCCGGTCGAGCCGCTGAACGTTGCCAAGATCCTCAAGGCGGTGATCGCCACCGAGCAGCCCGGTCTCGTCATTCTCGGCAAGCAGGCGATCGACGACGATTCCAACCAGACCGGGCAGATGCTCGCAGCGTTGCTCGATTGGCCGCAGGGCACTTTCGCCTCCAAGGTCGAGATCGCCGACGGCGCCGCACTGGTCACGCGCGAGGTCGATGGCGGGCTGCAGACGCTCCGCCTCGAACTGCCCGCCGTGGTGACCACCGACCTGCGGCTCAATCAGCCGCGCTTCGCCTCGTTGCCCAACATCATCAAGGCCCGGCAGAAGCCGATACGAACAGTGCCTGTCGCCGAGTTCGGCATCGACCTGGCGCCGCGGCTCGAGATCCTGGCGACCAGCGAACCGCCGCAGCGGCAGGCTGGTGTACGCGTCGGCTCGGTCCGGGAATTGCTAGACAGGCTCGAAACCGAAGCTGGACTTTTCTGAGGACGACTACGATGCGAACCCTGGTTCTCGCCGAACACCATGCCAACGCGCTCAACGAGGTAACGGCGCGCGCCGTTACGGCCGCAGCCAGGCTGGGTAACGAAATCCACGTGCTCGTCGCTGGGCAAGGCGTGGCGCCCGCGGCCGTGGAGGCGGCGCGGCTGGACGGCGTATCCACCGTGCTGCTGGCCGATGATGCATCGCTCGCCCACGGCCTCGCCGAACCGCTGTCGGCGCTGCTGGTCGCCCTGTCGGAGCATTACGACGCGGTGGTCGCGGCGGCGACGGCCGAGGGCAAGAACGTGTTGCCGCGCGTCGCCGCTCTGCTCGACGTGATGCAGGTCTCCGACGTGATCGAGATCGTTTCGGCCGACACGTTCCGCCGGCCGGCCTATGCCGGCAACGTCATCCAGACGGTCCGCTCGCGCGATGCCACGAAGGTCATGACGATCCGTGCCTCGTCCTTCGCGCCGGCCGGGCAGGCAGCATCGCCGGCCTCCATCGAGACGGTCGTCGTTCCGGCCACTGCCGGACGGGCAGTCTTCGTGGAACAGAGCCTCAGCGGCAGCGAACGACCCGAGCTTACTGGCGCGAAGATCGTCGTCTCCGGTGGCCGCGCGCTGGGATCGAAGGAGAAGTTCCTGGCCCTGCTCGAGCCGGTTGCCGACCGGCTCGGTGCGGCGCTCGGCGCCAGCCGGGCCGCGGTCGATGCCGGCTACGCTCCCAATGACTGGCAGGTTGGCCAGACCGGCAAGATCGTCGCGCCGGACCTCTACATCGCCGTCGGCATCTCGGGCGCCATCCAGCATCTGGCCGGCATGAAGGATTCGCGCGTCATCGTGGCGATCAATACCGACCCTGAGGCGCCGATCTTCAAGCTCGCCGACTATGGGCTCGTCGGCGACCTCTTCGAAATTCTTCCCGAGCTCGATCGCGAACTCGCCGCGCGCGCGAAATAGCCCGGACCGCCGCGCAGTCAGTTCCAATCGTGCGCATTGACGCCGCTGCATTCTTCCTATTGTCTGCATACATATGTATCCGCAATAGTGCGGTGAAATATCGCGGAGGAGGAGGCGATGGGAGTGCACAAGGGAGCTTGGGGACAGGCCCTGCGGGTTGGCGGCGTGCTTGCAGCACTGGGCAGTGCGATGCTTGTCGGCATGGCGCAGGCCGAAACCACCAGCACCGGCGAGGAACTGGTCTGGCAGGATGGCAAGCTGCAACCGCTGAAGGATGGCTTCCCGGATTCGCCGATTACCCTGTGGTCGTCGTTCACCGTCGGCCACAGCGACGACATTCTCAACCGCACCGTGGCGGATGCGGCGTCGCGTCTGACCACGGTGCGCGTCACCACCGATGTCTACGAGGCCGGCCCGCAGATGAGCTATGGCCTCGTCACCAACTTCCTCAACAACCGCCCGCGCGTGAACGAGGGCTATCACATCTACGTCGCCAACTGGCTGGGCATGGCGGTGCGCCCCTTCAGCACCGACTCGGTGGCCAAGTACGAACCCGATTTCCTGATCCCGACGATCTCGATCATGTATCGCGGCTTCGTCTACGCCGTGGCGCCGGACAGCCCATGGAAGAGCATCGCCGACGTAGTGCAGGCCGCCAAGGACAAGCCTGGCGAACTGCGCTTCTGCGCCGGCACGGCGACCAGCACGATCACGCTCAGCGGCTACGTGTTCCTAAAGGAAGCCGGCATCCAGATGTCGTTCATTCCGTCCGAAGGGTCGGCGCAGGCCAAGACGCTGATGCTGGGCGGCGGCTGCGACCTGATGGTGGCGGCTTACGCGCCGGGCATCGAGAACGACTTCCGGCTGATCGCCATTTCCGACGCCGAGCGCAATCCGATGATCGGCGACGTGCCGACGATGAAGGAGCTCGGCTATTCCTCCCTGGGCGGCAATCTCAGCGGCTATGGCGTGCTGCCCGACGTGCCGCAGGCGCATCGCGACTGGCTCAACGCGCTGCTCACGGCGGTGACCAAGGACGAAGGCTTCATCAGGGCCAATCAGGGTGCCTACATCCGCACCTACACCGTCGATGAAACGCGCAAGCTGATGCAGAACGACATCGACGCCTACTATCCGGTGCTCGTCGATCTCGACATGGCGGTTCGCCCGCTGAAGTGACGGGGCGGCGCCGGTCCATGGGCCGGCGCCATCCGTCCGGGGAGGATGAGATGACTGACACCATCACCGCGCCCGCCACGCCATCGACCGATCGGCGCTTTCCATGGGGACCGCTGGCCTTCGCCCTGGTGCTTGTCGCCATCGCCGCATTGGTGATGGCATCGACCTTCACCATACGTATCACCAAGGTGGACGACGCGTTCGGGCCGCGGCTGCTGCCGCAGGCCCTGGCGGTGCTGGTGGGGCTGGGCGGGGTGGTCACCTTCATCCAGGCGCTGCTGCGCTACCGGGCCGGCACGAGGCCGGAGACGAGGATTGCCGTACC
The DNA here is from genome assembly GCA_048498015.1 of Pseudomonadota bacterium. Lineage (GTDB taxonomy): Bacteria > Pseudomonadota > Alphaproteobacteria > Rhizobiales > Devosiaceae > Devosia_A. The sequence goes on from JBEHYU010000009.1 coordinate 33,417, forward strand.
AGCATCGGTTGAGGGCGATCTGGCCGAGGAACTGTCGCAAATCCCGGACACTCAGCCTGCCCGGATCGGGCCGATCCCCGTTGCAGGTGCGATCGTCGCCTCCACGCTCGTCTATGTCGCGCTCATCCCCTTGCTGGGCTTCCACATCAGCACGGCGGTGTTTTGCGTCGGCGCGCTGCTGATCTGCGGCGTCCGCAAATGGACGACGCTCGTGCTGTTCCCGATCGGAACGCTGCTCTTCCTCTACCTGGTGTTCGAGAAGCTGCTGAGCGTTCGCTTCCCCTGAGCTAGGCGCTGGCCGCGAGCACCGCCGCCGGCGCGGCCAGCAGCCGCGATAGTCCCGACACATCGGCGCTGCGATCCAGGTCCATCACCGCGTTGAGGATGCGGTCGGCATGCGCCGCGTCTAGCACGCTGCCCGCAAGGCCGCGGAACTTGTCGTAGACCAGTTCGCGATCGGCCCATCCCCATGCATCGCCGTGGCCTTCGTAGCGGTCGGCGACGATGCTGGTGCCGTTCCTGAGCCGGATCGTCAGGTCCCACCACTCCTCGCCGCCGCTGGCGCGCGACGGGCGTCCAGCGAAGTCGCGGTCCTGCGTGATCGTGATTCGCCTGAGCAGGTCATGCACCTGTGGCCGTGCGAAGGCCGCATCGCTGAAGCTGTCGATATCGAGCCTGCCGTCAATGAGGTGCGAGGCCGCCGTGTACCAGGGCGAGTATTTGCCCTGCCACGGCGTTTCCGGCGTGCGGATGTTGGCGGCCATCAATGCGGGATTGTTGGTCGTAGCGATATCGACCCCCAGCACATCGGCCGCGCTAAAGCTATGCGTGCGCAACAGCCGCTCGATGATCGTCGCAATCGCGTGGGTGTAGCCGCACGATGGCCAGCGCTTGATCGTGATGCCCTTGGCCACGTCGCGGCCGCGCGCCATCATGGCCCAGGGATTGCCGAGGTTGCGTGGCAGGTTGACCAACTGCGCCTGCTGCTCTCCGAACACCGCATAAAAGCCGAAGCGATCCTCGATCGTGTCTGGGTTGGCGTCGAACCCCCGGGCCGCAAGCTTGGCAGCGAGGATGCCGGCGCGCGCCGCGTTGGCCGGGTGCAACGCCTTGGTGGTGGTGCCGAAGGCCGCACGAATACCGCCCGCATGGCTCGAGGCGATGCCAATGGCGTGGCGGGTCCGCAACTCGTCGAGGCCCAGCAGGCGGCTGGCTGCCGCTGTCGTGCCCATCACGCCGCAGGTCGACGTCTGATGCCAGCCCCGGCCCTTGTGATCTGACCCCAGGGTGATGGTGGTGTAGACAGTCATGTCGAAGCCCACCACATAGGCGGCAAGCAGGTCTTTGCCGCTGGAGCGGCGTTCTTCGCCCAGCGCCAGCGTCACCGGCATCAGCAGCGTGGCATGGTGTCCGGTGCCCATGTCGTCGAAATCGTCGAGATGGGTAAGGGTGGCGTTGGCATGCGCCGCGCTGAGCGGGTCGACGCGCAACGCGGTGCCGATGATTTGCGAGGTCGGTCGTCCCCCGACCTCCTCGGCAAGACCGATGACAGCCCGGCCAGGCGGCAGGGCCGTCGCATGTAGGGCGCAACCGATCGCATCGAGGATGCACAGCTTGGCCATGTCGATGGCCGGGGAGGGGATGTCCTCGTAGCGGGTTCCGGTGATGAACTTCGCCACGCGCTGCGTCGTACCCATGCCTCTCTCCCAAGTCTGGCGGCGCCAACACACACGTTGACGGCCATCTTCGTCCATAGCATGAATACAGCTGTATCCAAAAGACGGAGGGGACGCTGGTGCAGGATCTTTTTGCCGGATTGCTGAACGGCCTGCTGGCCGGCTTTCAGCCCTTCGCGCTGCTGCTGGTCGTCATCGGGCTGGTGATCGGCATTCTCATTGGCGCTGCGCCGGGTATCGGCGGCGCGGCCGGCCTGGCTCTGATGCTGCCCTTCGCGCTGACAATGACGCCGGCGAACGCCATCATCCTCTTCGTCTCGACCCTGGTGGGGGCCGGCTTCGGCGGATCGATCCCGGCGGTGCTGCTCAAGATTCCCGGTGAGCCCTCGACCATGCTCACCTCCATAGAAGGTTATCCGTTCCATCTGCGCGGCGAGGGCGGCAAGGCGCTGCTCGTCTGCCTCTATGCCTCGGTCGTGGGGCAGGTGTTCTCGGTCTTCGTCTTCGTCCTCTTCGTGGTGCCGCTGTCGCAGATCGCTATCCATCTGCTCTATCCCGAGATGTTCGCGGTCATCATGCTCGGGCTGGTCGCATGCGCGGGCCTGATGGGCAAATCGCTCCTCAAGGGGCTCGTCGCGATCGGCCTCGGCTGCCTGCTGGCGCTGGTCGGCTTCGATCCGGTGTCGGGCGTGCCCCGGCTCACCTTCGGTATCCCGGACCTCGAGGGCGGCCTCGACACGGTGCCCGTCGTGATTGGCCTGCTGGCCGTTCGCGAACTTGTGAACACCGCCGCCGACGTCATGCAGCCCAATCTCAAGCCGCCGGGCGGCAGCAAATTCCTCTACCCCGGCTGGCTCAAGCGCCCGGAGCGGCAGGAGGTCAACGGCGCCATCTGGATCGGGGCCCTGATCGGCACCTTCATCGGGCTGCTTCCGGGCGCCGGCGGTACCGTCGCGAGTTTCCTCTCCTACGATGTCGCCAAGCGGTTCTCGCGCTATCGCCATGAATTCGGCAAGGGCACGCGCCTGACCGGCATTGCGGCGATCGACAGCGCCAACAATGCCACCGTGGGTGGTGAGCTCATCCCCACGCTCGGGCTCGGCATTCCGGGCGCGCCGGCCATGGTGGTGATGATGGCCGTGCTCGCCGCGCAGGGCCTGTTCCCCGGCCCGCAGCTGCTCAAGACCTCGCCGGAGCTGCTCTATGCGACCTTCGGCGGCCTCATGGTGGCGACCCTGTTCCTCGCCATCATCGGCTATCTGTCGATCATCCCAAGCCTGTTCATCAGCTACATGTCCCGCGCCGGCTTGCTGGTGGGCACGTCAGTCCTCGTGATCGTCGGCCTCTATTCGCTGCGCTGGAGCCTGTTCGACGTGTGGACGGGGCTGGGCATCGGCGTCTTCGGCTATTTCGCCGAAAGATATGCCTTCCCGATCGCCCCGATGGCACTGGCGTTCGTGCTCGGTCCTATGCTTGAGTCCAACCTCAGGCGTGGCCTCATCCTGACCCGCGGTTGGGAGGGGTTCGTGGAACGACCGGTGACGGCGGTGTTGCTGCTGATCTGCGTCGTGTTCCTGGTCTTGCCGCTGCTGCGCAGGCTGCTGCGGCCGAGACCGACGACGATGACATCCGGCGCTGCCTGACGGCGCCGATCAGACGACGACCAGCATGGGCGGCCTTCGGGCCGCCCATGCTCGTTTCGGGGGTAAGTGGTCCATACCTCTGCGCCCCGGAAACGCAGGCAGTTCGGGCCGGGAAGATTCACCGAAATGGAGTATTGCCGAGCCGGATGAGTGGGTGTATGCGATTGTGTACAAGCGTTGACAAACGTGTGTGAACACCGGGCCAAGGCCGTTTCCCGAGATGGGAGGGCAGGTGATCCGGATGCAGCGAGGAGTGCCAGGGCAATGCGCCGTGGCGAAAACCGGATCATCCCGAGGAAGGAAGAAGTAGGGCAATGAGGAAGAATACGTTCAAGCAGCTGATCAAGGAAAAGAAGCCGACCCTTGGCATGCGCGTCGTCATTCCGTGGCCGCGCGTCATGGAGACCGTCGGCCTCACGGGGCAGTACGACTACGTCGAGTTCGCGTCCGAATACTCGCCGTGGGACTACGAGCTGCTCGAGAACCTGGCGCGCACCTACGAGCTGTTCCCGGGCATGTCGCCGATGATCAAGATCGGCGAGCTGGAGCGTGGTGCCCTGATCACCCGCGCCGTCGACGCCGGCTTCATGAACATCAAGCTCGCCGACGTCCGCAAGGCGCAGGACATCCGTGACGCGATCGCCATGATCCGCTCGGAAGCCGTTGGCGGCCTGCATGGCTGGACCCATGGCCGCAACACCATCAACGTCGCTCCGAAGGACTGGATCGAGGAGATGAACGACGTCGGCGTGATCTGCGTCATCGAGAAGAAGAGCGCCTACGACCAGCTCGACGAGATCCTCGAGATCGAGGGCCTCGACATGCTGACGCTCGGGCCGGCCGACATGTCGATCAGCCTCGGCCGTCCGGGCACCCCGGGCAAGTACTTCCAGAACCCCGACATCGTGGTGATCGAGCGCGACATCATCAAGCGCTGCAACGCGGCGGGCGTCGGCTATCGCGCCCACCCCAACAACCCGGACGAGGTGCGCGAGTACCTCGACATGGGCGTGCGCAATTTCTCGATCGGCATGGACCTCGACTACATCTACCACGAGGCCAAGAAGAACGGCGAACAGATGCGCAAGCTGCTCTCCGACGTGAAGTAAGGCGCGGGCTCGCCCATGAGTCCGGCGGCGCCCTCGCCGCCATGCGCCAACAGGGATCGAGGCCGTTCCAGAGCCGGCCTCGATCCCGTCCACAGCAACCTTCCCGGCGAGCTTGTGCCCACGGCGCGCAGCGTTCGCATCGAACATCCAGGTGGAGACAGACTTGACCAAACCGGCGCTTACCAGGTCGCTGCGGATAGGCTGCGCAGGAGTTGGCTACGCGGCCTACTATCAGATGGCCACCTGCGTCGCGCACTACCTCGCGGTCGATCATCCCGAGCTGGTGTGCTGGACCGATTACCACCTGACCGCATCGTGGTTCCGCATGGGCGTCGAACTGCTGCAGTCCGGCGGCTCCGATATCTCGATCATCAACATGCGCGGCCTCTGCTCGATGGCGCAGCGCGGCAATGGCCTGATCGACCGGCCGTTCCCCAATTTGCGCGCCCTGGTGACTTTCCCGCACCACGACTGGATCGTGTTCGGCATCGATCCGAAGTTCGGCATCAGGAGCTTTGCCGATCTCAAGGCGAAGCGGCCGCCGCTCAATCTCACCACCGGCCATCTCAACGGCGACAACGTCGTCGGCTTCATGGCGGTCGAACTGTTGCGGCGCCACGGCATCGAGCTCGACGATATCCGTTCCTGGGGCGGCAAGATCCTCGACGGCGGTTTCTTCGAAACGCGCGAGCATCTCGACGCCGGCCGCGCCGATGCCGTGTTCCAGGAGGCCACCGGCCACGATCACTGGCTCAAGATCTTCCATCGCCGCAACCTCGTCTGCCTGCCGACCGAACCCGAGGTCGTCGACAGCCTGCGCCGCGATTTTGGCTGGGAACCGATCGCGGTTCCCGCCGGCACCTATTCCGACCAGACGCAGCCGCTCATCACGCCGGACGCCAGTGGCTGGGTGCTCTGCTGCCGCGACGATCTCGACGAGGACCTGGCCTATTCGATCGCCAGGGTCGTTGCCGAGCACGGCGCCGAGATCGCCAATGCGCGCGTCGTCGGCTCGCCGGGCATCACCATCGCGCACCGCATTCCGGGTCCCGACAGCCCGGCGATGGCCGATACGCATCCCGTCCCACTGCATCCCGGCGCCGCGCGGCTCTACCGCGAAAAGGGCTGGCTGAACTAGGGCGCTCACCAGAACGCCGCTTCATATTCGAGGAGACTGAATTGGCTGACGCAGCTAACGGCAAGATCATCATCGCAGGGCTCGACGTGTGGGCGCCGCCCGTGCGCAAGGTCATCCTTGATGCCATGCCGCCCGAATTCGAGATCCGCTTTGCCGACACGTTCGATCGGCCCGAGCAGCTGAAGCTCGCCGAGGAGGCCCATGTGCTGGTCTCGGGCCGTGCCTCGATCGACGCCGAAATGATCGCCCACGCCAAGAACCTCCGCTTCATCCAGAAGTGGGGTGCGGGCACCGACAACATCGCGCTCGACGAAGCGCGCAAGCGCGGCATCGCGGTCGCCATTCCGTCCGGCCTCAACTCGAACCCGGTGGCCGAGCATGCCGTGCTGCTGATGCTGGCCGTGCTGCGCCGCCTGTCGCTGGTCGACTCGTCGCTGCGCAAAGGCACCTGGCTGCAGGCCGAGATGCGTTCGGTCTGCATGCAGCTCACCGGCCGCACCGTCGGCATTGTCGGCTTCGGCAATATCGGCCGTACCGTGGCGCTGCTCCTGCGCGGCTTCGAGACCAGGACATTCTACTACAGCCGCAATCGCATCGATCGCAGCATGGAGCGTGCCTTCAAGGTCAGCTACCGGCCGCTCGACGAGCTGCTGGCGCAGAGCGACATCGTGAGCCTGCACGCGCCGCTGACACCTGAAACCAAGCACATGATCAATGCCGAGGCGCTGGCCAAGATGCAGCGCCACGCGACGCTCATCAACACCGCGCGTGGTGCCCTGGTGGACGAGAAGGCGCTCTACGAAGCCCTCAGGGACAAGAAAATCTTCGGCGCCGGCCTCGATGTGTTCGACGTCGAGCCGGCAACAGCCGACAATCCGCTGTTCACGCTCGACAACGTCGTGGTCACGCCGCATTACGCCGGCTCGGTCTTCGACAATGTGCCCAATGTCGCCCGGCACGTGATGGGCAACATCGCGCGCTTCGTGAACGGCGAAGATCTGCCCGCCGCCGACGTCATCATCCCGCGTCAGAAGTGAGATGCTAGACCTCAGCCCATCGGGACTGCTGGCGCTCGGCGAGGTCGTCTGGGTCAATGCCCTGCTGTCGGGCGACAACGCCCTCGTCATCGCGCTGGCCTGCCGCAACCTCGAGCGGCGCCAACGCACCGCCGGCATGGTGCTCGGTGCGCTGCTGGCGATCGTGCTGCGCATCGCCTTCACGGTGTTCACCACGAGCCTGCTGTCGATCCCGTTCATCAAGCTCGCCGGCGGCGTGGTCCTGCTGTGGATCGCCACCAAGCTCATCACCGACGACAATGACGGCGATAGCCAGACGCCGGCCGCCAGCACGCTCTGGCATGCCGTCCGCGTCATCGTCGTCGCCGATGCCGTTATGAGCATCGACAACGTGCTCGCCATCGCGGCGATCGCCCGTGGCGATACCATGCTGCTGAGCGCGGGGCTGGCGATCTCCGTGCCCTTCGTGGTCGTGGGCGCGACTCTGATCTCGGCCGTGCTCAACCGCCTGCCGGTGCTGGTCTGGGCCGGCGGAGCGCTGCTCGGCTGGATCGCCGGAACGATGGCAGTCGAGGACGCGCTCATCGCCGCCCCGCTGCATCGCTTCGGTCTCGCCGAACCGGTGGCCGGCGTGGTCGGCGCGGCCTTCGTGCTCGTCCTCGCCTGGGCGCTGACCCATGCGCATCGGCCCGCCCGCGCCGCCGATGCCGAGGAGCCCAACCGATGATGTTTCATATTGCTTGCGCCGCACCCGGCGCGCTGCTGTCTTTCGCAACGGAGTAACCGATGGCTCGTGTCGACCAGTGCTACAACTACTTCCACCTTCGGGAGGAGGCGAAGCGGCGACTGCCAAAATGGGTCTTCGAGTTCATCGATCGCGGCGCCGAGGACGAGCTGGCGATCAACCACAACCGTCTTGCCTTCGAGCGCATCAAGCTGCGCAACCGCACGATGGTCGATATCTCCAATCGCAAGCTCGGCACGACCCTGTTCGGCAAGGAAGTCAGCCTGCCGGTGGCGATCGCGCCGACCGGCTCGGCGGGGCTGTGCTACTACGACGGCGAGATCGAGCTCGCCAAGGCCGCCAAGGCCAAGAACGTGCCCTTCATCATGGGCACCGCCGGCTTCACGCCGCTCGAGAAGATCGCCGAGGTCGGCGGCAATCTCTGGTTCCAGCTTTATCTGTGGGAGCGTCGCGAGCTCTCGCACGAGATGATCCGGCGGGCGGCCAGCGTGGGCTACAGCGTGCTGGTGGTGACGGCCGATTTCGGCCTTCGGGCCAACCGCGAATACAATCGCCGCAATGGCTTCAGCAATCCGTTCAAGCCATCCTTCCCGTCCGTCCGCGACATGCTGCTGAAGCCCCATTGGCTGCGCACCGTGGGCATGCGCTACATGATGAATGGCGGCATCCCCAAGCAGGCCAACAATCCGCCCGAAGCCAAGCATCTGCCGCAGTTGGCGATGCGCGCCGAGACCATCACCTGGGACGACTTTGCCCGGCTGCGCGACATCTGGCCGGGCCAGATTCTCATCAAGGGCGTCGTGCGTCCGGATGATGCCGCCATGGCCGTCAAGCGTGGCGCCGATGGCGTGGTGGTGTCCAACCATGGCGGGCGCAATCTCGATGGGTCGGTCGCCTCGATCGATGCGCTGCCAGCAGTGGTGAGCGAGATCGGCTCCAAGGCTACCGTGCTGGTCGATAGCGGCATCCGGCGTGGCAGCGACATGGTCAAAGCCTATGCGCTGGGCGCCAAGGGCGTGCTCGTCGGCCGCTATCCGCTGTGGGGCGTCGCCGCCGGCGGCCAGGCGGGCGGCGAGCGCGCGCTGACCCTGCTCAAGGAAGAATACGAGAACCATCTCGCCTTTGTCGGCTGCCGCAATATCGACGAGTTGAGCCCCGATGTCCTCGCCAGCGACGCGAGCCTCGCCGCGCATCTGCCTCCCGGTCCGCGGACTCAGTCCGGCGTGTGACCCGAGTGGAACGCCGTTGGATACATTTGCCGCGCGACCGGCATCAATACAAAGTCGAAGGCACGGTTCGCGGCCGCGCTTTTCGCATCGACGCGAGTCGCGTCGATGTCGTCCGTCGCGGCCTAAGACGCGGTGGATACAAGGGATTCATCACCGTCGCGCTCGGCAACAAACTTGTGAAGGGCCCGACATCGAAGCGTCGCAGAAGCGCATTGCGCTCTCGTATTTGTCCGTATACATTCGTCGGCAGTCGATAGGTCTAGCGCGGAGGAGCGTGTGGACCAGGTTCGACAAACAATGGGGAGGTAACACCATGTCTATGAATCGCCGGGGGGATCGCAGCCGGACTGCGGCGCTTGCCAGGGCCGGACTCCGGCTCGGCCTCGCCGCCGGCTTCGCGGCTCTGTCGTTCAGCGCCATCGCCCAGACCAAGCTGGAGCCGCTGGCCGACGGCTTTCCCAATCGCCCGATCACCCTCGTGGTCAACGACGATCCGGGTTCGGCGGAGGGCATCATGGCGACGCACCTGCAGGCGGCGCTCGCCAAGGTCTCGCCCGTGCCGATCCTGATCTCCGACGAGCCGGCGGCCAATGGCGGCACCTTCGACAAGCTCAAGGAACTGCACGATCGCGATGGCGGCGTGGATGGCTACTACCCGATGGCCGTCAACGTCTACGGTTCGGCGACCGATCCGCTGACCCAGGACCTCAAGGGTACGCTGGGCATGACCATCGAGGACATGAACGTCGTGTCCGTGCTCGAGGTCGCCACCATGATGGTCGTCACGCGCGCCGATGCGCCCTACGGCAACACCTGGCAAAGCTTCGTCGATTACGTGAAGGCGCATCCCGGTGAGGCCAAGTACATCTCGGTGGCCGTCGGCGGCGGCAATGATATCGCCTTCGAGTACATTTCCCGCCTTGCCGGCATCCGCGATGATCTCAACAAGGTGCCTGACGTCAACGTGCAGGCCGCTGTCACCACTATCGCCGGCGGCGAGGGCGACGTGACCGTCTCCAACTCGGGTACCGCCCTTGGTCCCTGGCAGGACAAGCGCCTCAATATCGTGATGTCGACCCTCGATTACGTGCCGGCGCCCTGGGACAAGGACACGAACGTCGTTACAGCCGAGCAGGCGGGCCTGGGCAAGATCGACCTGGGCAACTATCGCGGCTGGGCGGTGCTCAAGGACACGCCCAAGGAGCATGTGGACTGGCTCTACAAGCTCATGCAGGCGGCCTCGCAGGATCCCGAATACATCGCCAACCGCGAGAAGGTCATTCCCGGCACCAAGGTGATGGCGATGTCTCCGGAGGATTCCAACAAGCTCGCCAAGGATCTGATGGCCAAGTTCGAACCGATCGTTCGCGCCATCGGCCTGGCCTGGGACCAGCAGAACTAAGCAGGCCGACCGGCCGGGAAGCTCCTTCCGGCCGGCAACTGTCTGAAGCAGGGGAGGACTACATCGTGCTTACCAATTCGATCGGCCGACGCACCGCGTTGCGTCTCGGCCTGGCCGTCAGCTTCGCCGCCCTGTCGCTGGGCGCCATGGCTCAGTCGACGGTCATGCAGCCATTGCCTGACGGCTTTCCCAATCGGCAGATCACTCTCGTGGTCAACGACGATCCGGGTTCGGTCGAAGGCATCATGGCAACCAATCTGCAGGCCGCCCTGCAGAAATACTCTCCGGTCCCGATCCTCGTCTCCGACGAGCCGAGCGCGACCGGCGGCACCTTCGACAAGCTCAAGGAATTGCAGGGCCGCGACGGCGGTGTCGATGGCTACTATCCGGTGGCGGTCAACGTCTTCGGCTCGTCCACCGACCCGCTGGTGCAGGACCTCAAGTCCGACCTCGGCATGGGCCTCGAGGACATGAATGTCGTCGCCGTGCTCGAGGTCGACACCATGATCGTCGCGACCCGCAAGGACGCACCCTGGGGGCCGACCTGGCAGGGCCTCGTCGATTACGCCAAGGCGCATCCGGGCGAGATCAAGTACATCTCCTCCACGGTCGGTGGCGGCAACGATATCGCTTTCGAATACATCGCCCGCATCGCTGGCATCCGCGACGACATCAAGAAGATTCCCGACGTCAACGCGCAGGCGGTGGTCAACACCATCGCGGCCGGCGAAGGCGATGTCGGCCTCGCCAGCTCGGGCATCATGCGCGGGCCGTGGGAAGATGGCCGCATCAACATCATGCTGTCGACCCTCGATTACCTCCCGCCGCCGTGGGACACCGATCCCAATGCCAAGACCGCTGAACAGGCCGGCCTGGGCAAGATCGACCTCGGCAATTATCGCGGCTGGGCCGTGACGAAGGATACGCCCAAGGACCACGTCGACTGGCTCTACAAGCTGTTCGCCATGGCGGCCGCGGATCCCGACTACGTCGCCACGCGCCAGAAGATCGTGCCCGGCTCGAAGGTCCTGACCATGAACTCGGCCGACTCCAACCAGCTGGCCAAGGATCTGATGGGCAAGTTCGAGCCGATCGTGCGCGATCTCGGCTTCGCCTGGGATCAGCAGAACTAAGGGCGTGGGCCCATCCCCAGCATTCCCAAGATGGGCCGCCTCTGTTCTCGCTCCGATGAACCGATCACCTGCAATTAACTTGAACGCCTGTGCCGGCCGGCGGATGCTGGCCGGCACGGCGCCCAAAGCCGCCTGCCGCTTGCGGCGCCCGCCTCGACTGGAAGGGAACTCTACTCCATGACGACGAACGACGAGATCGAGAAGGTCGAAGCACTCAGCAAGCATCTGCCACCGGATGCAGTGCTGGCAGCCGCCGAGGATGACGGCGACGAAGACGTCATCACCATGGACAAGCGGGTCGATCTCGCGGTCATGGTCGGCGTAGTGATCCTCGGCGCCGTGATGTTCTTTGGTGCCTTCAACATCAAGCACGGCATCATCCCCGATCCGATCGGCTCGCGCGGCATGCCGATCGCCACTGCGATCTTCCTTATGGTCGGCGGTCTGGTGCTGATCGTGCGCCGCCTGCGCACCTGGCGCGAACTGCCCGGCAACCTCGTGGTCGAAGAGGGCAAGGCGGACAATCCGATGTATCCCTCGACCTGGCTGCGCCCCGCCGGCATCGTGGCGCTCGGCTTCGTCTGGGTCTTCGGCCTCTATCCGCTGGGCTACCTGATCGTCACCCCGATCCTGCTGATCGGCTCGGTGCTGGTGATGGGCGAGCGCAGCCTCGGCAAGGTCATCGTGTTCCCGCTGGTCTTCACGGTCGCCTCCTGGCTCATCTTCGCGCAGGCCCTCAAGGTTCTCATTCCGCTCGGCCCGCTGAGCGCGATCGCGCGTCACTACGGACTCATCCCGTGAGCCAGCCGGCCGTGCCGGTCGTCTCCAACCTCTGCTGAGGAATAGACTATGCAGTTGATGCTTACCTCGTTCGGACACGCCGTCACGCTGATGGCCGATCCGTGGCTCATGCTGATCGTGTTCATCGGCCTCGCCTGGGGCATTATGGGGGGCGCGCTGCCCGGCGTCGGCCAGTCGCTCATCCTGGGCATCGCCTTGCCCTTCACCTTCGGCATGACGCCGGTCCAGGCGATCGCCTTCCTGGTAGCGGCCAATCTGGGCTCGTCCTATGGCAACAGCATTCCCGCCGTGCTGCTCGGCGTGCCGGGCAAGTCCTCGGCAGCGCTCACCGCGCTCGATGGCTACGCTTTGCACAAGAAGGGCGAGACCGGCCTCGCGCTCGCCGTGCAGTACTATGCCTCCATGTTCGGCGCGCTGTCGGGCATCCCGCTCTTCCTCATCATGGTGGTGCCGCTCGCCTCGCTCGCCTACGTCTTCCTGTCGCCCGAAATGTTCGCCCTGATCCTGCTGGGCATGACGGCGGTCATCAGCCTCACCAGCGAGAACCTGCTCAAGGGCTTCCTGTCGGTCGGCGCCGGCTTTGCCCTCAGCATGATCGGCCAGGATCCGGTCAGCGGGCAGTATCGCTTCGCCTACACCTACGACATGCGCTACGGCCTCTCGGTTACGCCGATCATCATCGGCTGCCTCGCCGTCGGCGTGCTGCTGCGCGAACTGCGCCAGTCCTACAAATGGGGCGGCCAGTCGGAGTTCAGCAGCGCCTGGAAGTTCCCCCCGCTCAAGACGCTGTGGAAGCTGACGCCGATGGTCATCATGGGGTCCGTCATCGGCCAGATCTCGGGCGTGCTGCCGGGCATCGGCGGCAATGTCGGCGCCTTCGTCGCCTACAACCAGGCCAAGCTGCTGTCCAAGAACCCGCGTGAGTTCGGCCATGGCAGCACGCAGGGCATCGCCGCCAACGAGGCCGCCCAGGCGGCCGATCAGATCGGCGAGCTGGTGCCCACCTTCGGTCTTGGCATTCCGGGCAGCGGCTCGATGGTGATGCTGTTCAGCGCCATGCTGATGCACGGCTTCATCCCCGGTCCCAAGCTGATCACCGATGCGCCACAGATGCTCGACGCGGCGACGCTCGGCCTGCTCGCCTCGACGCTGATCCTCATCCTGATCGGCTGGCCGATCTGCGGCCTCATCCTGCGCGTCGTCTCGTTCGACCGCACCGTGGTGATGCTGGGTGCCTTGGCGCTCTGCATGCTCGGCGCCTTCACCCTCGAGCGCTCGACCTTCGATGTGTTCCTCGTCGTGCTGTTCGGCGCCATCGGCTACTTCATGAGCCGCTACGGCTACTCGCCGGCGGGCCTGGCAATCGGCCTGGTGCTGGGCACCGACCTCGAGGGCTATTTGCGGCGCGGCCTGCTGCTGATGGACAGCGACTGGGTGAAGTTCGTCACTCGCCCATGGACGGCCGCGCTGCTCCTCGTCAGCCTGGCCATGCTCGTCTACGGCCTGCGCGGCGCGATCCGCCTGTCCCGCGAAACCAAGGCCATCCGCCAGCGCGCCCTCGCCAAAGCCCAGGCCGCCGCCAAAGCCGCCCCCTCCGCCGCCTGAAGACAGCCATCCCAGCAGCCGGGCGCCGCAGCATCTGCGGCGCCCTTTGCTTTTCGCGAGATTCAGCCAGACGGGCTGGCCGGAACGCTCCCCGTCCGCCGCGCCGCACAGACGACAATGCTGCCGCCGTAAATTGCTGGTTTTGCTGGAAAAAATGGTGCTGCAAGAGAGGATTGAACTCTCGACCTCTCCCTTACCAAGGGAGTGCTCTACCACTGAGCTACTGCAGCCAACCACAAGCGGGGCCGAACGGCCCGCTTGAAAAGCTGGCGGTTGATGCCATAGGCCATTTGCTGACGCAAGGCGAAAATCCGGGCGAATCGTCGGAGGCGCAACCATGTCGAAAGCGGACGAAAAAGCGGCGCGCGAGCAGAGATTGGCCACAAAGCTCCGCGAAAACCTGCAGCGCCGGAAGGGTCAGGCGCGGGCGAGGGCAGGGGCCGCGCCCGGCGGGGCTGACAAATCGCCTTCCGGCGGGGCAGGGGGCAGCAAAGCTTCCTAAATCAGAGCCGGTTACTGTGCTGAGCCTGCCTTGAACGGCTTGGCAGCCGGGACTAGTGAGCAGCGCGGGCCGGTGCCCGCCAATCGGGGAACTTTCATGGATCGCATTCGCATCGTCGGTGGCCACGAGCTTCGGGGCGAAATCCCCATTTCCGGCGCCAAGAACGCCGCTTTGCCGCTGATGATCGCCTCGCTGCTGACCGCCGAGCCGCTGGTGCTGGAAAACGTGCCGCGCCTCGCCGACGTCAAGCAGCTCGAAAAGATCCTCGAGAATCACGGCGTCGATATCGCCGTGCATGGCCGCCGCGCCACCGATTCCTTCGACGGCCAGCGCATGACGCTGCAGGCTGCCGAAATCGTCGACACCACCGCACCCTACGAGCTGGTCTCGGTGATGCGCGCCAGCTTCTGGGTCATCGGCCCGCTGCTCGCCCGCGCGCACGAGGCCCGCGTTTCGCTTCCCGGCGGCTGTGCCATCGGCACCCGCCCGGTCGATCTCTTCCTGTACGGCCTCAAGGAGCTGGGCGCCCAGATCGATATCGACGAGGGCTATGTCGTCGCCAAGGCGCCCAAGGGCGGCCTTATCGGCACGACGGTGAAGTTCCCGAAGGTCTCGGTGGGCGCCACCCACACCATCATGATGGCCGCGACCCTCGCGCGCGGCACCACGGTGATCGAGAATGCCGCCATGGAGCCCGAGATCGACAATCTCGCCCATTGCCTCGTCGCCATGGGCGCCCGGATCACCGGCATCGGCACCCGCACGCTCACCATCGAGGGCGTCCCCTCCCTGCACGGCGCGACGGTGGAAGTGATCCCCGATCGCATCGAGGCCGGTACTTTTGCGATGGCCGCCGCCATGGCCGGCGGCGAAGTGCTGCTGCGCGGCGCGCGCGCCGACCACCTGCAGTCGGCGCTGGACGTCATGACCAAGGCGGGCGTCAAGATCACGCCCGAGGCCAACGGCATCCGCGTCTACCGCAATGGCAACGGCATCCAGGCCGCCGATATCGAGACCGACCCGTTCCCGGGCTTCGCCACCGATCTGCAGGCGCAGTTCATGGCGCTGATGACCATGTCGAACGGCGTCTCGCATATCCGCGAGACCATCTTCGAGAACCGCTTCATGCATGTGGCGGAACTCGCCCGCTTCGGCGCCGATATCCGCGTCGATGGCCAGTCGGCGACGGTCACCGGCGTGCCGGCCCTCAAGGGCGCCCAGGTCATGGCGACCGACCTTCGCGCTTCCGTGTCGCTGGTTATCGCCGGGCTGGCGGCGCGCGGCGAGACGATGGTCAACCGCATCTACCACCTCGATCGCGGCTTCGAGCGGCTGGAGGAAAAGCTCAGCCGGTGTGGGGCCGAGATCGAGCGCGTTACGGGCTAGCACCGGCGGGTTGTCCTTTCCCTGGTGAGGACGAGCGGAGATATCCGACGACCTTGCGGTCTCGGGGTTTGGCTTGCCGTGGCGCAAAGCTTGGCCACGGACGGAGAGCGCCGGGCGCCTCCGGGTTATGTTTGCTAGGCGAGACGCCCAGCGCTTCTCCGCGCGGGATTTTTGGAACAGTCAGGCAGGGAGCAGGGTGAACCTGCCGCGACCCGAAGGCTGGACCTGGAGCGATGCGACCACCACTCCCCCACCGCGTCCGTCGGTGCTTCGTCGGCACCCCGCGGTAGTTGGCGGACGCGGGGGGAGATTATCACAGGTGGGAGAGGCGGCAGTTCGCGGGGGCAACTGCGGGGCATGCGGCCATCCAAAAGATGCGGTGACATCGTGGGTTGGATGGCGACGTTGCGAGGCAACTCGATGGCGCAGTCGGGTCCCTTCTCCCGCCTGCGGGGGAAGGTGGCAGGCGAAGCCTGACGGAAGGGGGGAGCACCTTGAGTGGAGGGATCGCAAGGGCCTCAGCGCAAGGTGCTCCCCCCTCCACCAAGCTTCGCTTGGTCCCCCTCCCCCGTAAACGGGAGAGGAGTGCCGACTGAAGCTGCGGTTGTTGGGCGCCGACTGAGGATAAACACCCCCTCACCAAGCTTGCTACGGGCCTGAAGGCCCTAGCGCCGCTATCCTCCCCCACCAGGGGGGAGGATGTCCGTGCTGACTGCTGGCACAGATTCGCAGTCGTCATCCTCCCCCTGGTGGGAGAGGATAGCGCAGCTCGGAGCGTCAGCGACCTAGCGCAGCTTGGTGAGGGGGTTCTTGCTCTCGGTCGGCGGGCAGCTTTCGCCGCCTTGCTCCCATGCCGGCAAACTTGTACATCGCCAGCCCAACGACCATGTGAGCGGAAACCCTCACAAACCGGACAGTTCCGATGCCCGATCTCAAATTGCTGGCCCTCGATCCCGAAGATCTCGAGGTCATTTCCGCCACCACCCAGGATGCCGTCGTGCGCGTCGGCGATATGGGCTACGCCAAGGCCGATCAGCGCTTCGCGCTGCTGATGAACCGTTTCGCCTGGGAAGATGGCGGCAAGGTCCGCCAGCGCAAGCGTGCCGCCCTGCATTTCGACCGCGTCACCGACGTGAAGGTCTCGGGCATCGACACCAACTCGATCGAGGGCGTGCTCGAGCTGCTGGCCCTGCGCTACACCGTCACCGACGATCCGGCCGGCTATGTCGATCTCGATTTCGCCGGCGGCGGCACGGTGCGCCTGACGGTCGAATGCCTCGAGGCGCGGCTGCAGGATCTCGGCGCCGCCTGGGCCGCCATGGCCACGCCGGAGCACAGCGCCTGATGCCCTTCCGCCTCGACAGCCGCCACGCCGGTTTCGCCGAAGAATTCGAGACGTTGCTCGCCAGCAAGCGCGAGGTCTCGGAGGAAGTGACCACGGCTGTCGCGACGATCATCGAGGATGTGCGCGTGCGCGGCGACGAGGCGGTGCTCGCCTATACCGACCGCTTCGACCGATTGCCGCTGACCGCCGGCACCATGGCGTTCTCGGCCGACGAGATCGACGCCGCCGATGCGGCCATCTCCGGCGAGGTTAGAGCGGCGCTCCAATACGCGCATGACCGCATCGCCGCGCATCACGAAAAGCAGAAGCCGCTCGATCATATCTACCAGGACCCGCTCGGCGTGACGCTGGGCACCGTCTGGACCCCGATGGACGCCGTCGGCATCTATGTGCCGGGCGGTACTGCCAGCTATCCCTCGAGCGTGCTGATGGGGGCCATCCCGGCGCGCATCGCCGGCGTCGGCCGCATCGCGCTGACCGTGCCCTCGCCCGGCGGGGTGATCGGCCCGGCCGTGCTCGCCGCGGCCAAGCTGGCCGGTGTGACCGAAATCTACCGCCTCGGCGGCGCGCAGGCCATCGCGGCGCTGGCCTATGGCACCGAGACCATAAGGCCGGTCAGCAAGATCATCGGCCCGGGCAACGCCTATGTGGCGGCCGCCAAGCGCCAGGTGTTCGGCACCGTCGGCATCGACTCGATCGCCGGCCCGTCCGAGGTGCTGATCATCGCCGACAAATCGGCCAATCCCTCCTGGGTCGCGGCCGATCTGCTGGCGCAGGCCGAGCATGGCGGCGGCGCCCAGTCCATCCTCGTCACCACCGACGCGGCTTTGGCCGACAGCGTCGCCATCGAGGTCGAGCGCCAGATGGCGCTGCTGCCGCGCGCCGACATCACCCGCGACGGCTGGCAGCAATTCGGCGCCATCATCCTGGTGCAGTCGCTGGGCGAGGCGGTGGAGTTCGCCAACCGCATCGCCTCCGAGCATGTCGAGCTGATGCTCGACGATCCGCTCTCGCTGCAGCCCAAGATCCGCAATGCCGGCGCCATCTTCCTCGGCCACCACACGCCCGAGGCGATCGGCGACTATGTCGGCGGCTCGAACCACGTTCTACCGACGGCGCGCTCGGCCCGTTATGCCTCGGGCCTCGGCGTGCTCGACTTCATGAAGCGCACGTCGCTGCTCGGCTGCGACCCGGCGACACTCGCCGAGCTCGCTCCCGCCGCCGTCACCCTGGCCGAGACCGAAGGGCTCAGTGCCCATGGCCGGTCGGTGAGCATCCGGCTCAATCGCTGATGGCGCTGACCCCGCACGTCTTCGACGAGAAGACCGACCGGATCGTCACCGTGACGCTCGACCCCAACACGATCACCTCGATCGATCCGGACGAGGTGCATGAATGGCGCATTGCCATCTGGGACCTGGTCGAGAACAACAAGTTCCACCCGGCGCGCGTCAAGTCGCATGGCCCCTACGCCCTGCACGTCTCGATCGTCGCCAACTACATCGTGCTCGACGTGCGCAATCCCGAGACCTACGAGCCGATTGCCGCGCATTATCTGTCGCTCACCCCGTTCCGCCGGCTGATCCGCGACTATTTCCGCATCCGCGATTCCTACTACGATGCCATCAAGACCGCCTCGACCTACCAGATCGAAACCGTCGATATGGCAAGGCGCGGGTTGCACAACGACGCCGCCGAGCTGCTGCGCACCCGCCTCGACAACAAGCTCGAGATGGACCTCAACACGGCCCGCCGGCTGTTCACCCTGATCTGCGCCGTGCAGCCCTATGCCAGCCGCATCGACGAACGCGAGAGCAATTTGCCCAGCGTGCTCTTCGTCTGCTCGATGAATTCGGTGCGCTCGCCCATCGCCGCCGCGCTGGCCCGAAAATTCTTTCCCGGCCGGCTGATCGCCCGTTCGGCGGGCGTCCGCTCCGGCCGGGCCGACGGCTTCGTGCACGAGGTGATGGAAGAGATCGGCGTCGATATGTCGGTTCACACCCCCCACACCATGGACGAGCTGGTCGCCAACCGCTTCGACCTGGTGGTGACGCTGAGCGCCGACGCGCCGGCCGCGGTCGAAAAACGCGGCCTCGAGGTCGGCGCCATCGAGCATTGGCCGATGCCCGATCCGACCGAGATGGAAGGCAACCGCGAAGCCGTGCTCAGTGCCTACCGTACCCTGCGCGACACGCTGCAGAAGCGGGTGCGCGAACGCCTGCCGGAGCTGATTGCGGCCGGTTCACAAGCCACGCCCATTCCAGTATAGAGACGCCCGGGCTCGACGCCGCCGCGTCAAACGCCCCTCGGAGACGCAATGCCCAAGGAAGAAAGCCTCGAGTTTCCCGGCACGGTCACGGAACTGCTGCCCAACGCGACGTTCCGCGTAAAGCTCGACAATGGCCACGAAATCATCGCCCATGCCGCCGGCAAGGTGCGCAAGAACCGCATTCGTGTGCTGGCCGGCGACAAGGTGCTCACCGAGATGACGCCCTACGATCTCACCAAGGGCCGCATCACCTACCGGTTCCGCTGATGGCGACGCGCCCGCAGCTGATCCTGGCTTCGGCCTCGCCGCGCCGCCTGGCGCTGCTCAACCAGATCGGCATCGAGCCCGAACATCTGGTGCCGGCCCATATCGACGAGACGCCGGAAAAGAACGAGCTGCCGCGCAAGCTGGCCCAGCGTCTCGCCGACCAGAAGGCCATCGCCGCGCAGCACAAGGCGCAGACCGCCGGCATCGCCGAGAATGCACTGATCCTCGCCGGCGATACCGTGGTCGCTGTCGGCCGCCGCGTGCTGCCCAAGGCCGAGACGATGGAGGAGGCCAATACCTGCCTCCGCCTGCTCTCGGGCCGCAGCCACCGGGTGTTCACCGCCCTCGCCATGATTACCCCGGGCGGCTCCCTCCGCCGCCGGCTGGTCGAGACGCGCCTGCGTTTCAAGCGGCTTTCCAATCGCGAGATCGAATCCTATCTCGCCAGCGCCGAGTGGCGCGACAAGGCCGGCGGCTACGCCATCCAGGGCATCGCCGGCGCCTTCGTGGTGAAGCTTTCGGGCTCCTATTCCGCCGTGGTCGGCCTGCCGCTCAACGAGACGGTGGCGCTGCTGTCGGGCGAGGGCTACCCGGTGCATTTCAACTGGCTCAACCAGTCGACGATGACGGCCGTTTGATTGCGGCGGGCGCAAGCCCCATATTGAGCGCATGACCGCCGAAATCGTCCGCCTCAAGCCCGCCCGCAAATGCCCGATCTGCGGCAAGTCCGCGACGCAGCAGAACTACCCCTTCTGCTCGCCCCGCTGCCAGGACATCGACCTCAACCGCTGGCTTTCCGACAGCTACCGCATTCCGACAAGCGAGGCGCCGAAGGAGGCGCTGCCGCCGGATGAGGATGAGGAGTAGGGCTCTGTCATCCTCCCCCCTGGTGGGGGAGGATAGCGGCGCTAGGGCCGAAGGCCCGTAGCAAGCTTGGTGAGGGGGTGTTTGCCCTCAGTCAGCACCCGCCCTCACACCATCAACTGCCCGCCATTCACATCGATGATCTGCCCGGTGATGTACCCCGACATCGCCTCCGAGGCCAAAAACACATACGCCCCGACGCAGTCTTCCGCCGTGCCCAGCCGCTTCATCGGGATCTGCGCTGCCGCCGCCTGCCGCACGCTCTCGGGCGTGCGGTCGTGGAACGGCGTTATGATGAAGCCCGGGGCCACCACGTTCACCCGGATATGGTCGTCGGCGAATTCGCGCGCCGCATTGCGGCTGATCGAGTGCACCGCCGCCTTGGCCGAGGCATAGACCGTCGAGCCGAGGAAGCCGCCGAACCTGCCCGCGATCGAGCCGGTATTGATGATCGAGCCGCCGCCCGCCGCCTTGAGGTGCGGATAGGCCGCGTTGGTCACCGCCAGGATCGAGCGCACATTGGTGTCGAACACCCGCTCATACATGGCCTCGTCGAACGCCGCATTGGTGACCCGCTCATGGATCGCCCCGGCATTGTTGATGAGAATGTCGAGCCCGCCGAGCCTGGCCACCGCCTCCTCGACGATCCGCGCCGCCGTGGCGCCATCGCCGACATCGCCCAGCACTACGCCCGCCGCGCCGATCTCTTTGGCGATCGCCTCGGCCGCCTCGGCATTCTTGTTGCCGTGCACGACCACCCTCGCGCCGAGCGTTGACAGCTCCCGCGCCACCGCCGCGCCGATGCCGGTCGATGAGCCGGTGACCAGCACCCGCTTGCCCTTGAGGTCCTCGAGCATGACGCCCTCCTGATTTGCCGGCGCGACCCTCGCTTATCGCCAACCATCCCGCAAGGCCGCCCTTTGGCGCGCCCGCAAACGCCCGGTTTTCCGCGACTTCCGGCCCTGTGCAGCACGCCCAAATCGCCGCTTGCACACCACCGCCCCAGCCCCTATAAACCGCGAGCTTTCGGCGGCCCCGCGCCGCCCGCTGCCCGGGTAGCTCAGTTGGTAGAGCAGCGGATTGAAAATCCGCGTGTCACTGGTTCGATTCCGGTCCCGGGCACCACTCTTTCCCCAAGACACAGACGTCTCATGCCGGCTCGCGCACCAGCCGGCCGTCGGGCTTGGGGACCAGCGCGGTCTTGCCGGATTCGGTGCCGATGCGCAGCAGCTGGTCGACGTCGCCCGCATGCGCCAGGCTGTCGGGGCCGGCGGTCTCGGGCGACAGTACCGAGGCCTTGAGGAGCTGCGAGTAGGGGTGCTGCGGTGCGTCGAGGATCGGCCGTGCCGGGCCCATCTCGACGATCTTGCCGCGCTGCATGATGATCAGCCGGTCCGAGATGTAGTAGGCGGTGGCGAGGTCGTGCGTGATGTAGATCACCGACACGCCCATGTCGTCGCGCAGATGCCGCAGCAGGTTGACGATCGACATGCGCAGCGACGCGTCGACCATGGAGACCGGCTCGTCGGCGATCAGCAGCGCCGGGTTGGGGATCAGCGCGCGGGCGATCGCCACGCGCTGCAGCTGCCCGCCCGACAGCTCGTGCGGGAAGCGGCCGCGCAGCTCGGCGAGGCTGAGCCCCACTTTCTGCAGCGCCGCGTCCATGGCCGCGTCGATCGCCGCCTTGTCGCGCAGCTTTAGGAACTGCCGCGCGGTCGAGGCGAGATAGCGCTCGACCCGTTTGAGCGGATTGAAGGCCTCGAACGGGTTCTGGAACACCGGCTGCACCTGGCCCATGAAGGCCAGGCGCTCACGCCGGTTGGCATGCGTCACCGGCTGGCCGTTGAAGCGGATCGTGCCGGTGCTCGGCCGCTCGAGCCCGAGGATCATGCGCGCCAGCGTCGTCTTGCCCGACCCGCTCTCCCCGATGATGGTGAAAATCTCCGGCCCGTCGGGGGCGACGGAGAAGCTGGCGTCGTCGACTGCGCGGATCTCGCGGCCCGACAGCACGCCGCCGATGGAGAAGCGCTTGGTGACGCCGTCGATTTCGAGCAGCGCCGTCACGAGACGTGCTCCGAGATGCGTGCGGACGATGCAAGCGGCTCGACGTCGCGCCAGCGCCAGCAGGCGCTGCGCTGGCCGGGGCCGACCGTCTCCAGCGGCGGCGCGTCGGTCTTGCACTTGTCGATGGCCAGCGGGCAGCGCGGATGGAAGCGGCAGCCGGCCGGCGGGCTGGCGAGGTTGGGCGGCCGGCCCTCGAGGGCAGGGCGCTGCGTGGTGTCGCCGATGCGCGGCAGGCTAGCCACCAGATGCGCCGTGTAGGGATGCCGCGGCGCCGCGAACAGCGTCCGCGTCGGCGCCTCCTCGACCAGCCGGCCGGCATAGATGATGCCGACGCGGTCGGCGATATTGGCATGCACCGCCATGTCGTGCGTGACGAAGATGATCGACGACCCCATGTCGCGCTGCAAATCCTTGATCAGCCCGAGCACGTCCTTTTGCACCACCACGTCGAGCGCCGTGGTCGGCTCATCGGCGATGACGAATTCGGGGTTGCACACCGTGGCGAGCCCGATGGTGACGCGCTGCCGCATGCCGCCCGACAGCTCATGCGGATAGGCGTTGAGGATTTGCGGGCTGAGCTTGAGCTTGTCGAGATGCGCACTGACCCGCTGGCGGAAGGCCGAGCCGCTGAGGCCGAGCGGCCGGCTGGCGAAATCCTCGAAGATATGGCCGATCCGCCGCAGCGGGTTCAGCACGCTCATCGAGCCCTGCATGATGTAGCTGAGGCTGCGCCAGCGCACGGCCTCGATCTCGGCCGGCGTGGCGCTCGTCACGTCGATGTCGCCGTCCCTGAAATGATAGGTGGCCTGGCCCGAAACGACGCGCAGCGGCGGGCGGATGGCGGCGGCCAGCACCTTGATGAAGCTGGTCTTGCCGCTCGAGCTCTCGCCGGCGATGCCGTAGACCTCGTTGCGGCCGATCTGCATGGTGATGTCGTCGACGGCGCGCACTTCGCGCGACACGCCGAAATAGTTCATCAGATAATAGGCCTTGAGGGCATCGACGCTGAGGATGTCGGCCATCGTCAGGCTCCCATCCGCCGCAGGCGGCTGCGCGGATCGATGTATTCGTTGAGCGACACGGCGAGCAGGAACAACCCGACGAACATCACGATGACGATGGCGACCGGAATGGCGATCCACCACCAGGTGCCAACCACCATAGCGGAGTGGTTGTTGGCCCAGTAGAGCGTCGTGCCGACCGTCGGGACGTTGAGGTTGGTAAAGCCCAGCACCGCCAGCGTGACCTCGAGGCCGATCGACCAGATCATGTTGGCCATGAAGGTCGCAAAGATGATCGGCACGACATAGGGCAGATGTTCCTCGAGCATGATCTTGAGCGGCGACATGCCGGAAAATACCGCCTGCCGGCTGAACTCGCGGAAGCGCAGCCCCAGCGCCACCGAGCGGATCAGCCGTGCATCGTATGGCCAGCCGAAGCAGGCCATCAGCAGCGCCAGCGTGATGCCGTTGGCGTTGGTCTTGAGCACGAAATAGAACAGGATCAGGATCGGAAAGATCGGGATCGCCACGAAGATGTCGTTGAAGAACATCAGCACGCGATCGGTCCAGCCGCCCAGGTAGCCCGAGGCCAGCCCCACCACGATCGAGATGATGCGCGAGAACACCGCCACCGAGATGCCGAAGCTGAGCGTGTTGCGGAAGGCAAAGCTCAGCTGCCAGAACATGTCCTGGCCGCGCGAATTGGTGCCGAACGGATATTGCAGGTTGGGCGGCGTATCGAGCGGCGCGCGGTACACCGCGGTCGGATCGACCGGCGACAGGTAGCTGAGCAGCGCGAAGACCACGACCAGCCCGACCAGCACCACGCCGACGGCGAATTCGCGATTGTAGCGGATGAGATCGCGCAGAACCGAGAACATGCGCCTACTCCGTCCGCACGCGTGGGTCGATCAGGGGGTGGACGAGATCGATGATGAAGATCGCCACGGCCACCGCCATGATCGAGATGCAGGAAATCGCCAGCGTCACGCTGGTGTCGCCGCCATTGACCGCCCGCACCAGCAGCGAGCCCAGCCCCGGATAGGTGAAGACCTGCTCGGTGATCACCGTACCCGAAAAGATGCCGCCCAGCGACATCGCCAGCGACGTGAGCTGCGGCACCAGCGCGTTGCGGATGACGTAGGATCCGACGATGCGGCCCTGCCGCACCCCCGCCAGCTCGGCATAGGTGACGTAGTCTTCGGTGATGATGTTGGAAACCAGCGCCCGCATCCCCAGGAACCACGTTCCAATGCCGACGAGCACCAGCGCCGCGGCCGGCAGGATGGCGTAGTGCACGACCGACAGCGCGAACTGCCAGGTCCAGCCCTGGGTAACGTTCATGGCGAAGCCGCCGCTGATCGGCAGCACCGGCCACAGGAAGCCGAAGATGATGACCATCAGCAGGGCCACGATGTAATAGGGGATCGGCTGGATGCCGATGGCGACGATGCCGAAAGCCTTGAGCAGCCTAGAATTCTGGAAGTAGCCGGCCAGCCCGCCGGCGATGTTGCCCAACAGCCAGGTGATGACCACCGAGACCGAGAGCAGCCCCACCGTCCAGGGCAGGGCCAGCATCACCAGGTGCATGGCGGGCGTCGGGAAGGCGACCAGCGCCGGACCGAAATCGAGAACCAGCAGCCGCTGCAGGAAATTCAGGTATTGCTGCCACAGCGGCACGTCGAGGCCGAACATCTGGGTGAGCGTGGCGCGTAGGTCGTTGATGGCCTGGGGGTCCGACGCCGAACGCGCCGTGACCTGGGAAATGATGACGTCGACGGGGCTGATCGGGCTCAGATGCGCCACGAAGAACGCGATCGAACAGCCGCAGAGCACCACCACGATCAGCTGGATGAGCCGTCGGACGGCGAAGAGCAGGTAGCTTTTCATTTTCAACCAGGAGACGGCTCCAGACTGGGGCGGGCCGCCGCCTGACTATCGGCTTAGTTACCGGTCGGCTTCAACTGGGTCAGGATGTACTTGGAGTTGGCCCAGTTGTTGACGATGTTGGCATAGGGGTTGGCCTCGGCGGTCGGGAAGCCCGTCCAGTGGCGGGTATCGTAGGCCGAGAACACGTTGAACGACATGATCGGGATCACCGGCATCTCGTCCACCATCAGCTTGATGAAGTCCATGCCGAGCTTCACGTTCGCGTCGTGATCGTTGAAGTCGGTCTTGCGGACGGTCTCGATGATCTGGTCGAGACGCGGATCGCTCCAGCGCTGCCAGTTACGGGCCGTCTGCACGTCACCGGACTTGGCGACGAACTGCGAATGCCAGCTGTCGAGGAAGAAGCTGAGATCCGGGTTGCCGCCCCACGTCTCGATCGACCATGCCGTGGCGGCTTCGTAGGTGCCGTGCGGCAGGGTCTGGTCGAAGATGTGGGCGTCGGGGAATGCCGTCACGTCGATGCCGGCCTGCGTCCACTGCTGGGCGATATCGGTGCCCAGGCGGTTGATCACGCCGTCGGTGAAGGTGTTGATGGTGAACTTGAACGGCGTTCCATCAGGCTTCATCCACTTGCCGCCCTGCAGCGTGAAGCCGGCGGCTTCGAGCAGCTCCTGGGCAGCCTGCGGGTTCTTCTTCCACCAGCCGAAGCCGAAGGACTTCTTGATCGCCGTCTCGTCGGTCGGGATGGCGTCGCCGAACTGAGGCCGAACCTGCGCGGCGATCTGGTCGCCCACGGTCGGATCGTACGGCTTGATCTTCTCCTTGCCGGTATCGAGCTCGTAATTGGTGAGCCAATCCTGCATCGGTGCGAAATAGTCGTCGAGATGCGTGCCGGTGGGCGGCATCGCGATCGCCGACAGCGTCGCCGCGCCGCGGTAGGAGGCCAGCGACATCTCCACCGGATCAAGCAGCAGGGCGAGGGCCCAGCGGACGCGCTTGTCCTTGAACATGTCGTTCTGGTCGTTGAAGATCACCATCGGCAGGGTCGGATCCGGATGGGCATAGGGGAAGCCCGGGAACCAGCCGCGCGCCGTCGGGTCCTGCTTGGCCAGGCTGAACATGCCCTCCGGCGACAGGTCGTGGATCATGTCGAGATTGCCGTTGACCATCTCGATCAGGCGGTTGTCGTTGTTGGGGATCGACCGGTAGATCACGTAGGTCGGCGCGGGCTTGCCCCACTCGGCCATGGCGGTCTTGTCCCAGTCGTCACGACGCTGCCAGATGTACCAGGCGCCGTTCGGGTCGAACGACTTGAGCGTGTACGGCCCGAGGCTCACCGGCGGATTGAACTTGAACGCCTTGACGTCGGCTTCCTTCTCGAACACGTGCTTGGGCATGATCCAGGCACCGTTCCAGCGCACCGAGAACAGGGCGTGGAAGCGGGCGTTCGGCGCCTTGAGCTTGAAGTGGACGGTGTAGGGATCGGGGCAGTCGACGCTCTCGACCGAATTCGAGAACGGCGCACTCCACACCATGCCCGGCGTCTTGACCTGGATATCGACGGTGTACTTGACGTCGTCGCAGGTGAACTCGACGCCATCGCTCCATATCACGCCCTTGCGCAGCGGGGCGGTCATTTCCGTGAAGTCGGCATTGTAGGTGGCCGGCCCGCTGGCCAGCTCGTTATAGGTCGAGCCTTTGAGGCCCGCTTCCGGGTCGATGAACCAGAGCGTGTCCAGGGACAGCTGGTGCAGGCCGTTGGACGCACCGGCGCCATTGGCGATCACCCACTGGTTGAAGTTGTCGGGGCTGAGCTCCGGCGGCTCCGGATTGTTGATGATCAGTGTCTCGTTACGCGGCAGGTCCGTGATCGGCGGCGCGGCGGCATCCTGCGCGAACACGGCGGTCGCCATGCCCATGGACGCAACCAGGACCGACGCCGCGAGCGTCTTCCAGTTTCGCATTGTTTCCTCCCATAGCGGCAGACGCCCTCCAGCGTCCCCAAACCGATGCTATCGAAGGGCCATCTGTTGTCAACGCACTTTGTGATACAAATCAGAATATCTGATGTCAGATATCCACTGAATCGAACCGCCCTCCGGCACCCAGGAGGGAGCGTCGGAGGGCGGCGGGAGGTCAGATGATGGCGTGCCGTCAGACCTTCACGCGGATCATCTGATAGGAGTAGGGCGCGAGCCTCAGCGTCAGCTTGCCGTCGGCGACGCTCGCCCCGGTGCCCTGCTGCGGCGCCACCGCATTCGGATCGGCAGCGGTGTTCACTGCCTTGAGGTTCGCATGCGTCATCACCTGGTGGTCGATCACCTGGCCGGCATTGAAGCCGAGCAGCGCCGCCTCGAGCTCGATCGTCTCGCTGGCATGGCGGTTGACCGCAAAGAAGGTCAGCGTACCCTCGGCTTCGTTGTGCACGCCCGACACATCGACATAGGGCACGTTGTCGGCGACCGCCGCATCGTAGCCGGGCGAGTTGACCTGGAGCTGCAGCGCGGTGCCGCGGCCGTAACGCGAGGCAAGGTAATAGGGGTAGTAGATCGTCTGCCGCCACGCCGCGCCCTTGGGGTCGGTCATGATCGGCGCGATCACGTTCACCAGCTGCGCGATGCAGGCGAGCTTCACCACGTCCGAGCGGCGGATGAAGGTGTTGATGATGCAGCCGACCTGCAGCACGTCCTCGAAATTGTAGACGTCCTCGAGCAGCCGCGGCGCATGCGGCCAGCCGCCATTGCCATCGAGAATCTGGCGGTCGGCCTGGTTGGAATGGTACCAGACGTTCCACTCGTCGAACGAGATGTAGACGTCGTGCCTGGACCGCTTGTTGGCCTTCACGAGGTTGATCGTCGAGGCCACGGTGGCGATGTAGCGATCCAGTTTCTCGTTCAGTGCCAGATAGTTAGCCGTGTGGTTCTCGCGGTTGGCGAAATACATGTGCAGCGAGATGTGGTCCACCGTCTCATAGGTGTGCTCGAGCACGATGCGCTCCCACTCGGGGTACGTCCTCATGTCCGAGTTCGACGAGCCGCACACGATCAGCTCGAGCGATTTGTCGAAGGCGCGCAGCGTCTTGGCGGTCTCGTTGGCGAGCCGGCCATACTCGTCGGCGGTCTTGTGGCCAACCTGCCAGGGGCCGTCCATCTCGTTGCCGAGACACCAGAGCTTCACGTCGAACGGCGCGGCCCGGCCATTCGCCTTGCGCATGTCGCCCCAGTACGAACCGGTCGGGCCGTTGACGTACTCGACGAAGTTGCGCGCTTCGTCGAGACCGCGCGAACCGAGATTGATGGCGAGCATCATCTGCGTGCCGACGGTGTCGCACCAGGCGGCGAATTCATGCACGCCCACCGCATTGCTGTCGGAGGTGTGCCAGGCGAGATCGAGCCGGGTGGGGCGCTTGTCGCGCGGACCGACGCCGTCTTCCCAGTTGTAGGCGGAAACGAAATTGCCGCCCGGATAACGCACCATCGGAATGTCGAGATCGCGGACCAGCTGCGCGACGTCGCCGCGCATGCCGTCACTGTCGGCGGTCGGATGGTCTGGCTCGTAGATGCCGGTGTAGATCGCGCGGCCGAGATGCTCGAGGAACGCGCCGTAGATCCGGTCGTCGATCTTCGAGATCGTGAAATCCTTGTGCGCAATAACCGTCGCGCGCATGCCGCCCTCCCAGACGTCTTTTCTGATTTATATCACACTTGTTGATACAAAATCGGACGGCGGTCAAGAGGCGGCAGCGGCCGGGAGAACGGTTTCAGTCCGTCTCCAGCCTCAGCACGATGTCCTGGTCGTAATTGCCGAAGCCGCGGCCGAAAATATTGATGCCGCCCGGATGCTTGGCGTCGTCCTTGACCCCGATCCGCAGCCGGATCGAGTGGTGCGTGTCGAGATCGAGGTCCTTGAGCGACACCGGCGAAATCTTCACGCCGTCGACGAAGGTGCCGCTGTCGGACACCCGGAAACTCTTGAGCTTGCCGTACTGGCTGCCTTTCAGCTTCCACCAGTCGGGCGTGTAGACGCCGCGCTTGTCGCCGAAATCCCCCGGCGACATCCACGTGCCGATATCCTTGCCGTTCACCGTCACCGTGATGTCCGACGGCCAGTCGGCGCTGGTGCCCGGGACTTCCGAACTCAACTCGATCGAAAACTCCATCGAGGTGATCTTGTGCTGCGCCAGCCGGGCATTGTTGGGGAACTGATACTCCACATAGCCGCGCGTGAACCACATCAGCCCGGCCTTCATGCGCTCCGGATCGAGGAAGGTCCCCGGCACGTCCAGCAGCCCGATGATGCCGTCCACCGAGCACAGCCCGCACGGCGCGCTGACCTCGCAGCTGGTATAGAGCCCCAGCGGCATCGCCACTTCGATGGCGTTCGCCTTGAGCGGGCGGATGTCTTCCTTGAACATCACCAGCACTTCGTCGAACAGCGAATGGCAGATCTTCTGGTTGCCCTTCTTGGCCTTCTGCGTCTCGGTGCGCACCAGCCCGGCATCCACCAGCACCTGCATGTTGGAGCTGATCGTCGATTGCGGCTGCTTCAGCTTGGTGGCGATGTCGTTGACGTTGAGCGGCCCGGTGACATGCAGGAGCTTCAGGATGCTGACGCGCACTTCCGAAGCCAGCGCGCGAAGCACTTCGGGCTTATCTTCGGGATCGATCACCAGGAAGTTGCGGCTCACTGCGAATTCCACGTTTCAGGTATGTCGGCCTTTATGGATCAAAACATCTGATTTCATCAATGACGCAGTTTGACTACGCTCAGGCAAATACGGACGCGGGCTATCCGAGGAACCGCACCGAGCCGATATGCGGCAGGTTCCGGTCGCGCTGGGCGTAGTCGATGCCGTAGCCGACGACGAACTTGTCGGGGATCTCGAAGCCGATCCACTTGGCCTTGACCTCCACCTCGCGCCGCGACGGCTTGTCGAGCAGGGCGCAGACCTCGACGCGGGCCGGGTGCCGCGTCGCCAGGATGTCCAGCACGTGCCGGAGCGTCCGGCCGGTATCGACGATGTCCTCGACCACGAGGATATCGCGGCCTTCGATCTCGCCGCGCAGATCCTTAAGGATGCGCACTTCGCGGCTCGATTCCAGCGCGTTGCCGTAGGACGAGACCTCGAGGAAATCGACCTCCACCGGCAGGTCGATCTCGCGCACCAGATCGGCGATGAAGATGAAGGAGCCGCGCAGCAGCCCCACCACCACCAGCTTTTCGGTGCCCTGGAAATGCGCGGAAATCTCCCGCGCCAGCGCCTCCACCCGCGCCGCGATGGCTTTGGCCGAGATCAGCTGGTCGATGGTATAGGGCTTGGTGGTCATGCGAGACTCGCGGGGGAGGGGCTACGCCCCTAGATACCGCAAAATCACCTCGACGATATGGTCGCCCCAGCGGGTCAGCGCCGCTTTTTGCATCAGGTCGCGGCGGAATACCGTCGACAGCGTGTGCTTGTTGCTGAGGTAGAAGAAGCCGAGCCCGGCGATGCTGAGATAGACGTCCAGCGCATCGATCCCGGCGCGGAACTCGCCGGCCTTGCGCCCGCGCCCCAGCACGTCCTCGATCGCCGCAATGATCGGCGAGTTCATCGCCACCACCCGGTCGGAGCGGCGCAGGAACTTGCCCTTGAGCAGGTTCTCGGTGCCCAGCAGGCTCAAAAATTCGGGATGGTCGAGATAATAGTGCCAGGTGAACAGCACCAGCTCGCGCATCGCCTCGCGCGGATCGCGGTGGCCGAGGTCGAGCCCGATCTCGGCCGTGCGGATCGCCGCATAGGCCTGCTCCAGCACCGCGACGTACAGCGCCTCCTTGCCCCCGAAATAATGGTAGAGCATGCGCTTGTTGATATTGGCGTGGCGCGCGATGGCGTCGATGCGCGCCCCGCCGAAACCCTTGTCGGTGAATTCTTTCACCGAGGCGGCCAGGATCGCCGCCTTGGTCCCTTCGGGATCGCGGGTCGCGGCCGTGCGCGGCGCGGGCCTGGCGGCTTTCGCCACGCTCCGCGCCGGACTTGTCTTGAGTGCCCGGGTCAATTGCCCCAGATGATCTTGGCGTTGGCGAGCTCGCGCGCCCCCATGCCGCCGAGCTCGCGGCCGAAGCCGGAGGCCTTGGTGCCGCCGAACGGCACGCGCGGATCGGAGCGCAGGAAGTCGTTGATGAACACCACGCCCGACTGGATCTGCTTGGCCACGCGCTGCGCCCGCTCCGGATTGGAGCTGATCACCGTCGCGCCCAGCCCGTAATCGGTATCGTTGGCGAGCTCGATCGCCTCGGCCTCGCTGTCGAACGGATAGATCGTCGCCACGGGCCCGAAGAACTCCTCGCGCGCTACGGCCGCATCGTGCGGCAGATCGATCAGCACCGTCGGCTCGTAGAAATTGCCGGGCTGTTGCATCGGGTGGCCGCCGGTCAGCACCTTCGCGCCGGCCTTGATCGCGTCCTCCACCTGGCGCTGCACATTGTCGCGCAGGTCGGAGCGGGCGAGGGGCCCGAGCTTGGTCGCGGGGTCGGCCGGATCGCCGACCTTGAGATTGCGCACGGCCGCCACATAGGCCGCCGTGAACTTCTCGGCGATCGGCTTGGCGACAAAGAAGCGCTTGGCCGCGATGCAGCTCTGCGCATTGTTGGAATAGCGCGACTGCACGCCCAGCTGCACGGCCTTGTCGAGATCGGCATCCTCGAACACCAGGAACGGATCCGAGCCACCGAGCTCCAGAACGACCTTCTTGCCGAGATTGCCCGCCTGCTCGGCCACCGCGCGGCCGGCCCGCACGGAGCCGGTGACCGTGACCGCATGCACGCGCGGATCGGCGATGACCCGGCTCGCTTCCTCGCGCTGGATGGCGAGATTGACGTAGAGACCCTCCGGCCCGCCGGCGTCGCGCACCAGCTGCTCCAATGCCAGGGCGCAGCCCTGCACGCTCTCGGCATGCTTGACGATCAGCGAGTTGCCGACCAGCGCCGTCGGCGAGAATAGCCGCAGCACCTGCCAGAACGGCAGATTCCACGGCATGATCGCAAAGATCGGCCCGATCGAATCGTAGGTGATGCGCGCCGGCGTGCCGGGGATCGCCTCGTCCGCCAGATAGCCCGGACCCGCCTCGGCAAAGTGCCGCGCGCCGAGCGCGCATTTCTTCACCTCGCCGATGGCCTCGCCGATCGGCTTGCCCATCTCCGACACGATCAGCTTGCCGTATTCCTCGGCCCGCTCCTCGAGCAGCCCGGCCATGCGGATCAGGAACGCCGTGCGCTCCTCGATCGGCGTCGCCGACCACTTCTTCCAGCCGTCATAGGCCAGCTGGAGGCGACGCTCGACTTCCGCCGGCGAATGTTCCTCATATGTCGCGATCTCGGCGCCGGTCGCCGGGTTGATCGACTGCAGTTTCATCATGGCAAGATCCTCCGCTGCTGTTCAGCATACTCTGTTGAAGCGTTCGATACAGGTCTCGATCACCGCGTCGCCCGGCTTCAGCCACCAGTCCTGCGTCGAGAAAATCTCGACCTCCTGGATACCGTCATAGCCCGCCGCGACCATCATGGCGCGGAAGGCTTTGAAGTCGATGACCCCGTCGCCCATCATGCCGCGATCGTTGAGCAGGTCGCGCGTCGGCACGAGAAAGTCCG
Source organism: Pseudomonadota bacterium (assembly GCA_048498015.1). Classification (GTDB taxonomy): domain Bacteria; phylum Pseudomonadota; class Alphaproteobacteria; order Rhizobiales; family Devosiaceae; genus Devosia_A. The sequence goes on from JBEHYU010000009.1 coordinate 66,128, forward strand.
AAATATGGTGCGCGAGGATGCGCTTGCCCGCACCAGCCCGCGCGATGGCCCCAGCCAGCGCCGGGTCCCACCACAAATGGTACGTGTCGATCACCACGCCGATGCCGTCGCCCAGCTGGTCGCAGACGTCCAGCGCCTGGCCCAACGTGTTGATGCAGGCCCGGTCCGGCGCATACATCGGATGCAGCGGCTCGATCCCGAGCGTCATGCCATTGGCCCGCGCATAGTCGAGCAGCGTCGCGATGCCGTCCGTGACGATCGCCCGCGCCGCCGGCAGGTCCCGCGTTCCCTTCGGTAGCCCGCCGACGACCAGCACCAGATGGTCGGCGCCCAGCGCCGCCGCCTCGTCCACCGCCCGCCGATTGTCCTCGACCGCATCGGGGCCGGTGAACATGCCGCCACGGCAGAGGCCGGTGACCTTGAGCCCATTGTCCGCGATGATCCGCGCCGCCTCGTCCAGCCCCGCTTTCGCCACCTGGTCGCGCCACGGCGCCACATGCGTGATGCCGTGCCGCGCACAGGCCTCGGCCGCACCGCGCAGGTCGTATTGCTGGCGGATCGTCGCGAGATTGATGGCCAGGCCTTCGACCATCTCAGGCGACCCCGCCAACGGCCAGCAGCTTCGCCATCCGGCTCGCCGCCAGGTCCGGATCGCGCAGCACCCGCGCCGCATCGGCCAGCCGGAAGATTTCGGCAAAGTGCTGCAAGGACCGCGCGCTCTGCTGCCCGCCCAGCATCAGGAAATGCTCCTGGAAGCCATTGAGCCAGGCGAGGAAGACGACGCCGGTCTTGTAGAACCGCGTCGGCGCCTTGAAGATCAGCCGCGACAGCGGCACCGTCGGCGCTAGAATGGCGTTAAACTCAGCGCTGTCGCCCTTGGCCAGCGCCGTGAGCCCGGCCGAAGCCGCTGGCGCGATCGCATCGAAAATGCCCAGCAGTGCGTGCGAATAACCCTGCGCATCGCCCTCGATCAGCTCGGCATAGTTGAAATCGTCGCCCGTATACATCTTCACGCGCTTGTCGAGCCGGCGACGCATCGTGATCTCTTTTTCCGCCGAGAGCAGCGAGATCTTGATGCCATCGACCTTGTCCGCATGTGCGTTGATCACGTCCACGGCGACATCCATCGCCTTGTCGTGGTCGGCATGGCCCCAATAGCCGGCCAGCGCCGGGTCGAACATCTCGCCCAGCCAGTGCAGGATCACCGGCTGCTTCGCCTGCCGCAGCAACCGGTCATAGACCCGAGCATAGTCGTCCAGCGACTTCGCCGCCACCACCAGCGCCCGGCTCGCCATCAGGATGACGCGCCCGCCGAGGCCCTCGACGAACTCGAACTGCTCCTCATAGGCCCGGATCACGTCGTCCAGCGTCAGTGTCGGCGACGGCGCCAGATGGTCGGTGCCCACGCCACAGGCGATCAGCGCGCCGGGTGTCTCCTTCGCCGCCGCGAGCGCGTGGCGGATCAGCGTCTGCGCGCCGCCCCAGTCGAGCCCCATGCCGCGCTGCGCCGTATCCATCGCCTCCGCCACGCCGAGCCCGAGGCTCCACAGATAGCGCCGGAACGCGATCGTCGTATCCCAGTCGACCGTGCTGTCGATCCACGGATCGCTGTCCGCCAGCGGGTCGATCACGACATGCGCCGCCGCATAGGCAATGCGGTTGAACTTGTGGTCGCCGCCGCCCACATCGAGCGGCGCGTTGCGGACGGCATAGCGCTCGAGCGAGCCGTCGGCGCGGGGCAGGGTGAGGCTGGTCATCTCAGGCGTTCGCCATCGCGCGGGCCGGCGTCAGCGCCGGCACGTCGACCCAGCGGCGCTCCTTCCAGCTGAGCATCGCCAGCTCCGCCAGCTGCACGCCCTTGGCGCCTTCGCGCAGGCTGAACGTCCACGGCGTACCGGCAACGACGTGGCGGATGAAATCCTCCCACTGCACCTTGAAGCCATTGTCGAAGGGCTGCGTCGTCGGCACTTCCTCCCACGTATCGTTGAACGGGATGGTCTGCGGCACGTCGGGGTTCCACACCGGCTTGGGCGTATTGACCCGGTGCTGCGTCCAGCAACGTTGCAGCCCGGCGACCGCCGAGCCGTGCGTCCCGTCCACCTGGAAGGTCACGAGGTCGTCGCGCTTCACCCGCACCGCCCAGCTCGAATTGATATGGGCAATGATGCCGCCCTCGAGCTCGAACGTCGCATAGGCCGCATCATCGGCGTCGGCCGTGTACGCCACGCCCTTCTCATCGACGCGCTCGGGGATGTGTGTCGCGCCGATGCAGCTCACCGCCTTCACAGAGCCGAACAGATTGTCGAGCACGTAGCGCCAGTGCGGCAGCATATCGAGGATGATGCCGCCGCCTTCGCCCTTGCGGTAATTCCACGATGGCCGCTGCGCCGGCACGCCCCAGTCGCCCTCGAATACCCAATAGCCGAATTCGCCGCGCACCGAGAGGATCTTGCCGAAGAAGCCGCTGTCGGCCAGCAGCTTGATCTTGCGCAGGCCGGGCAGGAACAGCTTGTCCTGCACCACGCCGTTCTTGAGCTTGAGCTGCTCGGCCATCTCGGCCAGCGACAGCGCATCGGCCAGCGTTTCGGCGATCGGCTTCTCGCAATAGACGTGCTTGCCCGCCTGCATGGCGCGCTTCAGCAGGTCGGTCCGCATCTGCGTCGAGCCGGCATCGAAGAACAGCGTGTCGTCGGGGTTGGCGAGCGCGGCGCCGAGGTCGGTCGTCCAGCGTGCAATGTTGTGCGCCCTGGCGATGGCCTCGATCTTCTCGGCATTGCGGCCGACCAGGATCGGGTCGGGCATCACCCGGTCGCCATCGGGCAGCATCACGCCGCCCTGGTCGCGGATCGCCACGATCGAGCGCACGAGATGCTGGTTGAGCCCCATGCGTCCGGTGATGCCGTGCATGATGATGCCGAGGCGCTTGATCGCCATCCGACCCTCCCTGATGTTTGTCTTTTGTAACTGGTCGGTTACAACTGGCACGAGGGATGGGCGCCGTCAAGCAGACCACTTTTGCTTGACTCCATCGCTCGCCATCGCCAACCATGTAACCGGATGGTTACGTCGCCCATGAGAGGCGCGGACCACGATCCGGGAGGCCTGATTGATCGACTACCTCATCCTTGGCGGCGGCAGCGCCGGTTGCGTGCTGGCTTCGCGCCTGAGCGAGGATCCGACCAAGCAGGTCGTGCTGGTGGAAGCCGGCCGCAACATCTCGGCTACCACCATGCCGGCCAATATCGCGGCGCGCTATCCCGGCGGCGCCTATTCGGACGTCAACAATATCTGGCCCAAGCTCACCGCCTATATCGGCGCGCCGCGCGGTTCCAACGCGCCGCGCACGCCGCGCCGCTACGAGCAGGGCCGCGTGCTCGGCGGCGGCTCCGCCGTCAACGCACTCGTCGCCAATCGCGGCGGTCCGTCCGACTATGACGAGTGGGGCGAGATGGGCGCCGAGGGCTGGTCCTTCGATGCTGCGCTGCCCTATTTCAGGAAGCTCGAGCACGACTACGACATCGACAATGAATGGCACGGCCAGACCGGCCCGCTGCCCATCCGCCGCATCACCGATGCGAAACGCTCCCCCTTCGTCACCGGAGTCATGCGCGCCCTCAACAACCAGGGCTATCCGACCCTGCCGGACCAGAACGGCAAGTGGCAGGACGGCGTCTATGTCGGCGCCATCGCCAAGGACGAAAACGGCCGGCGCGTGCCGACCTCGGTGGTCTATCTCAGCGACGCCGTGCGCGGCCGCCCGAACCTCAGGATCATCACCGATCATCTGGCGCAAACCGTCACCTTCGATGGCCGCAAGGCCACCGGCGCCGTGATCTGCCGCGCCGATGGCGGCGGGCCAACCGAGACGCTCACTGCCAACGAAGTGATCGTCTCGACCGGCGCTATCCACACCCCGGCGCTGCTGATGCGCAGCGGCATCGGCCCGGCCGATCAGCTGGGCAAATTCAACATCCCGGTCGTCGCCCAGCTCGCCGGCGTCGGCCGGAACCTGATGGAACATCCGTCTACTGCCGTGTCGACCTACCTGCCGCCGCAGTCGCGCCTGCTCGATCTCGACGAGCACCACGATCACGCCATCCTGCGCTTTTCGTCGAAGCTGCCCGGCACGCCCGAGGGCGACATGCATTTCGGCATCATCGCCCGCTCGGCCTGGCACTCCATCGGCCAGCGCGTCGGCACGCTCTTCATCTGGGTCAACAAGGCCTATTCGCGCGGCCATGTCGAACTTATCTCCGCTGACGTCCGCGACGAGCCGCTGGTCGATTTCAACATGCTGAGCGACGATCGCGACCTCGAACGCCTGAAGATCGGTTTTCGCGTTGGCGCCAAGGCGCTCACCGATCCGTCGATGGCCAATGTCGCGGGCCCGGTGTTCCCCACCACCTATTCGCCGCGCGTCGCCAAGGTCGGTGCGCCCGGCGCCTGGAACCAGATCCAGCGCGGCCTGTTCTCGGGCCTGCTCGATTTCGCCGGTCCGGCCCGCCGCGCCGTGCTGGAGTCAGTCGTGACCCTCGGCATCACCCTCGACAGCCTGCTCAAGGACGACAGGGCGCTGGCCGAGTTCGTCACCAATGGCGTGGCCGGCGTCTGGCACGCTTCGGGCACCGCCCGCATGGGCGCCGCGAGCGACCGCCTCGCCGTCACCAATGGCGCCGGCCGGGTGCATGGCGTCGATGGCCTGCGCGTCGTCGATGCCTCGCTGATGCCGTCGATCCCACGCGCCAACACCAATATCCCGACCATCATGATGGCCGAGCGCATCGCCGACCTCATCAAGGCCCGCCAATGAGGAGCGGGCGCTCAGCCACGGCGGAGCGCCAGCACGAGGCCGATCGCGCCAAGCGCCGCGACGGCGCCCGCCATATAGATCAGCGGGAAGCCGCCAAGGCTGAGCAGCACGCCCATCACCGGTCCGGTCAGCCCGAGCGCAATATCGAGGAAGGCGCTGAACCCGCTTACGGCGCTGCCGCGGTTCTGCGGGCTGACCTTGCGCACCGCCTCCGCGCCGATCGAGGGGAACACCAGCGAGAAGCCGACGCCGGTGAGCGTCGCGCCGATCAGCGCTACGATGCCATTCGGCGCCACCGCCAGCAGCAGCATGCCGATCACCTCGACCGACAGCGAGCCGGCGCCGGCCAGCAGGGCGCCGGCGCGGTCGAGCAGGTGGATGAAGAAAATCCGCACCACGATGTAGCCGATGCCGAACCCGGCCAGCGCGTATCCCGCGCCCGCCCAGTCGCGCGCCACGAAGTAGAGCGTCGTGAACGAGATCACCGTGGCGTAGGGCGTCGCGCCCAGCAGCAGCGCCAGCCCGTGCCGCCAGATCATGCCGATGACCTTGAAGAAGCCCTCGCGCTTGCCGGCCATCGTCTGCACGGCCGGCAGGCTGAAGGCGACGCCGAGCCCGATCAGCGGCAGCGCGATGGTGACGACGGCGATCGAGCGGAACCCGTAGCTGTCCATCAGCCACGCGCCCACCGGACCGCCCAGCGACAGCGCGCTGAACATCGCGATGCCCTGCCAGGCCATCACCCGCGCTGCGCGATTGACGCCGAGCCGGGCGATGCCCCAGGTCATCGCGCCGGTGAGCACGAAGCTTTCGGAGAGCCCCAGCAGCACGCGCCCGATCAGCAGCAGGGTCAGCGACACATTGGCGTCCGCCACCAGTGTCGAGGCGAAGTAGAAGCAGCCGGTGATCGTCGCCAGCGGCAGGCCGATCAGCACGGCAAGCTTGGGACCGCGCGCATCCGAGACGCGGCCGGCGATCTGGCGCGAGAACACCGTCACCAGCGATTGCGTGCCGATCACCCAGCCCACCGTCACGGCGCCGAAGCCGAGGCTTTGCGTGACTTCGAGCGGCAGCGCCGGCAACGGAATGCCGATCGTCGAAAAACCCAGGAAGATGATGATCGCCAGGGGCAGCAGCCCCGGCACGACGCCCATTTCGGGCTGCTCAATGGTCATGGATACAACGTTGTTCTAGGCGGTAGCGAGGTGCTCTCGCGTTTCGAGCGGCGAATAGCCGAAGCGGCGCTTGTAGCAGGTGGCGAAATACTGGCTCGACGAGAAGCCGCAGGCATGCGCGATCTCGGTGACCGAGGCGTCGTCATGCGCCCCCAATTGCCGCTGCGCTGCCTCCAGCCGGATCATCTGCAGGTAGCGCACCGGCGTCATGTTGGTGATCGCCTGGCAGTGCTGGGCGAATTGCGTGCGCGACAAATGGCATTCGGCCGCCATGTTCTCGAGCGTCCAGTCCTCCTCCAGCGCGTGCTGCAGGCGTTTGAGGAAAATGCTCACCGTGCGCTTCGAGCTCGCGAGTTCGTCGTCGAGCGCCGGCTCCTGCCGTTCCAGCATCTGCATGAACTGCAGCAGCATCATCGAAATGATCAGCCTCAGCCGCGTTTCGCTGCCCGCGATGTCGCCGGCTGCGACGATCTCGGCGATGTCGTGAAAACTGCGCGCCACGTCGCGCGTCGCGCTCATCACATGCTGCTCGTTCTTGCTCAGCAGCCGCGTCAGCCGCGCCGCATCGCGCTCGGGCCAGGCGATCCAGTCGGGCCACAGCCAGTCCTCGTGCGGCCGGCGCACGCCGACGTCGAACAGCACCCAGATGATCTGGCTCGCCGCCACATGCGGGTCGCCGAAGGAGTGGAGCTGCCACGGGCGCACCACGAACATCTGCCCCTCGCTGAGCTCGTGCCGCTGCCCGTCGACCTTCAGCACCATGTTGCCGCGCGCCAGGTAGGCGATCTTGACACCCTCGTTGCAATGCTCCTTGAGGCCCCAGTCCTGCCGCCTGGCGGCGTCCCAGCCGCCGACCGACAGCACCTGCGGCAGCGCATCGCCCAGCGGCGTGCCCGGATATTTGCGCCGCGCCCAGGCGGACAGCGTCACCTTGCCGGCGACCGAGGCCTCGTAGAGGTCGTTGCAATTGCCCGCGTAGAGCAACGCTCCAGGCTCGCTGAATACCGCCGGCCGCGACACGGCACGCGTCTTTACGTCATCGGCCAGCATGCCCTGCCTCCGTGTTCAAATTCTACCGGTGGGGTATTTCGAACGCTTCCCCTCGCGGGGTCGGCAATGATGCCTCGCTCGCCCTCCGGACCAGAGCCTAGAGAACGACGGCCGGAAAAGTCAACAAATCAGGCGAGCGACAGGGGAGGGCGGCTGCATGACGGCCGAATCGCAGCGCCGCGGGGAGCGGCGCGCGCCACGTTCAAAATCCGTTGCCCGTCGCGCCGCGGCAGAAATCTGCAGGGGCGCTGCGCGATGAATCTCGGCATCAACCTGCTTTGCCTCACCGACCTCGTGACCGAGGAACATCTGCCCGCCATCCGCCGGCTCAAGGCGCTCGGCTATGACGGCGTCGAGGTCCCGGTGCTGAGCGGCGAGCCCTCGCACTATGCCTGGCTGGCCACGGAGCTCGACGCTATCGGCCTGCGCCGTTGCTGCACCGCCATCGTGCCGAGCCCTCATGCCGATCCGGTCTCGTCCGATCCCGAAATCCGCGCCCGTGGCCGCCGCCACCTCGACTGGGCCCTCGATTGTGCCATCGCGCTCGGTGCCGAGAGTCTGGGCGGCCCGATCCACGCGCCCATCGGCTACTTCACCGGCAACGGCCCGACCGAGGCCGAGCTCGAGCATTGCGCCGAGGCGCATCGCGCCCTGGCCACTCGCGCGGCGGCGAACGGCGTCTATCTCAGCCTCGAGGCCCTCAACCGCTTCGAGACCTATTTCCTCAACACGATGGAGCAGGCGAAAAGCTACGTTGATCGCGTCGGTCACCCGGCCCTGCGCATCATGTACGATACCTTCCATGCTAACATTGAAGAGCGCGATCCCGCCGCCGCCGCCGCGCTGATCGCCCCGCATATCGGCGTCTTCCACGTCAGCGAGAACGATCGCGGCATTCCCGGTCGCGGCCATATCGATTTCGCCGCCTCCATGGGCGCCGCCAGGCGCGCCGGCTACGATGGCTGGGTCACGCTCGAAGCCTTCGGCGCCGGCCTGCCGGGTATCGCCGCGGCGACGCGCGTCTGGCGACCGCTGTTCCCCGACTACGAGACTCTGTTCGCCGAAAGCGCTAGCTTCATCCGCAGCACCTGGGAGCGCGCATGAGCGACACGCCGGTCTTCGAGATGCAGCACATCTCCAAAGCCTTCCCCGGGGTGAAGGCGCTGGACGATGTGAGCTTTGCCTGCAAGGCGGGCGAAGTGCATGCGCTCGTCGGCGAAAACGGCGCCGGCAAATCGACCCTCATCAAGATCCTCTCCGGCGTCTACCAGGCGGACAGCGGCGAGATCGTGCTCGACGGCCGGGCCGTGCATTTCAGCCATCCCCTCGATGCCCTAAGGGCCGGTATCTCGGTGATCTACCAGGAATTCTCGCTGCTCCCCGAGCGCACGGTCGCCCAGAACATCTTTCTAGGACGCGAGCCGGTGCGCGGCGGCATCATCGACTACGCCGCCATGCGCCGCGAGACGCAGCGCGTGCTGGCCCTGTTCGGCAGCCGCCACACCATCGCGCCCGATACCGTCGTCGCCGATCTCGATGTCGCCAGCCAGCAGATGGTCGAGGTCGCCAAGGCCACCTCGCTCGATGCCAAGGTCATCGTCATGGACGAGCCCACCGCCGCGCTCAACGAGGCCGAGTGCGAGGTGCTGTTCGGCATCGTCGACCAGCTGCGCAGCCGCGGCACCGCCATCGTCTACATTACGCACCGCATGCGCGAGATCGCCCGCCTCGCCAACCGCGTCACCGTCATCAAGGACGGCCAGGTCGCCGCCCGCTTCGACGAGCTGCCACCGCCCGACCGCATCATTCACGCCATGGTCGGTCGCGACATCGCCGACTACTATCCGCCCGCCGCTACGTCCGCCGAAATCGGCAAGGCCGTGCTCGAGGTCAGCGGCGCGAGCAATGGCTTCCTCCACGACATCGGCTTCACTTTGCGCGCCGGCGAGATCACCGGCTTTGCCGGCCTGCAGGGCGCCGGCCGCACCGCGCTCGCCATGGCGCTGTTCGGCTCCATCCCCTTCACCTCCGGCGAGGTGAAGCTCGACGGCGCCCCGGTGCATTTCCCGAGCCCGCGTGACGCCATCGCGGCCGGCATTGGCCTCCTCCCCGGCGACCGCAAGGCCGAGGGCCTGCTGCTGATGCAGTCGGTGCGCGACAACGGCATGGTCACCTCGCGCGGCTTCGGCCGCCTGTTCGGCAATCACCGCCGCAACCGCCACGTCGACCTGCCCAGCATGGACAAGCTCTTTGACCGCATGGAGGTGCGCGCCCCCAGCTACGAGCAGGAGATGCGCTTCCTGTCCGGCGGCAACCAGCAGAAGGCCATCGTCGCCCGCTGGCTGGCGCTTAAGCCGCGCGTCCTCATCTTCATCGAGCCCACCCGCGGCATCGACGTCAACGCCAAGGCCGGCATCTACCATCTGATGCGCGATCTCGCCCGCAACGGCGCCGCCATCATGATGATCTCCTCCGACCTGCCCGAAATCCTCGGTGCCGCCGACCGCATCCTCGTGATGCGCGAAGGCCGCATCTCCGGCGAGTTCGGCCGCGGCGCCACCGAGCCCGAAATCATGGCCGCCGCCACCGACCAGGCAAAGGTGGCCGCATGAGCGATATCGCCAGCCCGCGCCGCAGCTCCGGCTTCCGCTTCGATCGTTACGCCCCCGCCATCCTGGTGGTGCTGGCGCTGCTGATCTACGCCATCGTCGCGCTCGGCCTGCAGCAGTCGCAATACCTGACGCTCGACAATCTCATCGCCATCCTCGGCCGCTCGATCGCGCTCGGCATCACCGCCATCGGCCAGACCTTCGTCATCCTCGTCGCCTCGATCGACCTGTCGGTGGCGAGCCTCATCTCCGCCTCCTCGGTGCTGGCCTCGGTGGTGATGAACGGCAACCCGGCGATGATCGTGCCCGCCATCGCCGCCGTGCTCGCTTTGGGGCTGATCGTCGGCACCCTCAACGGCCTCGTCGTGTCGCGCCTGCAGGTCAATCCGCTGATCGCCACGCTCGGCATGAGCTTCATCATCCAGGGCTGCCTGTCGGCCTTCGTCGACAATTTCGCCGGCTCCGTCCCCGAAGAATTCCAGGCCTTCGCCTATGCGCAGATCGGCCCGGTGCCGTGGAGCCTGCTGTTCCTCGCCGCGCTGGTGGTCATCGCCTTCATCGTGCTGCGTTTCACCCGCTTCGGCTCCGATGTCTATTCGGTCGGCGGCAACCCCGATGCGGCGCGCGTCGCCGGCATCAAGACCTGGCGCGTCATCACGGCCACGCACATCATCGCTTCGCTTTGCGCTGCCATCGCCGGCCTCTATCTCGCGAGCCGCCTGCGCTCCGGCGCGCCGTGGATCGGCGCCGATGGCGCTTACGATCTGCAGTCCATCGCCGTCACCGTCATCGGCGGCACGCTGCTCTCGGGCGGCCGCGGCGGCATCTGGGGCACCATGGCGGGCGTGCTGATCTTCTCGCTCATCGACGCCATCTTCAACCTCACCGGCCTCGCCGCCGTCGTCGGCGTGCAGGGGACGCTGCGTGGCATCATCATCGTCGCCGCCGTCGCCTTCTACGCCGCCCGCTCAAAGAAGCTCGTCGCATGACCGATCAGGCCGCCTCCAGCCCCCGCACCCCGACGAAGCGCAACTGGCTGCTGTCGATCAACCCGATCTATTTCGTGCTGGTCGTGCTGCTCATCCTCATCGCGTTCCGGAACCCCTCCTTCTTCGAGCCGGCGCAGTTCATGAATTTCCTGAAGCGCGTCGCGCCCATCGCCATCGCGGCGAGCGGCCAGCTCTTCGTCATCGTCGCGGGTGGCTTCGACCTGTCGATGGGCGCGCTGATCACCCTCGTGGTCATCGGCGCCTCGATGCTGATCTCCAACAGCGCCGAGGCCGTCTGGTGGGTCATCCCGCTGCTTTTCGTGCTCGGCGCCGTCGTCGGCCTCATCAACGGCCTCGTCGTGGTCTATCTGCGCGTCCCCTCGCTGATCGCCACGCTCGGCATGATGATCTCGCTGACCGGCATCACCCTGATGTGGTCCGGCGGGGCTCCCAAGGGCTACCTCCCGGACAGCTTCCGCTTCTTCGGCCGCTTCGCCTTCAAGGATGTGCCGGTGATCGGCCAGCTGCCGGTGTCCCTCATCGTTCTCGTCGTGGTGGTCGCGCTGCTCTGGTGGCTGATGCACCACACCAATCTCGGCCGCCTGCTGCTCGCGGTGGGCGACAATCCGCGCGCCGCGCAGCTGGCCGGCGTGCCCGTGCCGCGCATCCGCGTGCTGGCCTTCGTGCTGTCCTCGCTCTCGGCGGTGGTCACCGGCATCCTCGTCGGCGGCTTCTCGGGCGTCTCGCCCGATGCGGGCTCGGGCTACGAGCTGCAGGCCATCACCGCCGCAGTGCTCGGCGGCGCGCAATTGCTCGGCGGCCGCGGCTCGATTCCGGCGACGGTGGTGGGCGGCGCGACGCTCGCCGCCATCTTCACGCTGCTCAATTTCCTCGGCCTGCCCATTTCGGTTCGGAACGTGGTGCAGGGCCTGATCCTCATCGGCGCCGTGGCGCTGGCGATGTACCGGCGCAAGCGCACCGGACAATGAGCTCCAGGAGGGCTCGATAACCACCTTCGGGCGGGACCATGCCCCCGTCCGGATGCAACGACTTGGATACGCAAAGGGAGAGAGTAAGACATGAAACGTCTCGTAATCCTCGCCGCCGCGCTCAGCATGGTGCTGGGTGTGGGCTCGGCGATGGCGCAGTCGCCGAACTTCGACGACCCCGCCGAAATGGCCAAGCAGAAGGCCGAACTGACCGCCACCGCGGACAATCCGAGCGATCCGCTGTACCTGCAGCATATCGGCGCCACCATGGTCGATACCTCCAAGTACAAGAAGGCGGGTCCGTGGACGATCTGCTTCTCGAACGCGGCCGTCGACAATCCGTGGCGCGTCGTGGGCTTCAAGAACATGCAGGCCCAGGTTGCCGTCGATAAGGACAAGGTCAAGGACTTCATCGTCACCGACGCCGGTGGTTCCGACGACAAGCAGATCGCCGACATCAACGACATGCTGACCGGTGGCAAGTGCGACATCATGCTGATCGCGCCCAACACCACCGCGGCTCTGACGCCGGCCGTCGAGAAGGCCTGCGCCGTTCTCCCGGTCATCGTCTTCGACCGTGGCGTGACCACCAAATGCCCCGTGACCTTCCTCCACCCGGTGGGCGGCTACGGCTATGGCATCGCGGCCGCGCAGTTCATCGCCGACAACGCCCCCAAGGGAGGCAATGTGCTCGCACTGCGCATCCTGCCGGGCGTCGACGTGCTTGAAACGCGCTACTCCGCCGCCAAGCACATCCTGACCGATGCGGGCCTCAACATCGTCGGCGCCGAATTCACCGGCGGCGACAATGCCAAGACCAAGTCGATCGTCGAGGACTACATCCAGAAGGGCAAGATCGACGCCGTCTTCATGGATGCCGGCGCCACCGCGGTTGCGGCCGTCGAAGCCTTCGAAGACGCCGGCATCGACGTGCCGATCGTCACCGGCGAAGACCAGCAGGACTTCCTCCAGAAGTGGAAGTCGGTCGGCTTCAAGGGCATCGCCCCGACCTACCCGAACTACCAGTGGCGTACCGCGATCATCGCCGCCGAGCGCGTGCTCAACGGCGAACAGATCCCGGGCGGCGAATGGGTCCTGCCGCAGCCCTCGATCACCGCCGACGTGCTCGACAAGTACATCAACACCGACATGCCGCCGCTGCACTACGCCATGTGCGGCTGCGAAGACTTCCCGGACTATCCGGCCCGCTGGAAGTAAGCGTCTCGGTTTGCGAACGAGATGGGCGCCTTCGGGCGCCCATTTTGTTTCAAGGGCTTCAGTCGTCCTCCGGGGTCGTCGCTTGCGCAAAATGCGTTTGCCCTCAGTCGGTACCCAGCGGAGTGCCTGCTGAACCAAGAACCCCCTCACTTGCTCGCCTAAGGGTTTGGCTGGTCGCCAAACCCAAGGCTCACTTTCTCCCCCACCAGGGGGAGAATGACATCGCGCCAGCGCCGCCGGCGGTGAAGTCGGCACAGTCATCCTCCCCCCTGGTGGGGGAGGATAGCGAAGGTTGGCCGCAGGCCTACCGAAGCTTGGTGAGGGGGTGTTTGCCCTCAGTCAGCACCCTTGAGCGAAACTCTCAGTCGGAGTCCCTCCCCTGCGAAGCGGGGGAGGGGGACCAGCCGAAGTCTCAGCGGTTGGCCGATCGAGCCCCCTTGGGATCGATCGGACAGAGCGAAAAGAAGCGTGGAGAGGGCGCCCCCAAACTCGGTGTTCGTGGCCGCCCCCTTCCGTCACGCTGTCGCGTACCACCTTCCCCCGCTACGCAGGGGAAGGTTCCCCGACTGCGGGCCCGGCCGATATGATGAGCAGCCCAAGACCACCACTAGAACGTTCGCCTAGTCCCGCCCAATTCTGCAACCCCGACAAGCCCTTCCACGAAATATCGGCGAAGTTGTCGAACCGCCTCCGGCCCATGGTAATATCCCCTCATTCCCCTCGCATGAGCGAGATCATGACGAGTGATTGCGGGGTGGGACTGTCGGGCCGCTGCGTTTCGTGCGCGGGCGGGGGCTGGCGGACGGCTCTCGGCTTATGCCGAAGTCCATGCAGGCCGCAAATCCCGGCCTCCGGGGCGCGATGCGTCTCATACATTTGCCTCAGGGACGTAACGCGTCTCGGAGCGCTCTCTATCTTCCCTCAAAACCGGGCGACCGGATGCCTCTGCTCGTCCAGCTTTTGGAGGAGCGTTCTTTGAAATCGTGCAATCGCCACCCCCGCGCGCCCTCAATCCCCCACCACCGCGTCATTCCCGCGAAGGCGGGAATCCAGGCGGAGCTGTCGGACGTCCGCGAGAGCAGGCTGGTGTCCCGCCTTCGCGGGGATGACGTCGTGGGCGAGGTCGGATCAGCGGGTGCAAGGCACAAGCAAGATCGCGCACCCATGCGGCGACCGATCGGCTAGAACGCCATCACACCACCACCCGCCGCAAATGCCCGAGGATCATCTCGACACCCCTCCGGCCCAGCTCCGCGCTCGCCTCCGTTGCGCTCGCCGTGTACCATCGTGTCGCATCGATCCGCGCCATCTCCACCACCTCAGGGCACAGCGCCAGCATCAGTGAGGTCTCGCCCACCCCGGCATGGTCGAACGGGTACTCTGCCAGCACGCCCGCATCCATCAGCGGATGGCCCTTGATCCAGTTGAACGGGTCGGCGCCCGTCGCGTGCTTCGAATAATAGTCGGCCATGTCGGCATTGCCCCACCAGCCCTCGCCGCGCTCGCGCTCGAGGAAGGCGAAGATCGCCTGCCGCGCGGCCGTCTTGAAGGCGAGGTCGGTCGGCATGCCGGCCGCAAAATTCTCGCTCTGGTGGTGGATGACGAAGTGGATGTTGCGGAACCCCACGCGCAGCAGGCTCGTGAACAGCGCCTCGGCCAGCGGCGCCAGCCGGTCGCCACCCACCTGCAGCGAGCCATTACCCTCGGGCGGCTCGACCGCATAGCTGGCCGCCCCATAGTAGAACGGCGGCAGGATGACGATCTGCCGCTCGGCCTCGAGCAGCTCCAGCATCCGGATCACCGCCAGCGTGTCCATCCCCACGCCCATGTGCTCGCCGTGATATTCGAGCACGCCCAGCGGCAGCACCACCGGCCAGTTGCTCTCGATGGCGGCGCGGATCTGGTAGGGCAGCATCAGTTCGTAGCGCATCGCTTCTCTCCCCACATCACTAAAGCCCCATTCCCCCGAGGTGTCATCCCCGCGAAGGCGGGGCCTCCGCAGGCCGGCGGTGGTAGACGGCCTCCGCCCCGGTTGCTAAGTCTGCGCGCAACCGCGGCAGGAAGTCCGCGAAGGGAGGCTCCAATGCTCAAGGGCATCGATCCACTGCTCAACGCCGACGTCCTGCATGCGCTCGAATCTATGGGCCATGGCGACGACATCGTTCTCGTCGATGCCAATTTCCCGGCGGAATCCGTCGCGGCGCAGACCGTGCTCGGCCAGCTGCTGCGCATCGACGCGCCCACCGTCGCGCGGGCCGCCAGAGCCGTGCTGTCGGTGCTGCCGCTCGACAGTTTTGTCGAACAGCCGGCGCTGCGCATGGAGATCGTCGGCGAGCCCAACACCGTCCCGCCGGTCGCCGCCGAAGTGCAGGCCGAGATCGATGCCGCCGAGGGCCGCTCCTGGCCGATGGGCCAGGTCGAACGCTTCGCCTTCTATGAAGTCGCCAAACGCTGCTACGCCGTGATCCAGACGCGCGAGCGCCGCTTCTACGGCTGCTTCATCTTCAAGAAGGGCGTGTTCCAGCCGCCGCAGGACGCCTGAGCCATGGCCGGCCGCGGCGTCGCCATTCTCGGCATCTTCGTTGCCGATCTCGCCTTCCGCGCCGCCCGCATGCCGGCGATCGGCGAGACGCTCGCCGGCTCCGGCTTCAAGATGGGGCCGGGCGGCAAAGGCTCCAACCAGGCGGTCGCCGCCGCCCGCGCCGGCGCCGATGTCACCTTCATCTCCCGCATCGGCCGCGACGATTTCGGCACGGTAGCGCTGCAGACCTGGAAAGCCGAAGGCATCGTTGCCGCCGTGCAGCAATCGGACGATTTACCCACCGGCGCCGCCTTCATCTACGTCAACGAGCTCACCGGCGAGAACGCCATCATCGTGGTGCCCGGAGCCGCAGCCGCCATCTCGGTCGAGGACATCGAGCGCGTCGCCGACACCATCCGCGGCTCGGCCATCTTCGTCACCCAGCTCGAGCAGCCCGTCGCCGCCGCCCTGCGTGGCCTCGAAATCGCCCGCGCCGCCGGGGTCACCACGATCTTCAACCCGGCCCCCGCCGAGCCGGTGCCCGACGCTATCTATGCCCTCTGCGATTACGTCACGCCCAACGAGACCGAGGCTTCGTTGCTCACCGGCGTGACGGTCGCGTCCATCGACGACGCCCGCCGGGCCGGCGATGTGTTCCTGCGCAAGGGCGCCCGCAACGCGCTCATCACGCTGGGCGAAAACGGCTCGCTGCTGCATGGCGGCGGCGCCTCGCTGCACATCCCGCCCTACAGCGCCGGTCCCGTGGTCGAAACCGCCGGCGCCGGTGACGCCTTCAATGGCGGTTTCGCCGCCGCGCTTGCCCGTGGCGCCTCGCCCGAGGAGGCCGCACGCTTCGGCTCCGCCGTCGCCGGCATATCGGTGACCCGTCCGGGCACCGCGCCCTCGATGCCGTATCTGGCGGAAGTCCAGTCACTTCTCGCGCGTCGCTGATCCTGGTGCTGCCGAAGGCGGGTTGACTCCCGCCCCGAGGCTCCTACTGTTGAATGGCTTGATCGCCAGTGAAGAGCGGCCCGGGGAGGGGTTCAACTGGTCCGGGCTCGCGGGTCGCAATGCCTGGACAACAGGCCGCCCCGCCGCCGGTGACAAGACCAATCAAAAGCACACGAACGGGAGGACGACTTTGAGAGTAGACCTTTACGAACGTATGATGACCCTGCATGCCGGGCGTCGCAATTTCCTCAAGGGTGCGGCGGCACTCGCGGGCGCCACGGCGCTGAGCGGCAGCTTCGTCGGGCGCGCCTTCGCCGATGACGATGTCCGCAAGCAGATCCTCGCCATTCCGGGCATCGGCAAGGGCCAGCCTACCGACGCGGACTTCCAGAAGGTCGGCGAGCTCTGCCTCGGCGCCACCAAGGCCAATGTCGCGCAGGGCGAATTCGCCGGCGTCGAGCTGACCTTCATGGGCCTCAACAATCAGAACCTGCACAACGTCCTCTACCGCGGCTTCCTGAAGGCGTGGGAGGACTACACCGGCGCCAAGTTCAGCTGGATCGATCTCGCCCAGGCCGACTACAACGCCCGCCTGCAGCAATCGGTGGCGACCGGCACCGTGGACTTCGACGTCATCGAGATGGGCGCCCCCTTCGAAGGCGACGTCTGCGGCAAGGGCCTCACCTCCGAGATGCCCGACTGGGTCAAGAAGCAGATCGACATGGACGATGTCGTGGCCTATCTGCAGCCCCCCGTCGGCACCTGGGACGGCAAGCAGTACCGCGTCACGGTCGATGGCGATGCGCATAATTTCAACTACCGCACCGACGTCTTTGCCGATGCCACGCTGGCCGCGGCCTGGGACGCCGATGGCGGCGACAAGAAGGGACTCGCCAAATGGGGCGTGCCGACCACCTGGCAGCAGGTGCAGGCGGTCACCAAATTCCTCAAGGGCAAGCAGTTCGGCGGCGCCGACGTCTACGGCTACCTCGATGCACCCAAGCCATGGGGCGGCTTCGGCTTCTATTTCCTCGGCAGTCGCGCCACCGCTTACGCCAAGCATCCTGACGACAAAGCCTGGCTGTTCGACGCCGACACCATGAAGCCGCGCGTCAACAATCCGGCCTGGGTGCGCGCCATCCAGGACGTGATCGACGCGCTGCCGAGCGAGCCGCCGGACCAGATCAACGCCGATCCCAACACCACGGGCTTCAGCCAGTTCCTCGCCGGCACCGGCTCGATGATCCCCTGGTGGGGCGATATCGGCTCCAACGCTAAGACCAACGATGCCTCCGTCATCGGCGACACCGTCGGCTTCTCAATCCTGCCCGGCTCGGACGACGTCTACAATGCCAAGACCGGCAAGTGGGACACGCTCGCCTCGGGCCCGAACTTCTCGCCCAACTGCGCTTATCTGGGCTGGGGCGTCTATGTGATGGCCCGCGTCGATTCCGATCCCAAGAAGCAGAAGGCCGCCTGGTCCGCTGCCGCCCATCTCGGCGGCAAGGACCTCAGCATCTGGACCGCGATGTATCCCTCGGGCTTCCAGCCCTACCGCAACTCGCACTTCAACGTTCCCGAGTGGGTGGCGGCGGGCTACGACGAGGCGTTCATCACCTCGTACCTCAAGTCCGAGAGCGACAGCTACAACCACCCCAACGCGGCCATCGAGCCGCGCATCCCCGGCATCTTCCAGTACTACTCGGCCGCCGAGGACATCCTTGCCAACATCTTCGCCGGCAAGGTCGGGGCGCAGGAGGGCGCCGACCAGATCGCCGCCGCCTGGGAGAAGCTGACCGACCAGATCGGCCGCGACAACCAGATCAAGCTCTACCAGGCCTCGCTGGGCATGTGAGTCGACTGATCGTCGGCGGGTGGCGCAAATCGCCACCCGCCGATGTTGCGCCCCATCCGAGCATCGGGTTTATTTGAGCCTATGGCGACTACCGCTCCGCTCACCGGCGACCTGATCGCCGACGGCCGCGAGACCGTCTCGCCCGGTCGCAGGACTGCCGGCCGGTTGCTCGTCTGGCTGGCCACCGCGGCCTTCGTCCTGCTGATCGTGCTGCAGTCGCTCGACGCGGCAAAGCTCGTCGATCTCGGTTTCGCCAACTGGCGGCCGACACTCTACGGCTACGGCGCCTGGGCGGTGCTGCTGTGCACCGGCATCGTGCTGTCGCGCGGCGAGCGCGGCTGGCGCGCGCTGTTCCTGCTGCCGGCGGCGTTGTTTACCGCCGCGATGGCGATCTTTCCGACCCTGTTCGGCCTCTCCATTGCCTTCACCGACTGGAATCTCGCTTCAGCCGCCGGCCAGCAGTTCAACGGCATCGACAATCTGCTGCAGGCGCTCCACGACCCGTTCTACCTGAACGCGCTGCTCAACATGATCTTCTATGTCTGCGCGGTGCTGTTCGAATACGCGCTGGCCTTCTGCCTCGCTCTGCTGCTCAACGCCGATATCCGGGCGCGCAAATTCTGGCGCGTCACCTTCCTGCTGCCCTTCATGCTTTCCCCGGTCGCCGTGAGCTGGATGGTCGGCAAATCCATGCTCGAAACGCGCTTCGGCCCCATCCCCCGCTTCGTGCGCTGGGTCGGCGTGCAGAGCCCGTCCTTCTTCGGCGATCCGGTCTGGGCCAAGATCTGGATCGAGGCGATGGATGCGTGGGTGTCGATCCCCTTCGTGATGATCCTGCTGCTCGCGGGCCTGCAGGCTTTGCCCAAGGAAGTGCAGGAGGCCGCCAAGGTTGACGGCGCCGGCCCGTGGCAGGGCTTTTGGCAGATCACCTTCCCGCTAATGCTGCCGGTGAGCGTCACCGCCATCGTCATCCGCATGATCTTCAAGCTCAAGCTCGCCGACCTCGTGATCAACGTCACCTCGGGCGGCCCGGGCGGCGCCACCGATACCGTGTCGAGCTTCATCTATCGCGTCTATCGCGACCGCTCCAATGTCGGCTACGGCACCATGCTGGCGATGCTCTACCTCGTGCTCATCGTCGTCTTCATCACCCTGCTGCTCAACGTCCTCAGCAAGCAGATGCGGAGGATGACATGACCGCCGCAACGCTGGATGCCGCCCCCGCCGAAGCACGCCAGGTCGCCCGCCGGCAGACAAGACATCTGCTCGGACAGATCGGCATCTATGCGGCCCTGGTGGCCTGGGCCTTCGTGTCGCTGTTTCCGATCTACTGGACCATCACGACCACCACCAAGGTCGCCAAGGATGTGCAGCTCGGCCACATGGTGCCCTGGGTGGACTATGTCCCCAACTGGCTCGGCTGGCGCGGCCTCGGCCTGTCGCCCGATACCATCGGCGGCACGTCGACGGTGCGCGACGAGTTCATCCTGCGCTTCACCAATTCGATCGTCATGGGTGTCGGCGCCTCGGTGCTCGCCGTTCTGCTCGGCTCGCTCGCCGCCTATGGGCTCTCCCGCTTCCAGTACAAATTCCTCTGGATGCGCAACAAGGATATCTCGTTCTTCTTCCTGAGCCAGCTGATCCTGCCGCCCGTCGTCCTCGCGCTGCCGTTCCTCGTGCTCTACAAGGAGCTGGCGCTGCTCGACACGCATTTCGGCCTCACCATGCTCTATACGCTGACGGTGCTGCCCATCGTCATCTGGATCATGAAGGACCAGTTCGACACCATCCCCACCGAGCTCGACGAGGCGGCGCAGGTCGATGGGCTGGGCTCATGGGGCACGTTCTTCCGCATCATCCTGCCTATCGCGCTGCCCGGTATGGTGGCGGCCTTCATCCTGAGCCTGATCCTGTGCTGGAACGAATATTTCTTCGCCGCGCTGCTCACCTCCACCGACGCCAAGACGCTCCCCGTCCTGGTCGCCAGCCAGACCGGCTCGCAGGGCATCAACTGGTGGACCATGGCCGCGGTGTCGACGGCGGCAATCGCCCCGCTGGTGGTCATCGGCATCGTACTGGAACGCTATATTATCAAAGGGCTGACTGCCGGCTCGGTGAAGTAGCAGTCGGTGCTCCTCTCCCGCTTGTGGGGGAGGGGGACCAAGCGAAGCTTGGTGGGGGGGAGCACCTTGCACGATGTCATTCTTCCCCCTGGTGGGGGAGAAAGCGGGCCTTGGGTTTAGCGACCAGCCAAACCCCTAGGCGAGCAAGTGAGGGGATTCTTAGCTTCAGCCATGATACACCGATTCTGCTTCGCCTGCTGCCTTCTCGCGAGCCGACTGAGAGCAAACACCCCCTCACCAAGCTGCGCCACGGGCTGACGCCCTAGCTGCGCTATCCTCCCCCACCAGGGGGGAGGATGTCCGTGCCGACTTCAGCTACCGCCCAACCTCCCGTATCAACCCCTTCGTCCGCTCGTACAGCTCGCGGAACACACGATAGCGACGATCGTACAAAGCGTGCAGTTCCACCCGCGGCGCAATCTCCGTTGCAACGGGGTTCCACTTCGCGATATCCGCTCGCGCCACGTCGCCCACCGCCAGCGCCGCGATGAAGGCATCGCCGTACGATGCGCCGATCGTCTTCTCGCGCACGATCTGCGTCCGCCCGGAAATATCCGACGTGGCCTGGCTCCATACTGCGTTCTTCGTTCCACCACCGGCGGCATAGATGGCGGCGGGCGGGGACCCCGCTTCGTCGTAGGTCTCGAACACATGCCGTGTGCCGAACGCGATGCCCTCGAACAGCGCGCGATAGATGTCCCCGCGGGTGTGGGTGAGATCCAGCCCGAAGATCATGCCCTTGGCGAAAATGTCGTGGATCGGTGTACGCTCGCCCGAAAAATATGGCAGCATCACCAGCCCATTGGCGCCGGGTGGCGATTGCGCCGCCTCGGCCGCGAGCGTCACCACGGCGGTCGCCGGGTCGAGCTCCTTGCCGAACTGCTCGCGGAACCAGTGGCTGAGCGTGCCGCTGGTGGCGAGCCCCGACAGCGAGGCATGCTCGCCCGGGAAGAACCACGGCGCATACCAGAGCCGCGGATCGCGCACCCGCTCGGCGGTCACCTCGATGATGAAGATCGTCGAGCCATACATCAGCAGCATGTCGCCCGGCGCGGCGACGCCGACGCTCAGCGCCTCGGCGCCGGCATCGATGGTGCCGGCGGTGACCGGCGTGCCGACCGCGAGACCGGTAGCGGCGGCGGCTTCGGCGGTCACGTGGCCGGCGATCTCGGTGGTCCACACCGGCCGCGGCAGCTTGTCGAGCCCGATGATGTCCGACGCCAGCTCATCGCTCCAGTCGAGCTTGTCGACGACATAGAGCGGCGAGAAATTGGCGGCCGAGTAATGGTCGATCACATACTCGCCGGTGAGCTTGTGGACGATATAGGTGGTCGAGGTCAGCACCTTCGCGGTCCGGGCGTAGAGCTCCGGCCGTTGGTGTTTGAGCCAAAGGATCTTCGGCCCGACCGATTGCGAGGTCAGCGCATTGCCGCAGCGCGCCAGCAGCACATCCTCGCCGATGCGCCCGGTCAGCTCGGCGATCTCCGCATGAGCCCGCGTATCGACGCCATAGAGCACGCCATTCATCAGCGGCGTACCGGAAGCATCGACCGGCAGCATGCAGGGGCCGATCGCGCTTGCGGCGACCGCCTTTATCTCGGCCGGATCGACGCCGCTCTCCGCGATCAGCCGGCGCGACAGATCGCAGAAATCGCCCCACCAGTCCTCGTCCGGCCGGTGCTCGGCCCAGCCGGGCTGCGGCACCAGCATCTTGTGCGGCTTGCTGGCACTGGCGACGATGCGGCCCTCGCCATCGACCAGAACGCCCTTCGACTCGAACGTGCCGATGTCGATGCCGAGGTAATAGCGCATCAGGGATAGTCGTCGCGATCGAGGCTGAAGGCCGGGTCGTCGATGCGGCGCAGGCCCTCGATCAGCAGCTGCGTCAGGCCGACGAGATCGTTGAGATCGCACACTTCCAGCGCCGAATGGCTGTAGCGCATGGGAAAGCCCAGATCGAGCGCCGCCACCCCGCCGCCGACCAGCTGCACGTAAGACAGGTCCGTGAGCGCCCCAATATGCGCGCTGCGCTGCAGCGGCAGGCCCATATCGCCGGCCGCATCGTCGAACAGCTTCACCAGCGCCGGGTGCGGGATGACGCCGTTCAGCGTGCCGCGACCGTGGAACGAATAAAGGCTCATCGCCGGCCCGCCGCCGAGCGTCACGTCGCCGCGCGCGGCCATGTCCGGCGTGTCGGTCGCCAGGATCAAGTCGAGCTGGATGGCGATCTCGGGCAACAGCACCTGCGCCGCCGGCAGCGCCCCGCGCAGATTGTATTCCTCCTGCACCGAGAAGACGAAATGCACCGTCGGCCGCTGCGGGCTTTCGCGCAGCCCACGCAACACCTCGAGCATCACCGCGCACGCCGCGCGATCATCTACCGACGTTCCGGCCAGCCGGTCGCCGGCCAGCTCCGCCACGTTAGGGGCGTAGACGACGGGCGTGCCGATATCGATGCCTGCGGCGCGCACGTCGGCGGCGCTGGCGAACCCCGCATCCACATAGAGCTCGGGGTAGGGCACGACGCGATACTTCTCGTCCGGCGTCGTCGCGTGGTGGCTCTTGTTGGCGATCACGCCGGGCACGTCGCGGCTCTCGCCGACGCAGAACAGCACCTGCTGCGCGGCGAGCGCCCGCTCGGGCACGCCGCCCAGCCGCTCGATGCGCACGAGCCCGTTGGCCTCGATCTTGCGCACCACGAAACCGAGCTGGTCCATATGGGCGAACAGCATCACCCGAGGAGCTTCGCTGGAGCCCTCCAGCGTCACCGTGAGATTGCCCAGCATGTCGGTGGTCGAGGCGTGGCCCATCTCGGCCAGCACGGTCCTGAGGTAGCGGCGAACCCGGCCTTCATAACCCGACAGGCCGGGGATCAGCATGAGGTCGCGCGTCAGCTGGCGCAGCCGCTGCTTCACTTGCGCGTCTCCCGCACCAGCCGCATGAACTCGGCGGCACGATCGGCATCGACGGCGTTCCAGGTGTGCCCGTCGACCTTGAGCGAGGAGCCCACGATGCAGCCATCGGCGATGCGCAGCACCTCCTTGACCGTCGCGTGCTTGACGCCCGTATTGGCGAGCACCGGGGTGTCGGGCAGCACTGCCTTGACGGCTTCGAGGTCGGCCATCTTCGCCGCCTCGCCGGTGATTGCGCCCGACACCAGGATGGCATCGGGGATCGACGAAAACACCGCGCTGCGTGCCCGGTCGGCCAGCGGTCGCTGGTCGAGCGAATAGGCGAATTCGGCGCTCACATTGTAGAGCAGCGCCAAATCCTGCCGGCCGAGCCGGTCGCGATAGCGCATGGCCTTGCCGGCATCGGGCGTCCACGGCCCCATGTCCGACGCATACGAGCCGGTGAAGATCTCGCGCACGAAATGCGCCCCCGTCGCCGCAGCCAGCGCAATCGAGCTCAGCGGGTCCCACAGCACGTTGACGCCAAACGGCACGCTGATCTGCGCGCGGAGCTGGCCGATGACATAGGCCATGGTGGCGGTCGAGGCGGTATCGACCGCGAACTCATAGGGCCGGTCGTTCTCGTTGCCGAACATCACCGCATCGAAGCCGGCGGCCTGCAGCGCCTGCAGGTCCTTGCGGGCCCCCTCGACGAGGCCGTCGATACCGCGGGACGGATCGTAGAGCGGCGCGCCGGGCAGGGCGCCCAGATGCACCATCGCGATCACCGGCTTGGCGGTCCCGAAGATCGAGGTGAATTTGCTCATCGTCCCCCCGCCGCCGATCAGCAGCCTGGGTCGAGCCTATACGCTTGGCGCGGTGAGTAAAGCGCCGCTCAGTGCAGCGCGGTCAGGAACATCGCCGCCATCACCACGATCATCGCGGCGGCGATGAACGAGCCGACCAGCAGCTGCTTGGCGCGCCCATGCTCCAGGGCGATTTCGTAGCGCACCAGCGGCGCGGGCTTCATGTCGGCGTGGTCGAGTTCGAGATGGGCCATGATACGCACTCCCTCACCCTGAGGATGATCGCACCGCCCGGCTTTGGCGAGAACCCGTTGGATTTGCCGTTAATTTAGTTCAAACGCGACATCGCCGCCATTTTCCGGCCCCCGCCGACGCAGTATATCGGGGCCGTCACAACCCCCCGGAAGCCTGCCATGTCGATCACCCGCCGCGCCTTCATCATCGCCGGGGCCGGGGCGTCGCTGAGCGCCTGCGCCTCGATCGGGCTCTCAACCAACGTCCCCTCGGGCGCCACCACACCGGTGCAGCTGACGCAGGCCTCGATCCTCGCCGCGGTCAACGAAGCGCGCCGCATCAACGGCAACCACGCGCCGATGGCGTATAACGGCATGCTGGAGATCGCCGCCCGCTCGCAGGCCAACCTGATGGCGCAGAAGGACCAGCTGGCCCACAATCTGGGCGTCACGCTGCGCGAGCGCGTCGATGCGGCGGGCTATCACGGCGCGGTTGGCGAGAACATCGCCGGTGGCCAGCAGACCCTGCAGCAGGCCATCGAGGGCTGGCTCAATTCGCCCGGCCATCGCGCCACGCTGCTCAGCGACAAATTCACTGAGTTCGGCCTCGCGGTGGCGCGCGTCGGCGGCGGGCGCAAATCGCGCTACGGCATCTACTGGTGCTTCATCGCCGGCGGCAGCTTCGCGGCCTGGCAGGGTGGCGTCGACAAGCTCAACGCCCCGGCCGCGACCACCACAACGACCGGCGGCGACAGCCTGACCATCACCGGCGGCGCCGGCTGATCATTTCGTCAGCGTGCGATGCACCGCGTCGGTCCAGCCCTTGAGCTTGCGCTTCCGGGTCGCCGCGTCCATGGACGGATTGAACTGCCGGTCCAGCGACCAGCGCCGCGAGAAGCCGCGCATGTCGGGCCACACCCCGGCTTTGTAGCCGGCGAGCCACGCCGCCCCGAGCGCCGTCGTCTCGAGGATGGTCGGCCGGTCCACCGGCACGTCTAGAATGTCGCTCAAAAACTGCATCGTCCAGTCCGATGCGACCATCCCGCCATCGACGCGCAGCACGGTGTCGCGCGCCCCGCGCCAGTCCTTGCGCATGGCGCTCAGCAAATCCTGCGTCTGGTAGGCGACCGATTCGAGCGCCGCCCGCGCCAAATCGGCCGAGCTCGTATTGCGGGTGAGCCCGTAGATGGCGCCGCGCGCTTCCGCGTCCCACCACGGCGCCCCCAGCCCGACAAAGGCCGGCACGAGATAGACAGCCGAATTCTCGTCCGACGCCCTGGCGAGCGCGTTGGTCTCGCTGGCGTCCTTAAACAGCCTGAGCTTGTCGCGGAGCCACTGCACCGAGGCGCCAGCGATAAAGATCGCGCCCTCGAGCGCATAGGTCGGCTTGCCCTCGAGCCGGTAGGCCACCGTCGTCAGCAGCCGGTTCTTGGACCGGACAAGGTTGGGCCCGGTGTTGAGCAGCGCAAAGCAGCCCGTGCCGTAGGTCGATTTGATCATGCCCGGCCAGAAGCATGCCTGGCCGATCGTGGCGGCCTGCTGGTCGCCGGCCGCGCCCAGGATCGGGATCGCCGCGCCCAGCACGCTGCGCTCGGACGTGCCAAAATCGTCGGCATTGTCCTTGATCTCGGGCAATACCGAGCGCGGCACCTTGAACAGCTGCAGCAGCTCGTCGTCCCACTCGCCGCTCTCGATATTGTAGAGCAGCGTTCTGGACACATTGCTGGCATCGGTGACGTGCGACTTGCCGTTGGTCAGCCGCCAGATGAGGTAGGTCTCGATCGTGCCGAAGGCGAGCTCGCCTCTGTTGGCGCGGGCCCGCTCGCCTGGACCAGCCTTATTCGGCTGTCTCGCTACTTCTTTCCGGCG